>CAMCNO010000012.1 GCA_945876285.1 uncultured Clostridia bacterium | reverse complement strand
ATGGCCATCGCCATCGACGACGAGGACTCCCAGCGGCTGCTGCGGCTGTTCAACACCCCCGAGGGCCAGGATTACCTGCTGAACACCCTGAAGCTGGACCCCGTGCTGGTGGAGAAGCTGACCTGGCTGGGAATCTCCGGCATCGCCAACGTGCTGTGCTGCATCAAGATGGCCAAGTATTACGAGTTCACCGAGCATGACGTCATCGGCACTGTCCTGACCGACTCCGCCGTGATGTACGGCAGCCGTATCGCCGAGCTGAACGAGATGCACGGCGCCTACAACGTCCACGAGGCCGCTCTGGACCACAACCTGCACATGCTGGGCCTCAAGACCGACAACCTGATGGAGCTGACCTACGCCGACCGCAAGCGGGTCCACAACCTGAAGTATTACACCTGGGTGGAGCAGCAGGGTAAGGATATGCACGACCTGAACGCTCTGTGGTACGACACCGAGGGCACCTGGGACGCCGTCCACGCCCAGGCCAAGGACCTGGATGAGCTCATCAATGCTTTCAACGAGGAGACCGGCCTGCTGAAGAACCTGTAAGGGTAAACTACATTACATACTCGAAGGGGCGGGCGGTTCGCCCGCCCCTTGCTTCTTTTGGGAGGAGACAGCATGAAAAACGTGTTATACGGCAAGTGCGTCAAGTGCGGCAAGACCTACGAGGCCACGCCGGACCTGACCACCTGCGAGTGCGGCGGTATTCTGGATATCACCTATGATTACGACTACATTAAAACGCAGCTGACGAAAGAGAAGCTGGCGGCCCGGACAGAGCGGACCATGTGGCGCTACCGGGAGCTGCTGCCCATCGAGGAGACCACCGAGCCCACGCCCCTGCGGGTGGGCTGGTCCCCACTGTATGAGGAGCCGCGCCTTGCGGAGCAGCTTGGCCTGAAGCGCCTGTGGGTGAAGGACGACGGCCAGAACCCCACCGCGTCCTTGAAGGACCGTGCTTCTGCCATGGCTGTCGCCAAGGCCCGGGAGGCGGGGGCAAAGGTGATCGCCTGCTCTTCCACCGGCAACGCCGCGTCCTCTCTGGCGGGCAACGCCGCGGCGGCGGGCCTCAAGACCTACATCTTCGTCCCCAGCCGTGCCCCCAAGGGCAAGGTGGCCCAGCTGATGACCTTCGGCGCCACCGTCATCTCCGTCCAGGGCAGCTATGAGGACACCTTCGAACTGAGCAAACAGGCCATCGACAAGTGGGGCTGGTACAACCGCAACGCCGCCATCAACCCCTACCTGTCCGAGGGAAAGAAGACCGTCTCCCTGGAGATTATGGAGCAGCTGAACTGGGAAGTTCCCGACTACATCGCCATCTCCGTGGGCGACGGCTGCACCATTGCAGGCCTGTGGAAGGGCCTGAAGGACCTGTACGCCATCGGCTTCATCGACAAGCTGCCCCGGCTGATCTCCGCCCAGGCGGAAGGCTGCTGCCCTCTGAACCGGGCCATCGCCAATAACGAGGACTGGTATCCCATGGAGGAAAACACGCTGGCGGATTCCATCGCCGTGGGTGTGCCCCGGAACGCCGACAAGGCCCTGATGGCGATTCGGGAGAGCAACGGTCTGGTGGTGAATGTCTCCGACGAGGAGATCATGGCCGCCCAGAAGCTGCTGGGAATGACCTGCGGCGTGTTCGGCGAGCCTGCCGGCGTAACCGGGGCGGCGGGTGTGAAAAAGCTGTGCGAGCAGGGCGTCATCGGGAAGGATGACACCGTGGTGTCCGTAGTGACGGGCAACGGCTTGAAGGACGTTGCCAACGCCATCAAGGCCTGCGGCGAGCCCATCTCCATCCCCAGCGACATGGACCTGCTGCTGAAGGCCTTTGCCGAAAAGGGAATTGATGTGGAAGCATAAAACCATATAGGATTTGAGGTCGGCGGCTGACTTTTGTCAGTCGCCGGCTGTTTTTGTAAAAGGAATGCCACCGGCAATGTCGGTGGCATTCCTTTTACAAAATATTTTGTCTACTTTTCTTTGACGTGATGCAATGCAGGATGATCGGCCAAATATGGACGCGGATCCCCGGCATAGGCGGCTTGAAGAAGCTCTGGTTCAGGGGGCTGCCAGTTCCAGAACGGCGCGGATCAGATGTGCCGCCTGGCTGGAGGGAATCAGTTTTTGCACCAATCTCGCCGAAGAATCCGTCAGAGTGGGGATCTCCAGCACGGTTTCGCCGGGGAGCTGTGTCAAAAGAGATTTCCCTCCTGCCTGCAGTACTGCCATGGCGGCAGCGGCATTGCCAGCCGTCGTAAAGAACTGTGACAGGTAAACGCCATCTTCTCCTGCCTTGGAAAAAATAGCACAGGCTTTCGGCTGGTTTTTCTGGTCAAGAAGGGTGTAACTGGAGTTTTGGAACGCCTGCCGCATTTCCGCGACGGTGAGGTCATTGACTCCGTTCTCTGTCAGTTCCTGAACGAGCTGGCGGAGGCAGTAGTCGGGCAGCTCCTCCAGCGTATGCAGGGAGCATCCAGCTGGTACCGGAGCGGGACGCTGCAGCAGCGGGCTGTCCGCAAGATCAGCAACAGGCAGCTTCCAGGAAACGGCCTGCTTGTCCTGCTCCATCCGGAAACCTGCCTTGGCAAGCAGGGGCTCCACGCCCTCCGTGCCGGGCATAAACGAGGAAACGACCCAGCGCAGGCCGCCGTCGGTGGCGTTCATCGTTTCCTCCAGCAGCTCCATCAGAAGCGTTCCGCCCAATGCGCGGCGGCGGAACGCCGGGGCCACATAAAGGCTGATCAGTTCCAGAACTTCTTCGTTTTCCGGCAAAAGCCGGGCACAGGCGGCGGCCCGGACTTCGCCATCTTCCACCAGAGCCATGCCGAAGGCCTCGCCGTTTTTGATTGCTTCCACCGCTTCCGCCGTCAGCAGCGGAGCGGCGTGATCTGCTTCGTTTGGGCCAATGGAATAAAGCTCCACTTCAGGCAGTTGTTCTTTTGGCATAATTATCCTCCCGTTCTGTCATACGGACTCACCGGAATCAGGGATTGAGATAGGCCGCTTCAGCGTTTGTCAGCATCGTGAGCAGCTCATGCTGGCGATCCACATTCAACTTCTTGCCGGAGATCATCTGCATAGCCCTGACAGCCTCCGGGGAGGACATGCCGTCCGGCTGGGACTGCCAGTAGAGCATGGCATTCTCCAGAGCGGTCATCCACAGGGTGATGGTGCTGGCAGTGATCCCGCTGAGGTCGCATTGGCGCCCGCCGTACTTGTCGCCATCCTCGTCGGTGCGCTGACCGCCCAGGCTGGAAGCCTTTTCCGCTGTGGCGTGCCAGTCGTGGGTATGGCCCATCTGGTTGGTCACGGCGTTGGCATCCGACTCCAGACCTATGAGCATAGCGCCGTAGTGATTGGCGTCCGCTTCCTTATACATGGAATAGAAATGGCCGCAGGAACCATCGTTGCAGAGGGTCTTGCCGCTGATACCGGCATTGCCCAGACCGCCGATGGCGCAGTTCATGCCCCGCTGACCGATCAGGTTGAACCAGACTTTCTTTTCCTTGCTGCCTACGGAATCTTTGCTCTTGACCTTCCTGCGCTCAATGGAGTGGGTGGAGCTGGCGCGGCTGTTGTCCTGGGCGGTGTTCTTTCCCTTTATGGTCAGGATGGACTTCCACATATTTTTATGTGCGTAGGCATCACTGGAAACGTCCTGCTTTGGGAGAGTCAGCGTAACGCGGGAGCAGTGGCTCAGCGCCACGGCCATGGATTTATCCCAGTCCCACGTTTGGGACCACCCGCTCAGCTCTGACGTGTAAACTCCCTGGAAGTTGGAGATCTGCATCAGCAGCAGCCGCTTGGCGATTTGGATCTGCTGAGCCTTGTTGGCCTCGATGGCGTTCTGGGCGTCCCTGTCGGCATCGGGCGACCCCTTGCCCTGAAAATAGGTCTTGACCGCATTCTGGTCGGCCACATGGGTCAGGGTGGATACCATCACCGCTGTGGACATAGCCTCATCCAGCTTGCAGAAAAAGGACTTTAACTCCGTAGTGTAGTCACGTGAATGCCGCGCCAGAGACAGACCCAGCCGCAGCGGCGGATCCAAAAGACCTGTGACACCCGTGCTGCTTTGCTGGATCTGTGCACAAATAGCCTCTGGATCACTGTTTTCATCGATGTTGTAGTCCTTGACGAATTTGAGCAGCGCGTTGCTGGCAACCAGATTGCGCATGACCAAGTCCAGATTTTCAAAGTTGGAGTAGTCCTTATCGTTCAGGACCTGCTTCAGGGTCTGTTCCCGGGTGAGCTTGGAGTGGGGAAGTGTCTCCCCGGCCCATTTATCCCACCGTTCCTTGGTTTGGAACTGGGGCAGAGCCTTCACTTCGTTTTCCCGCAGCAGACGGTTTTCCTTACCAAGATTCTCGTAGGCTTTCTTTCGCCGCTTTTTCTCCTTGTGGCCCACTTTCTCCTCCTGAGGAGCGGCCCCTCCCGCCACAGGCAGCGGCGGAAGCGGCTTGAGCGTATGGATAAAGCGCGCGTATGGAGAGACTCTTTCTACCTGCCGATTCTCAGCAATATCGTGCTGCGGGGCCATCATATCCTGCTGAGGCTGCTGGTGCTCCTCCACTACGATATTTTGTTGTTTTGTTTTATCCGCATAAGTCTGGTTGCCATTCTGCCCTGGCTTACACATTTCAAACAACTCCCTTTCCACTAAGGTGATCTGCTTTTCGCAGGAAACACGGCCGATCTGCTCTATCTTCCCAAATTGCACCACAATTTTGTTTCATTATACTCCATCTCGGAAAAGGGCGCAAGGGCGGAAAAGCTTCTGCAGCCTGTCCATCCGCCCTGAAATTTTGCGGAGGGAAGAGTCGTGCGTGCGGGGCTCCAAAAAGGGGAGGATGACCTGCATCCTTTAAACCGGCGGTTTTCAGAAGGTTTCCGAGCTTTTAAAAATTTGCTCAGCCTATCTGGAGGATCTTTTCGGCTGGCTGAATCCGCTCCGTCCGGCACCGTATTTTTTAGCAAACCTTTAGGAAAAAAACGGCGGAGGATGGTATAATGTTGTCGAAAAGGAATGATTTGAAAGCGCGGTACGCCGCCTTTCCCATATGACCGCAGGCCAAGGCCGGCGACGATGTAAGGATGGTGCTTTTATGGAAAACAACCAGCTGCTGCCCTTTGAGCGTAATCGCTATTATGTCGGAAAACTGCTGACCTCCGCTGATTTTCAGGCGGAACAGACCTACAACAATCATAAGCGCCGTTTCCTCAACGAGATGATGTTCGGCAGCGGCATCGTCTGCGGTCTGGGCGTATTCAGCCTGGATGACCTTTCCATCATGGTGGATTCCGGCGTGGCTGTGGACGGCTGCGGCCGGGAGATCGCCGTGGAGAGCCCTGTGGTGCGGAAGCTGTCGGCGGTGGAGGGCTTCGAGGGCCTGGAGACGGAGCGGGCTACCCTGTGCCTGCAGTATCAGGAGGAGGATGTCCACCCAGTTTACACCGTTCGGGGACAGGAGAGCGGAGAGAGCTACGAGTGCAACCGTGTCCGGGAGGGCTGGCAGCTCGTTCTGCGGGACAGTGAGTCTCTGCCGCCGGTTTGCCCTCCGGAGCCGGAGTTCCTGGCAACGGCGGTGCTGTACGAGGATGAGGATTATGCCGTTACCTGTGCCATGCCGGCCCAGAGCCCCTGCGGAGCGTCGGTGCGGCTGCAGGTCACAGTCCGCCGCCTGCGGGACACTGCGGAACCCTTAACGCTGAAAGCCGCCGTGCAGACGCCGGCGTTTACCGATGAAAACGGCAGCCATGAGATGCTCCTGGAACTGTTGGACCTCTGCCCAGAGGAAGAGGCTGTGCTGACCCGGTATCTCAGAGCCCAGTCCGTCCCTGCACCGGAATCTGTGCTGCTGGCGGACAGCCAGAGCATCCAGATCCGGGTGGGCGGAGAAGAGCGGTCCACCAGAGAGAACTTTGCGCTGCGGGTGGCTGTGGCAGAGGCTACGGCGGCGCAGATTGTGGACCAGGCGGCATCATCTGCCAGTCTGGAGATGCGCAATGCTGTGGGTGGACAGGACTATGTACCCCTGGCGGAAATCTCCCTCCAGCGTACCCGCAACGCCTACCTGATCGAAGAGATCCGCACCACCGGCGTGCGGCAGTACATACGGACGACAGCTTCCGCTGCCCTGCGGCAGGAGCTGGAGGAATGGTTCCGTCCGGCATCCGCAGTGGCTGCCGAAAGCCCGGCTGTCCAGAGCGCGGCATCTCCGGCGGAGCGCCGGGTAGAGCCTATTTATGCCACAGGCGTCTGCGAGATTCCTCTGGGCGCCAATATGCGCCGGGGCCAGGTGGCCTATTCCGATGAGATCGTTCACGGCCTTGGTGCAGGGACAGTATTCGTATCCGTGGGCGCGGAGTATCTTGCGGATGATCCCAGGCTGGGGACCTCCGCCCGCAATACCATCTATGGAAATGTGAGTCTGTTCTCTCAGGAGCAGGCGCCTACGGTGGCAGCCGAGACGGCAGTGAAGGTGATGAACGACCGGGGCAGTTTCGTGGTGGCTGCGAAGCTCCTGGAGGACAGCAACCAGGTTGTGCTGCCCCTGCGCTGGGTGGCTGTATCCCTGCCCGGCAGCGGCGAGGAGAGCAAGCTCCAGAAGCTGTCCGGCAAGAGCATCGCGGCGGTACAGCCCACGGTCGTGCTGGCCACCCGGGAGAGCCACTTCTTTAATGTGCGCTTCAACAATATGGAGCCTTGCACGCTGACCTATGAGCTGACGGAGAAGGATTCTGGTGAGATTTCCTCCGACGGCATCTATACCGCCCCCGGGCGGGAGGGCGTCTTTGAGATCCGCATCTCCTGCGCGGAGTTCCCCCTGATCTCCACCTACGCGTATGCGGTGGTGAAAAAGCGGGACGTCCGGGAGGACGGAGAGGCATAACTGCTTGAAACACTGACAGGAAAGGAGGCAGAGCATGGTCTACTATGCCCGGAATATGGAGCTGGAAGTCATCTCCCAGGTGTTCCACGGCAGTGTCAACGATGTCGCCGTATGCCGGGATCGGCTGTCTGCCTCCGGTACGCTCTACACATTATTGGCGGTCCATGACAGGGAGTGCGCCCGCAAACTGCTGACGGTCATGGAGGACAGCCAGCGAACAGGAGAGGCCTCCTGTCTGCTGCAGTTTTCCCAGAATGAGACGATGCTGTTCCTGTTTCCCTACCGGGAGGAACGAAAGCTCTCGGCATTTGCCGCCGGTCAGATGACCAGCCCGGAGGCGGGAGAGGCCATCTGCATCAATCTAGTGATGGAGTGCCTGTCCACCAGCCTGCCGTGGCCGCTGCTGTATCTGGTGCTGGAGCAGGACTGCGTGCAGATCGCCAAGGACAACACGGTCTATTTCACCATGATCCTGGATCTGAAGGATCTGGAGCCCGCCCGCACGGAGCGGAACTGCGTTTCCAGCTGTGCGCGGCTGCTGCTGGATCTGCTGGCAGGGCCGGTAGCGGGCGGCGGAGGACGCCGCAGGAAGCTGAAGAGCTTTGAACTGATTCGAAAAAAAGCGGGGAAGAACGCCTATACCGGCTTCCCGGAGCTGTATCAGGACATTAAGGTGACGGCGCTGCCCCAGATGAAGCCTTCTCTGAAAAGCAGATTCCGTTTTTTCTGGAATAACAACCGGGATCGGCTGTTCCGAATATTGCTGGTGCTTTGCATTCTGCTGGTCATCGCCGCGTTGGTGATTTTGGCGTCCCAGCTGATTTTCGGCGATGTGCCGCTGCTGCGGCTGTTCCGTCATACCTTTGACGTGATCGGTACAGAAAATCTTCACCAGGGAGGACGCTCATGAAAAGAATGACGATCCTGCTGGCTCTGCTGCTGGCAGGTATGTTGGCAGCCGCAGGCGCGATGCCATGGGGACTGCCTGATGCTGAAGAGCTGGTCTCCGGACCTACGGAGCGGGAGGACGGCACGGTACTGGTGGCTGAGAACCGCTGGTTCACCTCCCGACTCTATTTGCTTCAGAATGGGCGTATCTCCGAAATTTATGAAGAGAGCCGTATCCGGGGCGGTGAGGAGAGCGCCATTGTCCGGGCAGAGGCTTTGGAGAACGGAGCCTGCTTCCTCCGCGTTTTGGGGGATGGAACCGACTGGGAGCTGGTGAAGCTGGAAAACGGGAAAGCAGAGCTGCTCCACAGGGATACCTTTGAGGACAAAGTGACGGTCACGGGCCTGCGGGTCCAGGGGGATTCCTACTGGATCACGGCCGTGGGCGACAACGAGGCTATTTTTATCTATGAATACACGGTGTCGGGCGACGCCGGGCTGCGGATGATCCTGCCGGCCTGGTGGCTGCGGGATACGGTGACCGCGGAATATGACGGCGAGATCGTTCGGGCTACCACCGCTTATGGCGATACCTGCTTCCTGACGACCAGCGGCGGATGTACCTATTCCGACGATGCCGCGGAAGCTCCGCTGCCTGCGGTCAGCGCGGAGGGGAGTGGATGGCTCCTGTGTAAAAAAGCGGTACTGCTGACCGCGCTGCTGCTGTGGCTGGTCATTGCCGTGGTGCTGCTGGGAGCGGACGCAGTCAGTCGCCGGGCCAATCGGCTGGCAAACCGTCTGACGGCGGTAGGCGGAGCGGTGCTGCTGCTGGCCCTGCTGGCGGCTGCGGGTACTGTGTTCTGTGTGGTTCGTGTCACCGGCGGCCTGCTGGCATCCTGGCGGGCCGGGCAGATGGCTCTGCTGGCAGCACTGGTCATCTGGCTGTTGGCCCTGGCACTACTGCGGAGCACCGCGGGCCGCATCACCCGGCCGGTGGCGGCCCTGACCCGGCAGATGGACCGGGTGTCGGATGGAGACGTGACTGCCCAGGAGCCCACGCCCGGAAAGGACGAGCTGTGTCAGATGGACAGCGCCCTGCAGATGATGTGCATGAACCTCTCCGTGTGGGGATATGAATCAGTCTGCACGATCCGGTCCTACAAGAGGTTTGTGCCCGAAAAGATGCCGGAGTTGCTGGAACGTCCAGTAGCGGAGGAGATCCGCCTGGGCGACAGCCGCCGGATCGTGGGCAATGTGGGCATATTCTCCATAGGAAACCGGGCGGAGGCCCGGAATACGCTGGAGGATGACGCGTTTGTGGACTTTATCAACCACAGCTTCGGCATTTTCCACGACTGCATCGCGGAAAATCACGGCTGGATGCTCTCCAGCGCGCTGCACCTCTCCGACATGGAGGCGCTGTTCCCGGATTCCCCGGCGGACGGCGTCCGAGCCGGTCTGGACTTTCTGGGGAAGATTCAGGTGCGGAGAGCGGATGCCATCCCGGAGCCGAGAGCCTGCCTGATCTTACATAAGGCGTCTTTCCTGTATGGTATTGCCGGACAGGAGGAGCGGCTGTTCCCCTATCTATCTTCCTCTGAATTGGAGTTCCTGGGGGGCTTCACCCAGCAGTTCGACGAGGCCGGCATGCGCATCGTGGCCACGGAGGCTTACTGGAAGCAGCTGGAGGGCTGCGGCTTCACGGGACGCTACATCGGTTTTGTGTCCGCGGGCGAGCGGAGCGGAGCTTACAAGCTCTACGAGGTGTTGGACGCGTATCCTGAGTTGGAGCGGGAACTGCGGCGGGGCTACGACCAGCGGTTCCAGGAGGCCATCAACCTCTTCTATCACAACGATTTTTATCTGGCCCGCAATCTGTTCTCCTCTTTGCTGCGGGCCTGCCCGGGCGATGGGATCGCCCGCTGGTATTTGTTTGCCTGCGAGCGCTTCTTTAATGAGGAGAGCGGCGCGGAGCCTGATTACAGCCTTTTTGGGATCGAGAATTGATATTTCGTGACCGGGGGCTTGGGAGGTGAGGAACGTGAAAAATCTGCTGAATATGCTGTTCTCGGCGGCCAGAGCCAAGATCATGCCGTTGTGGATCAAGCTGCGGATGTGGACATCTCCCGCGTTCCTCCGCACCAAGGTTTTGGTCAAGATTCGGGAATTCTTTTCCAGGCTGTTGGATGTCCGGCCACGGGACAAGCGGGATTACTATCCCATCTTTCGCTGGCTGGTCAGCAAACGGTTAGCGTTTGCTCTAGTAGTGGCCCTGGGACTTGTGTCGGTGCTCTACATCTCCAAAATGCTGCCGGATAATTTTACGAAAGACGGCGGGGGAATCCCTACCTACAAGTACCGGGCCATCCCGCTGAAATTCCACACGGGTACGGTGAACATCCTGGCGAAGGACGGGTATGTGGCTTACACCGGTGAGGTGGACAGCGGCGCGGCCTGCGGTCAGGGAATGCTGTACGCCGCCGACGGCAGCACCGTTTATGAGGGCCAGTTCGCCAACAGCATGTACAACGGCGAGGGGACTCTGTATTACCCCAACGGCAGCCCGAAATATGTGGGCACTTTTACGGACAATGAGTACAACGGCACCGGCAGCAGTTACCGGTCCAACGGTGTGCTGGAATACAGCGGTGACTATGTGACCGGAGTCCGCACCGGAAGCGGAACGCTGTACAACAGCGTTGGGAGCAAGGTGTTCCAGGGCAGTTTCTTGGGCGGAGAGATTGTCTACCATGATTTTCTGACCCGGCCAACAAGTGAAGTTCCAGAGCTTTACAGCGGAGAGACGGCAGTATATCAGAGCAATGAAGAGTATTGCGTCACCATGCCGGAGATCGACGCGGTGTACGCTGTAAAGGACGGGAGCAATACCCTGGAAAATGAATGGACCGTAGACCGGGTGTATGTGATGCACAGCAGCGTACCGCTGGACAGCGGCATCTGCACCACCGTCCGGGAGCTGATGGAGGCCATGGGTGAACCGCTGTATTTCGGCACCGCATGGGTGAACCTGCCGGAGGCGGTGACCTGGGACTTGGTGGCGGAGAAGCAGCCGGATAAAATGGATCAGGTACGGATCAAATCCACCGCTAGCTTTGAGAATGTGTTTTCGGTCTTGGATTATGACCGGGATTTCCAGATGTATCTGTATACCTTTGAACAGAGCGGACTGTTGTATACCTTTTACTTCACAGGCGCGGGAGAGTCCGAGTTCGTGATGTATGCCATTGAAAAAGCCTGAGAAAGGCAGGGAACCGGGAAAGGAGGCGGGGGCCTATCCGATGCAAAACGATCAAACGGCAGCTGATCCGACTGAGTGCGCTGATGCTGTGTGCCGTGCTGGTATGGCCCTCCATGACCGCCGATACTGAAGCGGCCCTGAGTTCCCGGAGCTTTTCACTGGAACAGTCACAGCGTATGGCCATCAGCTCCAGCAGCGATATCACCAAGCAGAAGAATCAGATCATTTTAAAGCAGATGAAGTATGTGGAGGCTGTGGAGGGTATCCGGGCCAAGGTAAAGAACCTGCGCAGCTTCCGGTGGAGCCCGCTGCTGAGTTTTAAGTTCCCCCAGCAGCTGGACCTGACTGAAGAATATGATTTGAATGTAAAACCCCTGACCATCCAGACGGAGATCGACACGCTGAAACATGGTCTGGATGATTTGAAATATGAGATTACCCACAAAGCCAACCAGCAGTATTTTGAGGTCTACCTGCTGCAGGAGACCACTGCGTTCACCCAGCGCCGTCTGGATGATGCGAAAACGCAGCTGGAGCGTAACAAAGCCAGCCTGCGCACCGGAAAGGCCACCCAGAGCGATGTGGACAGGGCCCAAAAGTCTGTGGACACGCTGACGAAGGATCTGTCCAGCCGGTTGAGAGAATTTGAGAGCGCCAAGACAAAACTCTCCGAACTGGTGGGCGTGGACGTTACCGTTGGTTATACGTTTGCAAACCCTTTTAAAACGGCATCGATCCCCCGTGAACAGCTGGAGAACTTGACACAGTATACCCTGAATCATGACCAGTCCTTCTATGAGGCGAAGGCCGCCACCTCTACAGCGAAGCTGAATGTGGATTCCTATGAGAGCCTGATGCGCAGCCAGTACGGCTCCAAGATGAATATCATCCAGACCTATATCAATATGGCAAAACAGGGAATGGACGTGGACTACGGCGCGTTCCAGCTCAAGTACAAGGAAATGCTGGGAAAGCTGGATAAACCGTGGAACGGTAAGATCCGCATTCTGTTCTTCAAGTTCACCAAGGAGTGGTTCAAGGGCGAGATCGACGGTACCCGGTATATCGAGGACGAGATGTACGCCGTGTACACAGCATGTATGGAATACGGCAACGCGAAAAAAGACCAGGATGCTCTGGAAAAGGCCCTGCGGAGCCAGGTGCGGGACACCTATGAGAATGTCGTTACCGGTTGGAACACCTATAAAACGCTGCAGAGTCTGGCTTCGGAATCCAAGGATACGCTGGATAAGCTGCTGGTGCTGAACCGGATGGGTAAAGCCACCTACACTGAGGTGGCCGACCAGCAGGAGGCCTATCAGGTGGCCCAGCAGGACGCGCTGGATGCGCTGAAGGAGTATAACGTCACTCTGAGCGAGTTCGACCGGCTGACCTGCGGCGCCGTGACGAAGTATCTGAAAGGCACCGGAATGGGACTGGACACCGGCGAGGGCGGCGATGCCTTTGCGGTGCTGGACCCCATCAACGACCCATACTACTATATTTATTCCAGCGTGGCGGACCTGACATTCTACATCGGCGTCAGCATTCCCGATGGCTTTGAGCCGATGATCGACAGCTTTGAGGTGTGGTACGCCGGAACCCAGATCGGGGAACGGACCCAGGTGGGGACGGAACTGCGGCACCTGACGTTGGACTATCAGGATACCAGTGAGCTGACCATCCGCCTGTATAACGGCAATACCTATGTGGACGAGTGTACGGTGGATGCCTCCGTTCCCCGGGACGTGCTGGACATCCAGCGGCAGGAGACGGAGGCAGAGACGGAGCGGGTCATCGGCAGTTATATGGTGACCACCACCATGGAAGGCGGTGTTTCTGTATCGGAGCTGAAGCTGACCATCAACGCGGTGGAGAACGCTTCGACTTACACGCTGACCTACGGAGACCGCGGTGTCTACACTACGGACAAGCGCCCGGTTAAGGAATCCTTCACCTATCTGACGCTGCTCATCGCCAGCCTGGAGGATGTGACCCTTACGCTGTATGACAATGGCGGTAAGACACTCATGGACGTTCGGTTTGACATATCTAGCCAGGAACTGGTGACTGCCATTTCCGGGACATGAGAAAGGAGGGACCGGCCATGGAAAAGAAACTGCATATGCGCCGCTGGCTCACTGTCTTGACGGTAGTGCTCCTGGTAGGGTCCCTGGTACTGGGGACGCTGTATGCCCAGGGCTTCTGGGACGAGAGCCGGGCCGTTCACATCAAGGCGCGGGACATTGAGACCTCCACTCTGGCCATTGGTACCCACCTGATCCACCTCTCCGCCCTGACAGACAGCGTCTATGAGATCGCGGAAAAGTCGGCGGAGGAATCCGGCCAGAATCAGATTTACTACAAGTCCGAATTGGGCGGCGATGCCTGGTTCAATATCTCCTCGGCAACATCCCTTGCAGATATCACGACCTCCGGCGCACCTGTCACGGATCAGGAGATCGAGGCACTTTATTTCACGCACCACACCAAGTCTGATAAGGTTACCTACGATCTGCGGACGGGACAGGCCGTCAGCATCTTCGACATCCGCAACCCTTACGATTTGGAGTCACTGGAAGAGCTGTCCCCGCTGAAAATGCAGTATGACCAGATTCTGGAGACAAAAGGAAAAAGCAAGGTGACGGAGCGGATCGACGAGATCTGGAAAACGAAGGTCACCGGTGAGGATGCTCCCCAGGCCATTCAGGATGCGGATAAAAATCTTGCAAAGCTGCAGGTATATCTGAATGTACTGAAGGAAAACGGCGCGGATTCCCGGGAGATCGACAAGGTGACCTCCGTGATGGATGCAGTTGATGCGATCCGGCGTTATGAGGTATTCATCGCGCTGGAACCGCAGCTTTCCAGCTTGCTGGACGAGATCGGCAGTGAAAAGCTGATATTCACCGTCATCAACGATGAGGGCGAAAAGAAGACAGAGGTAGAAGAACTGAAGGAGAGCGAGCCGGAGCTGATGAGCGCCGTGGCTGAGAGCCTGGGCAATGTGCAGGATGCGCTCATCACATATGGCGGAAAGATGCTCAGTGAGGGCACCACAGTGATCAGCCAGGCGGAATATGAGTTTTCCAACAGCCTGCTTAACCACGCTGAGAACGACGATCATGCTTCCTGCGACACTGACGTTCAGAATCTGCTCCTGTTGGAAAATATTCTGAATGACATCATTTCCGATCGGCCCCGTGAGCTTGCGCTTTTGGAGAATACGCTTCTGCCAAAGGCGGGAACCGCCTACCTGAAAGCACTGAGCCAGGGCGAGAGCGCGGAATACCGGGCGGAGGTGGCCAAACGGTCCTCCCAAGCGGTTTTGAACCGCCTCATCAGTGAGAATGAGGGCGAAGTGAACACCCGGCGGGGAGAACTGGAGTTTCTTATTGAAGCAAAGTGCAGCCGAATCGATGCTGCCGGCGGTATCACCTTTATGGATCAACGGCTGGCGCTGACCAACAGCAGCTACGCCCCCGCTATCCCACAGGATGCTTTCGCGGAGACCAGCCAGGCTTCCGTGGATTCCCACATTGAGTTCCTGACACAAAAGCGCAGGGATCTGGAACTGGCGACCGGCGGCAACGCCATGGATGAATTGACCGCAAGGAAAGAGGACCTGAAGACCCAGCGGCTGTCGGCACTGGACGAGAATGACCTGTCCGGCGCCAAGGCACTGGAGGAACAGATCGCCGCTGTGGAAGAGGAGATCCGTACCATCGAAGCTGAGGCCGCCGCGCAGATCTCGCAGACCCGGGATAAAATCAAAGATCTGGAGGCAGAGGCTGCGGCGGACCCGGAGAACGCGGAGCTAAAAAACCAGCTGAGCGCCGCCAAGGCGGAGCTTTCCAACCTGGAAAACAGCCTGTCTGACGGTTCTCTGGGCGCTATGGTGGCGCAGTTGAAACGGGATGCGCTGAACGGTATTGCCGACGGCAGCGCGGAAGGCATGGATGCCGCCGCTAACGCGGTGGATGCTATGTCCGGCCTGCTGCCCACAGACCCGAAGCTGGTGCTTCCAGCCATGCAGGAGATTTACAACAAGCTTCTGCTGAATAAGGGCGATCAGAGCCTGATCGATTCCATTGAGCAGGCCATTCTGGATAACCCCAATGCCCTGCGGGATGAGCTGACCGCAGCGCAGCTCAAGGAGATCGCAAAGGCGTATCTGGCGGAGAATGGCAGCAGCGCCGGAAGCGGAACTGGTACAGGTACCGGAACTGGTACAGGCACCGGAAGCGGTACGGGCACCGGAAGCGGTACGGGCACCGGAACTGGTACAGGCACCGGAAGCGGCACGGGCTCCGGCACCGGAGGAACATCGCTGCTGGGCACCGGAGGGATCACCCAGGCAGCCGCCAGCGACGCGCTGATCGAACTGGCAGCCCTGCAGCTGTATTATGATGAGACCGGCAGCCGGGCGGCTGGCCAGCGGCTTGCCGCTTTGACGCAGGAGCAGAAAAACCTTGGAAATCCCATGGTGTTCCAGCGGATCCAGGACAGCACAGGTGAATATGTACCGCTGTCTGCGATCCAGGTTTTGACAGGCCGCCGGTATGTGTGGAATAAAAACGCATCTCTGGGTGTGCTGGCCCGGGGCAGCGATTACTATGGATTCACGGTCTACTCCGACCAGGTCCTGCGGGACCGGGACGGACAGAAAACCGAGAGCATGGCGCGGAGCGCCCGTTACCAGGCAGGCGTTCACATTCCGGAGGAATACGCTTATGACAAGTTCGGCGTCCAGGCGCTGTACCTCACCGGAACTTCTCTGGGCTGCGCCTGTGATGATGTGATACTGGCAAAGGCGCAGGAGCTGTTCGCACAGTTCCTGGCGGCCTGAGGCCGGGGCAGAGAAAGGAGTGATGCAATGGCTGACTATCCCATTATATCGGATGTGTCCCAGCACATGGTACGCATCCTCCGGGAGAAGATGTGCCCGGAGCCCATCCCATCTCCCAACAACATCTCCGTTTCCTCCCCGGCGGAACAGGATGTGGACTACATCCTGGGCCTATACCTCTACGACATTCGGGAGGAGGGCGAGGTGGCCGTTCCATCCCTGGTAGGGACGGGACGGACCCGCCTGCGGCGCCCTCCCAGGCCGTACAGCCTGTACTACATGCTGTTTATCAACGGTTCGTCCCAGATGGGCCTGAAGGCCGCTGACACCCAGAAGATCCTGGGCCGGGCGGCGCAGATCATCAACGACGGCAACTCTGTGGACCCCCGACGGCTGCAAAGCTGGCTGGAGACGCAGGAACCGCCCATCATATTCTCTCCGGCAAAGATCTCCCTGGAGGACAAGGTCCGCGTCTGGTCCGCCATCAACAAGCCCTATCAGGTGAGCTTGTTTTACAAGGCGGCGCCGGTGTTCCTCTCCAGCGAGATCGTGGTGGATCCGCCCCGGGTCACGGAAGCGGAGTTCACCATCGGAATGCTGGACGGAAGGGGGGATGGATAAATGGAAAAAACAACGGTGTTCACCCACAGCCTGGATCTGGCTCTGCGGCTGGTGGACACCACCTCCGGCAGAGGCGTATCCGGCAGGGAAATGACGGTCCGCATAGACGGCAAGCCCGTCCGCTTCGGCGAAAAGGGCGACGGCGTGCTGATCTTTCAGAACCTTGGAACGAGACGCTTTCAGTTGGAGATATCTTCTCCCGCCTATGAAACGGCGGAGCAGGAGGTGGATCTGGACGCCTTGGGAAAAGGCATCCCTTTACTGGAACTCCACTTGATCCCCGGCCCCGGCTATCCCGGCAATGCTGAATTCCAGACTCTGGAGGGAACCCTGCCGGGCATCGGAAACCTGTCCGCTGTCCGGGTGGGGGACAATGCCTGCCTCATCCGGGAGTTCGATCCCCGGAAGCGGCTGGTGAAGCTGTTCAATCCCCACCATCTGGCACTGGATCGGGTGTTGTACGCCCTGGTGGACCCGGACAACGGCTGTTACGAGCCCTTCCAGATCATCCGTACTCTGGACGACCAGACCATCAAAACAGACCGGGTGCTGGAGACGGCGTTCCGGAATTATTTCCCCATCAGTCCCACAGTCATGGGAAAATGTGACGGCGACGGCCGCTACTGCCTCCGGGTCCGGGATGACGGCACGGCCTGCAAATGGCTGATCCGGTGGGAGGAGCAGGGAACCGCCCGGTTCCGGACGGTGGATTTCCGCCATGAACCCCACCCGCGTTTGGAAGAGGGGGGTGGCTGATATGGGAATTCCTGTTGTGGCAGGAGCCACCTGCATCTGCACCATGGGGACCACCCCGGGGCAGATCAATCCCACCAACCAAGCGACCATCCGGATGGGCGGAAAGCCCGTAGCCAGCATTACCGACTGCGCGCCAATGAGCAATGTGGGAAGCTGCGGAATGTGTACATCCCTGGGAAATCCCACGGTGGCCGCCGCCACAGCGGCGGCGCTGGGGGTGCTGACGCCCCAGCCCTGTGTGCCCGCTCCGGCCGGCCCCTGGACTTGTCCCGGGAAGGTCCGGGTGGGCGGAAAACCTGTTCTCACCAGCGATGGCAAGCTGACCTGTTCCTACGGCGGCACCATTTCCATCATGAATCCTGGCCAGACGACCACAAAAATATAAACCAATATCTCAAATTCGTTCGACAATGAAAGGAGGAAGGTTTCGGGATCGCGTTCCCGGAATCGAAAGAATTATGGCTGAGTATCTGTCTCCCGGCGTCTATGTGGAGGAGTACGAATCCTCTCCCCGTGCCATCGAAGGCGTTGGCACCAGCACTGCGGGCTTCATCGGCATGACGGTGAAGGGCCCCACCGTGGGAGCTCCCTCCCTGGTTACCAGCTTTGCCGACTTCCAGCGGCAGTTCGGCGGCTACCTCAGTGAGTACACTCATGGCGAGTACCGGTATCTTCCCTATGCGGTGGAGCAGTTCTTCACCAATGGCGGCACCCGCTGCTTTGTGACCCGCGTTGTCCCCGATGATGCCAAGGTCGCAGCGGCGAAGGCTGGCATCCTGTCTCTGCGGGCTGCCAACGAGGGCAAGTGGGGCAACCGCATCCTGGTCAGCTTCACCACCGTCAACAAGCGGAAGATGCAGCTGATCGCCAAGGAAGGCGACCTGGTGTACACCGCCAAGAGCACCGCTGGATTTGCCGAGGGCGATCTGGTGGAGTTCGCAGGTGAGATGAACCGCATTTCCGCCATCTTTGAGAATACCGTCACCTTCGAGCAGGCCTTTGCCGGCGACCCTGTGGACAACGCCTTGGTGCCCAAGGCGGTGCTGTATTCCGTGGAGATGGACGTCACCGTCCGCTATGAGGGCGACACCGAGGTCTACACCGGACTGAACCTGAATCCCACCTCTCCCAACTATGTGGCCGATAAGCTGAAGGCCAGCGCTCTGCTGGCGGTGGAGGACGTGGCTCCCGCTCCCGAAATTGCCAACCCCGTCAGCCTGATCTTCGGCGAGGGCAAGCTGGCCGGTACCCTGGCTTTCACCGGCGGCAGCGACGGCACCGTGGAAGCGGTCAACGCCGGCACCTTCATCGGCGATGACAAGGGCCCCGGCAAGCGCACCGGCATCCAGTCCTTCATTGAGAATACCGTGGCCAGCATCATTGCCGTCCCCGGCGTCACCATTCCCGAGGTGGTGGTTTCCCTGGTGGCCCACTGCGAGAATCAGCAGAACCGCTTTGCCATCCTGGATATCCCCAAGGACAAGGTGAAGGTGGGCGATGTGCTGGAATATCGCGGCATCGTGGATTCTACCTACGCCGCCATGTATCACCCCTGGGTACAGGTCTTCGATCCCATCACCAAGAAGCCCGGCTTCGTACCGCCCTCCGGCTCTGTTGCCGGCGTGTTCTCCCGCACCGACGTGACCCGCGGCGTTCACAAGGCTCCCGCCAATGAGGTGGTCCAGTGCACTGGATTGTCTGTGGGCTATAACAACGGTGAGCAGGATATCCTGAACCCCGCAGGTGTCAACCTCATCCGTGCACTGCCTGGCCAGGGCATCCGCGTCTGGGGTGCCCGTACTGCCAGCTCCAATGCCAGCTTCAAGTATGTCAACGTTCGCCGCCTGTTCATCTATGTGGAGCAGTCCATTAAGTCTGCTACCAACTGGGTGGTGTTTGAACCCAACAATTCCTCCCTGTGGGCCCGTGTCCAGATGACCGTGTCCTCCTTCCTGGAGAATATGTTCCGCGCCGGTATGCTGGCTGGTGAGACCCCCGCCGAGGCATTCTTTGTGAACATCGGCCCCAGCACCATGAGCCGTGACGATATTATGAACGGCCGGCTGATCTGCGAGATCGGCATTGCCCCCAGCCGTCCCGCCGAGTTCGTCATCTTCCGCGTGACCCAGTTCACCTCCGAGGCCGGCGGCGCCGAATAAGCTTTCTGAAATTAGTGACAAAGGAGATTAAAATATGGCTACTGATATGAACAGCGCGGGTATGGCTTATCCGCTTACTAAAATGAACTTCCTGGTGTCCATCCCTGACCTGGCCGGCTCCATGGCCGCCTTCAGCGAGGTAAGCGGCATTGAGGCCAGCGTGGATGTGGTGGAGTTCCGTCAGGGCAACGCGCACTCTCTGGCTCCCGTCAAGATCCCCGGCCTTGTAAAGCACGGCAATATCACCCTGAAGATGGGCTACACCATCGGCAACGGCTTTAAGACCTGGATCCAGGAGTGTGTCAGTGAGACCCGCGGCGCTATGCCCCGCAAGACTGTCACCATCGAGCTGCTGGACATCCGGGACGGTTCTCCCAACTCTTCCTACGAGACCATCAAGGAGAACATCACCTGGATCCTGAAGGAAGCCTGGGTCACCAAATACTCCGGACCCGACCTGAACGCCTCTGCCAGTGAGGTCGCCATCGAGACCGTGGAGCTGGCCTATGAAGAGCTGACCATCCCCGGCTGATTTATGTGAACATGTCATGGGGAGGGCGGAGTATTCCGCCCTCCCCGGACAGGGAGGTAAAAGAGTATGACGACTGTATATGATTTTGAACTGCCCAAGGGATTTGTAGATAATCAGGGTGTCGTCCACAAGCGGGGCAAGATGCGCCTGGCTACCGCCGGTGACGAGATCGCCGCCACACGGGACCCCCGTGTGCTGTCCAACCCTTCCTATCTGACCATCGTGGTCCTGGCTGCCGTCATTACGGAGCTGGAGGGACTGGACGCCGTGGTGCCCTCCACTGTGGAGCGGTTTTTCACGGCGGACCTTGCATTTTTGCAGGATATGTACCAGCGCATCAACAATGTGGAGCCGCCTACCATGCGGGCTGTCTGCCCGGATTGCGGCAAGATCTTTGAGGTCCCCATAAATTTTACGCGAGAGGGATAACGCTGTACCCGAAGGAAGAACTCTATCGGGAAATGGGCTTCATCTCCTATTACTTTCACTGGAGTTCTGAGGAGGTGCTGGCATTGGATCATGCCAGCCGCCGCCGATGGTGTGAGGAGATCTCCGCCATCAACAGCAGCTTGAATCCCTCAAAGAAGAAAAAAGAAAAAAGCATTTTGGAATTTGGCAGAAAATAACGGGCAAGGAGGCGCAACGCCATGGCCAGCATTTCAGATCAGAATTGGATCGTTTGGAACCAGGGGAAAAATCCGCTGGTCAATTTCAATTTTATGCTGCGCGTGGAGCTGATGTTCGACCTGCCCTGCAAAAGTGTGCGGGCATTTACCCGGGAGCTGGAGTATGACTACATCCAGGAGGGCGGTCTCAACGACTACGTCCATATGCGGCGCAAGCCCATTTCCCGGCCCTTCACACTGGAAATAGAGCGCTATGTGGGCGTGGATTACATCGATCCGCTTCCCCTGGGCGCAGACCTGGTGCTGCCGGTATTGCTGTTTGTCAGCAGAAACCACGACCAGTTTATTCCGGGCGTGGTCGCCCGGACCTATGTGTTCACCGGCTGCACCGTGATGAAGAAAACATATGGCGACCTGGTGGCGGACCAGTCCGGCCTTCTGGTGGAGACCACTACCCTGGGCTACCGGGAGATGCTCTGCGTGGATATTCCGTGGAGTGAGGTGGGAGACAACATCTCCAAGGACATCAAATCGGTGCCGACCAACGCCAGGTCCGTGGACAAGTCGCCGGCTGATCTGAAGGCGCTGGCACAGGACCTTTATATGCAGGCTCTGCAGGCAAAGACACAGGCGGATGAGGAGTTTGCGGAGGCCGATCTGGATAAGCTCATTCAGGAGTTGACCGACACGCTGAAGAAGCTGCGGGAGGCTGTTGCCGCCGGCGGGACGCTGAGCCAAGCCTTGGACAAGGCGAAGGAGGGCATGAAAGACGCTGACGGAAAGACGAAGAAGGAAATTGCCGAAGCATCCCGAGTGACCCGCATGGAAAAGGAAGCAGCCGCCAAGGCGGCGGAAGAGGACTGGAGAAAAAAGGACGAGGAGTATCAGGCGGCCAAGGATCGTGCGGATGCACTGCAGAGTGATGCAGATACAAAAAGGAAGGCACTGTCAGATCTGACCGCACAGCTTCAGCATGATGAAGCCGCAAAGAAGGATCTGGAGGAGAAGCTTCCGAAAGATCTGCAGACACAGACAGCGGCGCAGACCAACCGGGATAAGGCACAAATTGCTTATGAGAAGGCGGAGTATCGACTGACGGACACAAAGAAAGCGTATGAGGAGCTTTTGTCCGCCAGAAAACAGTCACTGGACGATGCGCTGGATCGTGCAGTGGCGCAGCGGGAATCGCTGGAGAAGGTCATTCCGCAGCGGGAACAGCAGGTGGAAGAGACCTCCAAAGCAGTGGAAACTGCTGAGCAGGATATGAAGGAGGCCGAGGCTGCGCTTCAGACAGCAAAGGATGCGGCAGATAAGGCTGAGGCGGACGCAAAAGCGGCGGCAGAAGCCATTTCCGCGGATGAGACGATGCAGTCTGCCGTGAAAACGGCGCAGGATGCGGCAGACAGCGCTCAAAAAGTGCTGCAGGAGAGCCGGGAGGAACAAAAAGCAGCGCAGGCCGCCTATGATGAAGCGGCCGTAAAGCTGAGCTCCGCCAAAAAGGAGCTTGACGCTGCGATGCGTCCTCAGCAGGCAACACAGCGGGCAGCCTATGACCGCGCCGTTGCCAAACGGGAATCCGTTGAGGATGTGCTGGCAGAGTGCGAAAGAATCGCGGGAGAGACAGCGGCGGCAATCGAGAAAGAGAAGGCAAGCATCGCATCTGCTGAGGCAGACCGGAAGGCCGCTGAAAGCGAACTGGAAGAAGCAAAGAAGTCGGTGGCGGCGGCAGAGGAACAACTGGCATCGGCTGAAGGCGAGGATGCCAAAACCGCCGCTCAGAGCGCACTGGAGGATGCCAACCAGAAGGCCGCGGATGCGGAGTCCCGCATGAAAGCTGCAGAAGAAGCAGCGAAGAAAGCGGAAAGCGCATGGAAGCAGGCTGCGGCTGAACAGCCCGGTCAGGCGAAGAACATAGAGAAGGCCAAGCAGGATCTTGCAAAGGCGCAAGAGGAGGAGCAGACCGCTCAGGAGGCATACCAGAAGAGTTTGGAGGGGGATGCCGCCTCCGAACAGCAGAAGGTTGTCGATACGGCGAAGCAGGAATTGTCTGCAGCCCAGGCCAAGCTGGACGGTGCCGCGCAGGCTGTGGAGACGGCGGAGAACGCTGCGGAAAAGGCGCAGGCTGACCTGGAGGAGGCACTGGCAGCCCTTCACGGCACAGATGCGGAAAAAGATGCTGCGGCCAGAGCTGCCCGTCAGGCGGCAGAGACTGCCGAAAAGAATTTCCAGCAGAAACAGGCGGACTGTAAGAACATCAAGGAGAAACTGGATCGGGAGAAAAAAGAACTGGAGGAGATGAAGCAGAAGCTTCGATCCGCCGAGACTGCGGAAGCCGGAGCCAGGTCTCCCGAGGAGAGCGATGATCTGAAAAAGAAGCGGGAGGAATGGGAGAGCGCAGAAAAAGCGTGCAGCGCTGCGAAGGCATCCCTCGATACCGCGGACAGCCAGCTATTGGATGCCAAGAAGCTGGAGGAAGTGAAGAAGAGCATTCAGGAATTGACGCAGAAAAAAACTGAAGCCGGTAAGGCAGTGGATGAGATCGATCAGACGGCAATTCAGGAAGCCAACTCGCTGGCAGAGAAGAAAAAGAAACCCGCGGACGATGCAAAAGAGTCCCATCGGAAAGCGGTAGAAGAATACGAATCGGCTCTTGATACGGAAGAGAAAAAACAGGAGGAGGCTGATCAGGCCGCACAGGCGCAGGCGAAAGCGCAGGCGGACTTTGACCGCTGTATCCTGCAGATCAACCCCCTGCAGAATAAGCTTACCAACTTGAATCAGCGCAAGGAAAAGGCTGTGCAGGCGCAGAACGAGTGCTCCGAGCAGCATGACCTGTGCAAAACAGTGAACGACAGTGTTCAGTTGCTGTCAGATCAGGAAGAAGCAGCTATTTTCAGCGGGTATCATGCTGTGCAGAAGTATTCGAAGCAGACTTGCTTCCACGAGCGGCAGGTTCATGAAACCTGCCAGCACATGGAGTCGGCAAGGAAACTGCTGAAGGAAGCAAGAGAGCTGTTCAGCTTCGCCGCTTCGTGATCATTGGTCACCGGTAATCGAACTTGATTCCAGGAGGATCCCATGCTGACATTGAAAGCCCCCATTCAACTTCATATCGCACAGAACCTCACGGGGAATGCAGAGGCTTTCGGTGAGCGCATCCGGGGCAATTATGACTTGCTGGGCGCCCATTTCGCGGCCAAGGATCTGCTGTTTCTGATGACCGCACCGCCGGAGCTGCCGGAGGACTTGGGCGGCATGACGACCCTGGTGAACCAGCAGAATACCGTGGATGTGCGGAGCGTCACCATGGAGGTCGTGAACAACGTGGTGAACCGCATTCTGCTGGACGGCACGGAGCAGTTCACCTATCAGGACCAGGTGTACATTACCACAGTGCTGAACCGTCTGGGCATCACCAATGTGACGCAGTTCATGGAGCAGGTGCGTCAGCTCCGGCTGGAAAACGAGAGCACCGTCCACATGACGAAGCTGTACCGGGAGGAGCTGGAGCGCATCCTGCAGCGTCAGGCCGCGGGAGAGGCGGTTCCAAAGCTGCCCCTGACGTCGGAAAGAGCGGAGGAGACTGCTGCTGCCCCGGCACAGGATCCCCGGGTGACACTGTGCATGGAGATTTTGAACCGTCTGGAGACGACAAACCTTTATGAAACGGTCCATGCTTTTCAGCGCAGTTGGACAGGCGGAGCGAACACCATTCGAAATCAGGAGCTGAAGCTGTCGGAGCAGGTGCGGTTCAGCAACGCGGTGTCTCTGGCGGAGATCAAGCAGCAGGTCTATCAGCAGCCGGAAGTGCATCTGCTGCACCATTTGAACACTTACGAAACGGGGACGCTTCTGGACATCCCCAGGAACGAGGAGGAGGTCCTCTCTCAGGCCGCTGCCGCTGCCCTGATCAATGCCGTGGACAACACGGTGGTGCAGGTGCTGAACCGGCCGCAGTTCCGGCAGGAGCAGTGGGTTCGGGTGCAAAATGCCCTGTGGCAGACAGCGGAAAACACCCTGTCCCGGTTTGAGACATACCACAGCCAGCCCCAGCCTTCCGCTGACCTGCCGGTGCGGACGGATGCGGCATGGAACACTTATGTGCAGGAGCTGAAAGAGTATCAGACACTCTATCGGCAGATGTATCCAAAGGCGGCCGACAGAATGCCCATGCCAGTGGGCCGGGAAGAAGCTGACAGAACGTTCCTGACATATCTGGAAAGGGCGGAGCGCACAGAGGAGACCGTTTTGGAACGGAACTCGGAACTCCAGGAAATCGACAGGGAAAAACACTTTACAGACAATGTGCTGCGGGAGAACCGGCAGCAGGTGATTCAGGAATGGAAGGGGCCGGAAGCCCAAGGATTTGGGCGGGATACTGTCCCGGATACAGAGGCGCTGCATCTCACCTACCGGAATGAGAGCCGGGAGGGAGACCAGGTCCAGTATCAGGAAACCACGGAGAATGTTCACATTCATGGACAGCCGCCGGTGGAACTGAAACAGGCGGAAGCCCCGGCAGGACGCCTTGTTGAAGCTGTGGAGCCTGCGGACCGGGAAACCTTGCTCCGCCAGGAGCGTGAGCGGCAGCTGGCCAGCGTGCGGCTGCGGGAGGTCATCCAGCGGCAGCTGCAGCAGGGCAACGCTCCGTCTGTGACATCCCAAGGAGCGGTTCCCATGATTCCCGCCCTCCGCCGGGAAGAGCCGGAAGAAAAGGAAGCCGGAGCTGCGGAAAAGCTCGTTTCTGAAAGAACTGAACAGGAAAAACTCTTTACATATGAACATAGCCGGGAGAGCCAGCGGCAGACGATTCAGGAGCTACTGCGCACTGCCGGAGCAATCCCCGGAGAGACGGTTGTGCCGCCGGGAGATACATGGGATCTGACCCGTTTGGAGCAGGTTCAGGAAGGCGATTTGATCTATCGGCAGGAGAGCAGGGAAGAGCTGACCGTTGAGGAGCAAACCGCTGTCAGGGAACTGATCGCGGCTCAAGAACTTCAACGACTGTGGCCGCCGAAGCCCTCAGCCCATACGGTCATGCTCCACAGGGAAAACGCGTACCTTGAACAGAAACAGGTTGTGCGGGAGAGCCAGGAGACTGCGGAGCCGATGCCGCCGGTGCGGGAGAGGGTTGAGACTGCCATGCCGTGGCTGGAACTGCGGCAACGGACGGAGGCTCAGTCTGTCCCGCCTGTCCAGCCTGTCCCCCTGACGCCCAGAGAGGCGGAGGAACAGGCGCCGGAGGTGCTGCTGGAAGAGATGACCCGCATCGACCAGCACAACCGCACCGTCCTGCAGGCGGTGCAGGAGGAAAGCCAGCGGAAGGAGACCCATATACCAACGGGGCCGGACATCCAGCGGACCATGCGGGATGCGCTGCGGGCCCTGAACGAGCCGGAAAGCGTTCTGCGGGAGGTCTACGCCCAGCGGAATGAGCCCGCAGCCATGGCCTACCCGGAGCTGACGCCCCGGGAAGAAGCCCTGCTGCGGCAGGCGGAGCCGGAGGCCCGGGCCGTTTATGAAGCGGTGCTGGCCTACCGAAAGGACCCGGAGGGAGCGCTGGCGAAGGGCCTGCTGAAGCCCGCCAATTTGGGTGCTCTCCACGCCGAGCTGCAAAAAGTGGCGCGAGAGGAAGTGCCTCTGGATCTGGAGCATCCGGGTGAGGAAGCCATACGGCAGCGGGAGCTGCTGCGGGAGCAGTCTGAGGCGGTGCTGGAGCGGTTCCATAACCTGCCCGTCAAGCCCCGGAGCATCGTGGAGGAGACGGCGCCGCCCCCGGCAGTGAAGATCGTCCATAAGCAGGCGGCTCCCGATGTGACAGAGGAACTGCTGGAGCAGCTGGAGGAGCAGCGGACCCGCAGCACCGTCCATACGGATACCCATGAGGAAGTGACCCGCCGCCAGAGCCATCAGGTGGACGTGAACCAGATGGAGCGCAAGGTGGTGGCACAGACCACGGAAGATATCACCGAGCTGGTGAACCGGACCCTGGCGCGGCAGATGCGAACCATCTCCGACCAGGTGTACCGCCAGATGGAAAAACGTCTTCAGGCGGAGCGCAGCCGCCGGGGCAGACTGTAAAGTGAAATGACTTAAACGGAGGTGACGGATATGGCAATGGGCATCGGTCAGCAGGCACTGGCCTCGCTGACTGGTAATGTGGAGACAGCGCTGCTGGTCATCCACGATTACCGGCAGAAGGTCGCCCAGATGAACAGCGGCGTTACCGGCGGTCTCAGTACTGCGGAGGCGTTGAGCAGCCTGAACGAGTCCCGTATCCGGGCCACGATCGCTGCGCTGGAGACCGGTACGCCGCCCACATATCCCGGCAGCCAGGACCGTATGCTGCATGTGCAGTTCAACCCCTCGGAGTTAACACTGAACGCCTCCGCTGTTCCGCAGAGCCAGCAGGATGGAACCACCGGCCGGAGCAGGACCATGGCGGTGGAGGACGCCAAACTGGCGCTGACGGTGATGCTCTACTTCGATGATATGGATACCTATGATGCGTTTATGTGGGATAAATTCACCGCCGGCCTGACAGCCCAGGGCGTTGCCAATCTGGCGAAGATGGGCATGGAGGCGGCGGGAAAACAGAAGGTACACAGCGTACAGGGACAGGTGGAGGCGCTGGTAGCGGCTCTGCGGAATCCCTATACCCGACTCATCAGCTTCCGCTGGGCGGATTTCACCTTTATCGGACAGCTGAACACGGTCCGGGCGAACTACACCATGTTTTCTCCGTCGGGGCGGCCCATCCGGGCGCAGGTACTGCTGCGGCTCCAGCATGAGATGGATCCGCATATGCTCCAGGGGTGGTACGACAGCTTTGAGAAAGCCTTCGGCGGCGATACCAGCAATCTGGTGAAGACAGAGCAGAACATGGGCAATCTGCTGAATCTGCCGTTATAAGGAAAGGAGGGAGAAGGTATGGGACTCGGTAATACATTGGCTACCTCGGCGCTGGGCAGCGTGCAGAAGGCGCTCCTCGTGATCCATAAATTGGACGCTGCCGAGGTGAATTCCGCTCAGGTGGCGGTCTCTGCGGCGAATGCGCTGCAGGGGGCTGCCGCAGGAATGGGTGCCACAAGTGCCGCCATGCGGGGGGCAGGAATGCAGGCCAATGTGATGCAGGTGCAGTACAACCCCACCTCCCTGTCCATCCAGGCCAACGCGGAGGCCATTCCCTTTACTTACCTTCAGCAGAATATCGACAGTGGCATTCCCAACCAGAGTCCCCGGCCACCCATGGTGGTGTTGTCGGTGGATCTGATCTTCGATGCCATGAACCCCAAGGATGCCTTTATGGCGGAAAAGTTCAGCCTGTCCACCGGAGGTATCGTATCCTCCGTGGCGGGCGGTATCCAGGCAGCCAAAGGCGGCTATACCGTCCAACCCCAGACGGATGGCCTTATCGCCGCCTTGATGAAG
This sequence comes from uncultured Clostridia bacterium, assembly GCA_945876285.1. GTDB lineage: Bacteria > Bacillota > Clostridia > Oscillospirales > Oscillospiraceae > Oscillibacter. Next base: position 40,129 of record CAMCNO010000012.1, on the reverse strand, counting down.
CCCAGCACCCGGGTGGTGACCTTCCGGTGGGCGGATATGGCCTTTACCGGGCAGCTCATCGAGGTCCAGGCGGAATACACCATGTTTTCCGTGTCCGGAAAGCCGGTCCGCAGCAAGGTCCGGATGAACATCGCCCAGCAAGTGGAGTCCGATGCGGATATTCAGTATTGGGACAAGGTGCTGGATACCACCTTCAGCGGCAATGGCGAAGCCGGTGGAAAGGACATGGGACAGAAGCTGGGGAACCTGCTTAATCTGGGCGCGTTCTGACGCATTGAAACATCTTTGAAACGGAAGGGAGGGAGCGCGTATGCCGCTTTCCGGAGCAATCCCTGGCGGTGTTCCCGGTGCCTGCCAGTATACCTATAAGGACTTGCAGGACAAATACGTGGATTTTGCCCATCCCAGAGCCCGGGTGCTGCTGGGCGACACGCCGTTTGACAGCGTGAGCACGGGCATGGCCGTCAATGACATCCACGTGGAGGTGACCTCCGGCTATGAGGCTTCCGTGGCCTCCTTCCGGCTTTTCGATTCCTACGACCCCGCCACCGGAAAGTTTTTCTATGATAAGGTGAAAAAACAGGTGATGATGGGCAACTCTGTCACCGTGCAGCTGGGGTATCTGGATAAGCTGGAGACGGTGTTCGTGGGCTTTGTCTCCGGCGTGGCCTTCGGCTTCGAGCCGGGCGGACTGCCCTACATCGAGATCAACGCCATGGACATCAAGGGACTGATGATGGGCGGCTCCTACGCCACATCCCTGAGGGCTACAACGTACAGCGCGGCGGTGAAGGAGGTGCTGGATCGGACCGGCGAGGGACGGCTCCAGCAGATGGGCGGCATCACCTCCTCGGAGATCAGCAATACGCCGGATGCCGGAGGCACCGCTGGCGTTCCCGGCGGTGCACCAGCCGGCGGCTCGTCCAAGTCCAGCCCCATCACCATGGAGATGGTCAGCGAGAGCGACTATGAATTTGTGGTGCGGGCGGCCAAACGCTACAACTACGAGTTTTTTGTGGACCGGGGCAAGGTACTGTTCCGCCCAGCGAAAAGCGACAAGTCGGTTTTGATCAAAATGGGCACCCGCACCGGCCTCCGTGGGTTCCACATTCAGTACAGCATTACCGGCGTAGTGGGGAAGATCGAGGCCCGGGCCATGGATCCCGGAAAGGGCGAGGTCATCACAGCCAAGAGTTCTTTCAACAACACCATTTCTACCGCCAGCAAGGCAAAACAGCTGGTGGGCAAAGGCACCAAGGTGTATCTGGACGCCTCCATCACCTCCAAGGAGGAGGCGGAGGCCCGGGTAGCTTCTTTGATGGAGCAGATGAGCTATCGACTGGGCTCCCTGGAGGCGGACTGCGTGGGTATCCCGGACCTGGTGCCGGGACGGTTTATCGAGGTGACGGGCATGGGTGTGCCGGTGGACAATCAGTTTTACCTAACTTCTGTCACCCATGATTTCACCAGTGACGGCGGCTACCGTACCCACATTGAGGGCTGTGCCGCCCAGATCAAGACCAGTCCTGCCGCCGGCGCGGCGAGCGCGGCGGGAAGCGCCGCCGGAGCTGCCGGTGCCGCGGGAAGCGCTGCCGGAGCCGCCGGCGCTGCTGCAGGCGCAGCGGCGGGAGCCGTCGGTACCGCGGCGGGTGCGGCTGCCGGAGCCGCCAGTACCGCTGCCACTGCGGCCGGTATCGCCGCCATGGCGGGCGTGGCGGCGGCCACTGCTGCGCCCCTTGTCGCAGGTATTGTGGGTATGGCAGGCGGATTCGACCAGGAAGAGGAATAAGGAGGAGCCATGGGGCTTTACGATATTATTGATGAGATCACGGAGCGGCAGGTCACCAAGACGGAGACCGGGGATAACCGCATCTGGGGCGTGATGGTGGGCATCGTCGCCAAGAACTTTGACCCCAACAGCACCGCCTCAGGCGGCGCCAACTCCGGAGCTGATGCTATGGATGGTCGGGTCTGCGTGACCATTCCTACCCGGGATACCAAAGCCAACGAATTGAAGTGGGCCCGGGTGGCTATGCCCTCCAGCGGCAGCAAGTGGGGCCACTACTTCCTGCCGGAGGTGGGGGATCAGGTGCTGCTGGCCTTTGAGGGCGGCAATATCGAAAAGCCCTATGTCATCGGCTGCATTCCCAAGACAGCGGACAAATTTTTGAAGGATTCCGTGGACAAGGACAACCAGTTCAAGCGTATCGTCACCCGCCACGGGACCTCCATTATTTTCGAGGACAACAGTACCGATGAAAACGGCCAGAAGGATAAGCTGACCCTGGAGACGGCGGGGAAGCAGCTCCAGATCCTGATGGACAACGAAAACGAGAAGATCCGCATTGGCGACAAAGCCAAGGAGGACTTTATCGAGATGTACACCAAGGAGGGCTCCGGCACTCTGACGGTACAGATCAAGAGCAAGATCGCCATCAAAGTAGGCGATAAGATCACCGTGACGCTGAACGGCGAATCCGGCGCTGTGTCCGTCGAGGCGGATTCCATCCGGCTGGAGGCCAGCAACGGAGTCACCACCAAGAGCGACAGCGCTGTCAAGATGGAGGCCCCCCAGGTGGCGGCCAACGCCAGCTCCTCACTGAAGCTGGAGAGCTCCGGCACCGCCACGGTGTCCGGCTCCACAGTATCCGTGGGATAAGAGGAAGGAGGTACAGAATGAACGACAGGGCGTTTTTAGGCGCGGGTATGAAATTCCCGCCGCAGATCGACCCCGGCACGGGGCGCTTCGCGGTCTCCACAAGGGAGCAGAGCGTCCGGGAGTCGGTGTATCTCATTCTGATGACCAGCCGGGGAGAGCGGTGGCTGGAACCGAACTTCGGCAGCCAGATGGCCAGCTATGCCTTTATGGATACTTCGCCTACCATGCTGCGGATGCTGTCCGACGACCTGCGGGATCTGCTGCTGACCCAGGAACCCCGCATCAGCGACGTGGATGTGGAGATCGACCCGGAGACGAAAAACGGCTGCCTGCTGGTGTCCATCCGGTATACTGTGGCGGCTACCAACAGCCGGGATAACCTGGTGTTCCCCTTCTACCTAAACGCCGCGCGAGAGGAGCCGACCTTATGAACCACGATGAACTGACGCTGGATTCCCGGACCCAGGCGGATCTCTGCGCCCGGGTAGAGGAACTGGCAGCGTCCTATACGCCGGAATGGCGGTTTGACCGCCGGGACCCGGATATCGGCTCTACTCTGGCTCTTATCTACACAGGCCAGATGGCTGACAACATCCGGCGGCTGAACCAGCTTCCGGAGAAATACCATACGGAATTTGTGAATCTGCTGGGCCTGACCCTCAAGCCCGCCTATCCCGCCTCCGGTGTGGCTGTGGTGGAGCTGCTGCGGGGGACGGTGCCCGGTGTGGCGCTGCCTCGTGGCTCCCGGTTGATGGCAGACGGAGCCGATGGCTCTCCCATCTTGTTCGAGACCATGGGTGATGTGTACCTCACCAATGCCCGAGTAACCGATGTCCTGTCTCTCTCCGGCACCCATGGCCGGATTCAGCCCCTGATGGGGGGCCCAAAGATGGCGCAGCTGGTGCCGGAGCTCCAGGAACTGCCTGAGGCAGGAGCGGCGCCGGAGATGGCCCCGGAGAGTCCGGCACCTTTCCGCCTGTTCGACTACGAGGAGCCGGGCATTGAGAAAAACGCCTTGCTGCTGTACCACCGCAGTATGTTCGGCGGCGATAGCAGCGTGCCCATTCAAATTGCCCTTACCACGCCGGAGGGGACCTCTTTGGCGTCTGAATTGACAGATCCCGCCCGCTGGCGCTGGAGCTATTACGATGGCGAGGCGCTGCGGCCCTTTGCCAGCGTTGAGGAGCGGGACGGCACCGTGCTGCTGCGGCGGGAGAGCGCATCCGAACCTCTGACTTTGGACGGTGCGAAATACCACCTGATCTGCCTGGAGGCTCTGGGCCCTGTTTCCTCCGCCGTAACGGTGGGGGACATCCGTGTGTCTTCCACGGGAGAGCCGGCGGCGCCGGAGCTGATCCTCCATAACGGAGAGGAATTGGAAGCGGAATCGTGTATGCCTTTCGGCGACACGGCGTCCCTGTTCGACGAGTGCTATCTCTGCGACGATCAGGTGTTTGCCCAGCAGGGGGCATCTGTGACGCTGACATTCCGGCTGGAGAGCCGGAAGAAGCTGCTGCGGCTGACGACCCAGCAGGAATCCGAGGAACTGAAGATCATCAAGCGCAAGCCCAGGGCGGTGCAGTTTGACACGGCGTCCACCGCGCCGGAGCGCATCGCCATGGAGTATTTCAACGGCCGGGCCTGGCGCCGCCTGCCCTGTGACAGCGAGTGGGCCACCGTCATGGACGGCACCCACGGCGGCGAGATACGGATTACTTTCCAGTGCCCGGCGGACTGGGTCCCAGTGCCGGTGAATGGCTACATGGGCAGGAGCCTGCGGCTTCGGGTCATTCAGGCCGACAATTGCTACCTGCTGCCCTGCGAGCATACCATGCCGCTGCTGCGGGATGTGCGGCTGTCCTACGCCTATACCGGCCAGTGGAAGCAGCCCCAGCGGCTGCGGACGGTTTGCGGCACCCGGACAGAGGACCAGAGCAAGGCGCTGCTGGACGGCGGCCCGGTTACGGTATTCTCGCCGTTGCCTTATCCGGCGGCGTCACTGTACCTGGGCTTCGACCGTCCCCTGGAGGGTGCCCCGGTGTCCATGATGTTCGATGTGGAGGAGAACGTCCACTTCCACATGGAGCCGATTTGCTTCGAGTATTCCACCCGCACAGGCTTCAAGCAGATGAAGGTCATCGACGGGACCGGGGACTTCTCCGGCGCCGGAACGGTGCTGTTTATGCCTCCGGCGGACTTCGCACCGCTGGAAGTAGAGGGAGTCCGGCGCTGGTGGCTGCGGCTGCGTGGCAATGAAAACGCCGTCCTGGGTTATCACGCCCTGGTGCGCTCCATCCAGCTCAACGCCGTGGATATCCGCAACCAGCAGACCCAGGATGAGGAAGCGTTCTATGTGGAGACGGCTGTCGCCAACATGACCTTCCCTCTGGCGGCCAAGAACATTCTTTCCGCCGAAGTATTCGTCAGCGAGCTGGGACAGCTCTCCCGCCGCCAGATGCGGCAGATGCTGGAGGAGCAACCCCAGAATGTCCGGGTGGAATATGACTTCCTGGGCGAGATCACTGCTTTCTACGTCCGCTGGACGGAGGTGGATACATTTGACCGCTCCATGCCCGGGGACCGGCACTATATGATCGACCGGGTACGGAATCTGCTGGTGTTCGGCGACGGCGTACACGTCCGCATTCCCCAGGCGCGGCAGGAGGCCGCCATTCTGGTGCGGGCGGTGAGCTGTGACGGCTCCCAGGGCAATGTGCCCACCGGAGCGATTGACCGTTTCTTCGGTAATGTGATGTATGTCCAGTCCGTCCACAATCCGGTGCCTACTTACGCGGGCAGCGACTTGGAGGATTTGGAAAGCGCCCGCCGCCGGGGCGCGGATCTGCTCAGCGGCAGGGGACGGCTCATCAGCGAACTGGACTTCGTGCGGGCGGTGCGGGCGTTCTCCGGAATGGTGGAGAAGGTGAAGTGCGTGACAGGCTGCGATATTGATGGCAGACCCGATCCGTCGCTCATCACCATCGCCGTCATGACCCGGGACTATAACGAAGGCGCTTATGCCTTTAACAACATCCGGGAGCCCCTGCGGCGGCAGCTTCTGTCACGGTGCGACGCCACGGTGACGCCGGAGTGCCTGGTGCTGTCGGAGCCGGTGTATGTGGAGATCTCCGTTTCCGTCTGGGTGAAAGCGGATGACGCCGCCCGGGCCTTTGACGTGCAGAACCTTATCCTGGACAGCGTGCGGGACTTCCTGGATCCGCTGGCTCGGCCCGGCCACAGCGGCTGGGAGATCGGTACCCTGCCCTCGGAGGGGCAGCTGAAAATGCTGCTCCAGTCCCTCCGGTTCCAGGGCCATGTGGCGCGGATGATCGCCGTGGCCCGGTATGTGGACCGAAATGGTGTCCATGAGACAGGGCTGGACCAGCTGCCGGATACGCCGTTTGCCATCGGCGTCAGCGGCGAGCATCATGTTTATATCGAATTTCAGTAAAAACTCCGGGGAGGAGAGGCTATGCTCAACAGTTTGAATCTCAGTGACAAAACCTATGAAGAGCTGCTGGCGGAGGCCGTGGCCCAGATCCCGCTCTATTCGGCGGAGTGGACCAACTTTAACGTCTCCGACCCCGGCATCACGCTTTTGCAGAATCTGACGGCTTTCCAGCTTTTGCAGCAGGAGGCCATCAACGACGTGCCGGAGGAGACACGGCGGAAGCTTTTGAAGCTGGTAGGCTACGCTGCCAGGGAAAACCGGGCGGCCACCGTGCTGGTGCAGGCCCCAGCCCAGGGCGGTCCCATCCTGCCGGAAGGCCACCAACTCTGGAGCGGCACCATTCCCTTTGAGACTACCGGGACCGTGGCTCTGAATCCCTGGGGGCTGGCGGCGGTCTACGCCGGCGGCAGCGGCGGAGAGCGGGATGTGAGCCGGCTGCTGGACCCCGCCACGGAGACCGTGGCCTATCCCTTCGGCCGAAAGCCGGAGCCGGGAAACAGCCTGACCTGCGTTCTCTCCGGTGTGCCGGAGATGGGCGAGCCCCTGCGGCTGTGGTTCCAGGTGGCGGAAGAGGAACTGCGTACCCCATTCGGCGACGAGACGGAGATCCCCGCCTTTTCCCGGGTCCGCTGGCAGTATTGGACTGAAAATGGCTGGCAGGATGCAGAGACTCAGGACGAGACGCTGGGATTTCTGCGCTCCGGCTGTGTAACGCTGCGTCTGGAGGGAAACCTGCCCGCGGAGTGGGCGGAAGCCCCGGTGCAGGGCTGTGCCCTGCGGTGCTTGCTGGAGACGGCGGACTATGACCGCACGCCCCGGCTGCAGGCGTTAGCGGTCCACCTGTTCCCCATGGAGCAGCGGGAGACCCGGGTGCGCTGCTGCGTCTGCCCCGGCGGCGAAAAGGCGGAGCTGCGGGGGCGGCTGCCCCTGATTGGGAATCTGCTGGTGTTCTGCCGGGAGGAGGCGGACGGCCCCTATTTCCTCTACCGGGAAGCGCCTGCCGCGGAGGTAAAAGGGCGGTTTTACAGGACGGAAACGGACTTTGAGGGCGTAACGCTGTGGTTTGACCCGGCTTTCGGCCATGTGCCCTGCGATGCGGAAGAAGCGGTGCGGGCCGTGTGCTTTGACGAGGAGATGATCCATCACCGCCTTCTTGGGCCGGTGTACGGTTACGACAAGCAGGTGATCCAGTTGGACCTGGTAACGGATGTGCTGCCGGAGAGCCTGCTGGTGGCGGTGGAGACCAGAAATAGGGACGGCGATTCGGAATACCGCTTTGTTGCGCCGGGTGAGAAGGGGCCAGAGGGATTTACCTACCACCTGCGCTCCCGGGAGGCCCAGCTGGTCATCGACGAACCCGGTGGAGGCGGCTGCCAGCTCCTGCTGGCCGGCTGCGCCGTGACCCAGGGGAGCCGGGGCGACCTGCGCCCCTGCGCCACGCTGGAGCAGCGGGGCGGCTACGATGGCACCGAGGTGGAGGCACGGTACTTCTGCCCGGCGCCCGGACGGGGCGGCGTGTCTTATGAAAGTGCGGAAGAGCTGCGGCTGCGGTTTTCCGCCGGAATGCGGCAGGTTTCTGTAGCAGTGCGGACGGAGGATTACGAGGCGCTGGTTCGCCAGACCCCGGGGTTGTGCATCCATAAAGTGAAAGCGGTGGCGATTGGCGGGAAAAATCTTGTCAAAATCGCTGTGAAGCCTTATACTGAAGAAGAACTTCCCAAGCTGTCCCCGGAATACCTGCGGCAGCTCCGGGATTTCCTGGAGCCCCGCCGGATGCTGACCACCCGGTTTGAGCTCTGCCAGCCCCGTTATGTGCCGGTGGGTGTTAATGCCACGCTGAGCATCCGGGGTATGGCATCCCATGCTCGGGTAGAGACAGAGCGGCTGATGCGGAGCCTTCTGGACCATGTGAACGGCCCACAGGATTTCGGCGGCTGGGTTCGGTTCAACGAGCTGTACCAGGCCCTCAGCGCCCTGCCTTTCGTGGAGGCGGTGGATGCCCTTAGCCTGTATCCGGAGAACCGTGACGCGGTTCTGGTGGGCAGCGACATTTGCCTGGAGGACGACAGCCTGTGCTATCCCGGCACCATCCGGCTGACCATTCGGGAACAGGGGAGGTAAGCCATGGCTGATTACGGAATCAGAAAATACCGCCTGAACGGCGCATTGCTGAAACGAAGCCTGCTGGAGGGCTTTTTCCTGTCAGAGGACGGTGCCCTGCGGACGGAGGGAAGCGGCGTACATAGTGTGTTCCTGCCGGGGCTGGACAGCGCCCAGCCGGATTGTGCCTGGGGACGGCTGTCTCTGCGGTGCCGTCTGGAAGCGGAGTCTATGCTGACGGTCCGGGCCTTTGCTTCGAATCAGGATTCAGTCATCCGCAATAACGAGGTGGTGCGGATCGACGATTTTCTGCTGGACCCGGCCATTCCCCGGGTGGAGAAGGAACGGCTCTTCACCCTGGCGGACGGCATGGAGCGCTCCGGCGTGGGGGACGTTCTGCTGACGGGCCAGACGGGTCGGTGGCTCTGGCTGTGGCTGGAGGTGACCGGCGCGGAGGAGGGCACCCTGGAGGATCTGCGGGTCTATGTGCCGGGGGACAACTTTTTCCGTACCTTCCCAGAGGTCTATCAGACGGACAACGATTTTTTGCAGAGGTATCTGTCTATTTTCTCCACCATGTACCAGGAGTTTCAGGAGGAGATCGACGCCCTGCCGGAGCTGCTGGATGTGGACACCGCACCGGAAGCACTGCTGCCCATGTTTGCCCGTTGGTTGGGACTGGAGACGGACGAGGCGCTGTTTTCTTCGGAGGAGCTGCGCCGTCTGCTGAAGGCTGCCCCGGAGCTGATGGCCCGTAAGGGCACGAAGTGGGCGGTGGAAAAAGTGGTAGAGCTGTTCGTGGAGGAGCCAGTGTATATCGTGGAGCGGAATCTTATCCAGTCAGACAAGCGTCACAGCGAGGATCTGTATGGCGCCACGCCCTATGATTTCACCGTGATGGTGGGGCGGAAGATGGATGAGAAGCTCCGAGCGCGGCTGAAGTTCCTCATTGACCAGTTCCGGCCCTCCCGGAGCCGGTGCCATATCGTGTTCCTGGAGGAGTGCGGCGGTCTGGACGCCTTTACCTATCTGGACATCAACGGCCAGGTGCTGCAAAACGCGCCGGGCAGCCTGGATGACGGCAAGGCGTTGACGGGTATGACGTTCCTGCAATAATCAGTTAAATTCGGCGGGCCGCTGGCCAGAAAATGCGGCAGCCGCACAGCGTGCGGCCATGTGAGGTACATATGACGATTACGAAACTTCAAAATGGTGATGCCGTTACCCTGCAGGTGGACGGCCGCGTGGACACCAATACCAGCCCGGAGCTGCAAAAGGCGATCCTGGAATCCTTCCAGAGCGCTAAAAAGCTGACGCTGGACCTGGAAAAGGTTGTGTACGTCAGCAGTGCTGGCCTGCGCGCCCTGCTGCTGGGACAGAAGACCGCCTCCTCCAAGGGCGCTTCCATGGAGCTGCTGCATGTGGCGCCCACGGTGAAAGCCGTGCTGGACTCCGTGGGCTTTTCCAAGATACTGACCCTGCGTTGAGATGATGAAAAGGACACTGCCGTTTCTTGCGGCAGTGTCCTTTTTTCATACAGTATGCTCAGGTGGATTCCTGTTGGGGGACAAGGGGAAGGGAGATGGAGATACCCATGCCCCTGCCGGGAGCGCTTTGGGCGGACACCGTGCCGCCGTGGTTCTCAATGGTGCGTTTGACCAGGTACAGGCCATAGCCCTGACCGCTCACATGGTTGCTTCCCTGGTAGTGGGGCTCAAAGATGTGGGCAGTCTCCTCGGCGGGGAGACCCAGGCCGTCGTCCTGTACGAGGATGGAGGCGTTGGATTCCTGCCGCAGTACCCGGATGGTGATGGCACCGGGACGGCCCATGTACTTCAGGGCGTTTTCCAGCAGGTTGAACAGCACCCGGCTCAGCAGGTATGTATCCGCCTGCATGGGGATATGCTCCTCCGGGGAGACCACCTGGATCTTGACGCCCTGGTCCGCCGCGGCTGCCTGTATATCCGCTGCGGCCTGGCGAACCAGCACCATCAGATCCAGGTCCGAATAGGTCAGTTTGCTGCTGTCTGCGGTCTCGGTGGCAGAAAACTGACGGCTGATGGCCTCGGTTATGAATTGGCTCTGCTGGTTGATTTTTTGCAGGTATTCCGCCGCCACATCCGGGTCGGTGATCACGCCGCTGGTCAGCAGTTCCGCATATCCTTGGATGATGGAAACAGGCATCCTCAGGCTGTGGGACAAACTGCTGCGGAAGGTTTCCATTTCGGCGTGGGTCTTTGCCTGCATCTCTTCCAGCGCCTTTGCGTGATCCTGATCCAGTTTGGACAGTTTCTCGCGGTGGCACTGTTCCTGGGCGTCTATGCGGCGCCGGCAGGCGTACCACAGTGCTGCCAGCAGTCCGGCTGCCGCCACCGTGCATGTCATGCCCAGATATTTGAAAATGGACGCTCCTTCGGTGGTGAGTTCCGCGATCCACAGGCAGCCGCCGCACAAGATCGCTGCTGCTGTGAGCAGAGTAAGCGCTTGCTCTGTTTTTTTCAATTTGATCCCTCCTGGTCAGGTCTGCCGGGTAGCTCCGGGGAGTCGTTGCAGAAATAACGTGACAAAGTTTGATACCTGCGGTATAATTATACTGAGAAACTACAAAATTGTTGGTGATTGTTCGAGATTGCAATCACTTTGGATTTTATTTAGCAGACACATTATAGCGGATGTTTTTTGCAGTTGCAATCCATGAATGGATGATTTTCCACAAAAATCGTCAAAGGAGGGTAGATGTCTATGTATCATATCCTGCTGGTAGAGGACGATCATGATCTTTCGACCATCGCTCATGCCAATCTGACCTACGCGGGACATCGGGTGGATGACGCCTTTACCTGCGCCCAGGCGGAGGAACTGCTCTCACAAAATGAATACGATTTGATTTTGCTGGACATCATGCTGCCGGACCGCTCTGGAGATGAGCTGTGCCGAACCATCCGGCAGGACTGTGACTGCCCCATCATTTTCATGAGCTGCCTGGAGGACAGCGAGACCATCGTAAGCGCGCTGCGCAGCGGCGGCGATGATTATATGGTGAAACCGGTCCGTTACCCTGAATTGCTGGCCCGGGTGGACGCGGTGATCCGCCGCTCCGGGCATAAGAGAGCACAGGAGCCTCCTCAGGAGAATGTCCGGATGTTCAAGTCCTTTTCCGTGGATACATCCCACCGCTGTATCCTGCGGGAGGAGGAGAGGATAGACCTGTCCTCCATCGAATATGGACTGCTGCGGTATATGATAGACCATCCCAATACGCTGCTGCTGTACCAGGACCTGTACCAGCAGGTCTGGGAGACGGACAGCCTGGGAGATTTCCGTACGGTGATGGTACATATTTCCAATCTCCGCAAGAAGCTGGATCCGGACCACCGGGGCATCATTGAGACGGTGCGGGGTGCGGGTTATATCTTTTCCAACGTTTGAGGCAGGAGGTGCCGCATGGATTTTTTTGACTTGACGAAGAGGGAAGCACCCTTTTCCAGTTACCAGGAATATACGGATCACCTGTTCGCCTGTGTGGACAAGCAGCTTTCCGCCTATATTGACGGGCTGATGCGGCTGTTCGCCAGCGATAGCGGCGGTTTTAAAAATGTACTTTACCCGGATATTGAGGTGGCCCGTGACCTGTGCGAGAAGCATCTGCTGGATTTCCGCACGAAAGACAGTGGGGAAGAGGAACAGCCGGAGCTCTCCGATGAGCTTCCCAATGAACTGGCCGCCCTTTTCGGGGAGTTGGCTGAAGTAACGGAGGAGGAAGAACCGGAAAAGACGTTATCGGTTGAGGAGCTGCTGGCCTATATCGACCACCGGGCGTCTCTGACGGAAGTGCCCCTGCCGCTGTACCGCCTGTGCCGCAAATTGGACTTTTCACCTTTTACCACCTTCTGCTTTGCCTGCGCCATTCTCTCCTCCACACAGACCAACTACGCGTCAGTGTTCCAGGTTGTGAACCAGAACGGCAATCAGGCAGCTCCCAGTATCGAATCCGCCGCCCGGGTCTATTACGGCGAAGATTTTACCATTACCGGCAGTTATAGCCAGATGTCCCTGGCACTGGAGCAGCTCCAGCCGGTGTTGGCGCTGCAGATCAACGGCGCCATGCCGTTTTCAACCCTGGTTTCCCCGGACAAGCGGGTCATCGACTTCCTGTTCGGCGCCCATCCGCTGCGCATTGACGAAAACTATACCCGCTTTTTCTCCCGCCTGACGGATCAGGAGGAGCTGGACCCCTTCCTGGCCAACGGCGGCGTGCTGGACGCCCTGCGCATCGCCTACAAGGACGGCACCCGCATTTTCTCCCTGTTCGGGGATGACGGCTCCGGCCGGAAATTCACTATCCGTCACTTCTGCAAGGAGCAGGAAATGGACTGCGTGTCCATCAACTGCGCCAAGCTGTTCGTCTACGACTTCCGGTTTGTGGAGCAGGCCCTGTGGGCCGCCGCCCGGGAGTGCATCCTCACCGACGCCTGCATCTGCCTGGACAACCTGGGCTACCGGGAGGATGAGAAGGACAAGTTCTTCGGTTACATGGACCTGGCCTTCGGCAAGTTTACCCAGCAGAAGCTGACGGTGTTTACTGTCAGCAAGGAAAAGCTGCCCATGAAGCAGATCACGGACCTGGACTTCGCCCAGCTGGAGCTGCCCACACCGTCCTTCTCCGAGCGTGAGAAGGTCTGGCAGCATTACGCCAAGCCCTACGTCCTGAACGCCGACGTGGACCTCACGGAGCTTGCCACCAAGTTCCTGTTCACCCCCGGCAAGATCAGGGACGCCCTGCGCCAGGGCCGGTCCCTGGCCTCCATGAACCAGTTCATCGACATTCCCCGATCTATTCTCTTCCAGTCCTGCAACAACCAGATGAGCCACGAGCTGACCCAGAAGGCCACCCGCATCCCCGCCAATTTCGGCTGGGACGACATCGTGATGAACCCGGACCAGCGGCTGGCCCTGAAAAACGCCTGCGACCAGCTGATCTACCGGAAGAAGGTCTACGAGGAGTGGAACTACATCAAGAAGTACCCCTACGGCCGGGGACTGTCCGTGCTATTGTTCGGCGCCCCCGGTACCGGTAAGTCCATGTGCGCCCAGGTCATCGCCCATGAGATGAATCTGGAGCTGTACCGCGTGGACCTGTCCAAGGTGGTGGACAAGTACGTGGGCGAGACGGAGAAGGCCATCTCCATGATCTTCCGGGAGGCCAAAAAGTGCAATGTGGTGCTGTTCTTCGACGAGTGCGATACCCTGTTTGCCAAGCGCTCCGACGACGGCGGCAGCAACCAGTCCTCCAACAACAACAAGACCGCCCTGCTGCTGCAGGAGGTGGAGGGCTACGACGGCGTGTCCGTCCTGGCCACCAACTACAAGCACAATATCGACCCTGCCTTCTTCCGCCGGATGAAGTTCATCGTGGAGTTCCAGTTCCCCGACCCGGACACCCGGGAGATGCTCTGGCGTACCACCATCCCCAAGACGACCCCGCTGGCGGAGGACGTGGACATCCGCTTCCTGGCGGAGCGGTTCGAGTTCGTGGGCGGCAACATCAAGAACTGCATCCTGAACGCCGCCTTCCTGGCGGCGGCGGACCCGGAGGCGGAGGGCGAGGTGCACATGAAGCACTACCTCCAGGCCATCAAGTACGAGTTCGTCAAGACTGGCAAGGTCTTTACCCGGGCTGATTTCGAGCCCTACGCCAGTCTGGTGCTGTAAAGGAGAATTACTATGCGGTCATTGGAACGGCTGGAACAGCAGAAGCGGCTGAAACGGCAGAAGCGGAACGTGCCGCCTCCTGACGAGGAGACGGAGGAGGAACTGGAACGCCCCCGGTTCATCCCGCTGAACAAGGCGAAAAACGCCTTTGACGACGGCGCGGACAAGACCTTCGGCGGCATCAACACCGCCCCGTCTGTGTTTGACCGCAAGGCGGCCATCCGAACGTACGAATAAAAGGTAGGAGCACCTTTGTGGTGCTCCTACCTCAGTCTGTCGAGAAACCCGGCTGCCGCTTGATGCTCAGCCGGGTTTCTTGACAGACTGACCCTTGCACTCGCAAAGGTTTTGTATATAAAGAAAGTTCGATTATTTTTGTTGCGCACTTTCATCTCGGATATTGAATAACTGAGAATTCCCGCGCGCGTTCTTAACCGCCGATCGTCGCCTTGATCTGCTCGACGATCGACTGATACTGCGCGTAGAGCGCCTGCATCTGCGGCGGCATCTGCGCGAACTCCTTCGGCGAAAGGGTCGCCATCTTGGGCACGTGCATGAGTGCCTGCGCAGCCTTGGTCATCACCATGGTTTTTTGGGGGTTGGCGGCTTTGCCTTCCTGCGCGTTTTGTGCCTGCCGGGCGGCGACTACGCTGGGCACCGCGCCGTAGCGCAGCAGCACATCCTCGACCAGCGCTTCGTATACATCCTTGCCGCCTTTCTGGAAGACATCTGCCTCCTGCATTGTACCCGCGGCGTCGCGGAAATAGGCGGCCGCTTCCTCCGTGCCGGTGTACTGCCCGAACATATTCAGCATACCGCTGGCCACCTGCTGCAGCTCGTCGCTCATCGAGTAGGGCTTTATGCCGTACTTATACTGCTGCGCACCGCTCAGAATGCTGCCGAGGTCGGCGTTCTCTCCGAGCGCGTCGGCGTAATCGGCGATATCGGTCTTCAGGTTGGTGAACAGTCCGCCGCGCGCGGCGTCGAGCGCCCTCTTTTCCGCGCCGTCGCTGCGCAGGCCGAGACTGACCAGACCTTTGGCGACCGGATCCTCGCCCTTACCGGCATGCAGAAAGTTGTTGTTGGAGGCTTGGATCGGGCTTAACTTCGCTGCGTTGTTCGCACTGGGGGAATGCATCACATTGTGCAGCGCGGTGATGGTTTCGGCGCCGCCGCGCGCGCCCTGCCGCATCTGCGGCAGCGCGGTTTTTGAAATATTATAGGCGTTGCGCGAGCGCGTGTTGGCCTCCTGCATGGCCTGCATGTACTGGTTGGATTCCACCGAGGTGTTGCGCTCGACCGCGAGCGGCTCGGAGATATGCAGTTCCGGCTCGGGCTCCGGCTTCTTCTTTCTCCCAAACTTGCTGCGGAACCAGTCCAGCAGGCCGCCCTGGGCCGTGCCCATGGGGGCGGACTGGGCCATGGCGCCTCCTTCGCCGCCCACGCCCTGCTGCATGGAGTGGCTCAGCTCGTGGGCCAGCAACCCCCGGCTGGCGGGGTCGCTCCGGTCAAAGGCGCCCCGGGCGAAAAACACGTCCTTTCCGGTGGAGAAGGCGTCCACGCCCCGCTCCGCTGCGCCCCGGGCGGCGCTTTCGTCGGTGTGGATGCGGACAGAGGACAGGTCCCGGCCATAGGCCCGGCTCATGTCGCCCACCACATCGGAGCTGTGCATGAATCTGGCGCCGATGTCGGTGGCTTCTTTTTCCGCTGCCTTGTCAAAATGTAGCTTCTTTCCCATATTCATGTCTCCTTCGCCTGCAATTTTATCCGAAAGCCGCAGACCGCGATATGAAGCGCAGCGCGGTCGCGCTTCTCGTTACCCTATATTGAACTTTTTCCTGCGCAAGCTTTGAGCCTTGTTCTGAATAGGGGTAGCCAGGAATTCTTTAGGGATGCGATTGAGCAGAGCGGGACCGTCAAACAGCTGCCCGGTGCATTCCAGATACGAGATAACATCTTCCTTTACCAAGTATTCCCGCAGACGGTCTTTTATCTGCTCCGCGTTGCCCAACTGCTGGAGTTCTAAAAGAAAATTCTTAGCAAAGTCATTCCAATAGTCCAAATATAGCGATGTGGAGAGGCCATACGAAGCTTGATCGCATCTTGTAAAATCGGCGACGGCCAACACATTGGCCACATAATTGGTTGATCTTTTCCTCTTCTTGACCATGGCATGATCATCGCGCAGGGTGTTGAACACCTCTTCGCTGGCCCAGTCCTCGTCCCGCTCCAGAAAGCGCCCGGAGTCGGGTTTCTCCGCCTGCTCTTTTTGAATGGCGGTTTTGATCTGGTTGAAGCGGATGCACAGTGCGTCAATGGCCCAGGGCTCCAGAATGTCCGCCATCACATCCCGGAGGACATTTTCGTCCAGCGCGGTGATCCGGTCGGCCAGAGTGCGGTCCATATAGGGAACCCGCAGATCACCGTTTTGATCCAGAATATTAAAGCCATGGCTGCCCAGATAGCCAACAGATGTTCCCGGTTCCCAGTCCAGCGTTATGTTGGAAAAGGAAAAGTCGTTGTCGATAGCCTGCACCTTACCCAGCTTTCCGTCCTTGACCTGAGCAAAATAGTTTCCCGAGTGGCGATCCGCCTGAGCGGCCAGATTGTCCAGCACCTGAAGGGACATCAGGGATTTTAAAAATTCCGGCGTGACTTTGTCTTCAATGCCGGTAGTCAGCTCAGCGGTGGATACATTCTCCGCACTCTCCATTTTTTCGCTGTATTGTGCCTGATACTGCTCCAGGATAAAGGAGGTGACTTCCTGCCCCTGGGCCGCCTGCATCAGGTTGCCAGAGCGGCTTTTTCCGTCCGCATCCACCAAAGTCGCCGTCTCGGATTTGGCTACAAGGTCACCCAGCCCCAGCAGTTCCGCCAGCCGGCTGGTGGCCACATTTCGCTTGGACAGGTTGAGGGTTTCGCCCTCGCGCAGCGGATTCGGAAGGTTGGCGTCGACCGTGTTTTGAGCGGAAATAAGACGCTTGTACAAGGCTACCCCTTCAAAAAGGCTCCGGTTTTTGTAGAAATCCGGAAGCCTTTCTTCAAACTTGCCGTCTGACAGGGCGATTTCTTTCATCTCCTCAAACTGCTGATCCGTCAGGCCCTTTTTGCGCCGCACGCTTTCCAGAGCGGACAGGCGCATATCTTCAGCGCTGGCGAAATTGGTAAAGGTCTCATCTTCCTTGAAAAAGCCCGAGGCATTTTCATCGGTCAGCATGCCCGGTTCGATTTTTGCGATATAGCTGGCGGCGCCGCCCACATGCTGCAGCTCATCCTCTTTTTTGTCCACAAGCTGAAGGGTGCGCTGACGGGACCGCTTCAGAATATCTATGGCGTTTGTGAAGTGTTCCCCCTCGTCAGGAGATGACATATAGAGGGAAAAGCCTGCCAGATCCTTCGCGGCCAGTTCCCGCACCTGGCGGACGATGGCCTGGCGGTGCTTGCCCCGGTCCGTAGAGGGATCATGGCTGGTGATATAATCGTCGCAGGCATTGATCAGCTCCCGGAAGGAAGCGGTGATTTCCCCAAGAATATCCTGATCCTGCGCCAGGTCGCCGCTGAGAGTGGTGTTGAGCTTTCCGACAGACACATTAATGGCAGTGGAGACATTCTCAAATTTGTCGGAGTTCCCGAACAATCCCCACTTCTTGGAGGTGCGCAGCACTTCCGCCGCGTCGTCCAGCTCCTTCTGTGGGTCATTATTCTGGGCAAGCGCCGGCTGGGCGTCCGTTTCAGATGCTTCCTGCTCCGGGGCGGGTTCCTCTGCGTCCCCGGACTTGCCGAACAGCCCCTTGAACCATTCCCGCAGACCACCCTGGGCCACGCCCATGGGGGCGGACTGGGTCAGGGCGGGCCCGCCGCCGCCCACGCCCTGCTGCATGGAGTGACTCAGCTCGTGAGCCAGCAGTCCCCGGCTGGCGGGGTCGCTGCGGTCAAAGGCGCCCCGGGCAAAAAATACATCCTTTCCGGTGGAGAAGGCGTCCACGCCCCGCTCTGCCGCACCCCGGGCGGCGCTTTCGTCGGTGTGGATGCGGACGGAGGACAGGTCCCGGCCATAGGCCCGGCTCATGTCGCCCACCACATCGCTGCTGTGCATGAATTTCGCGCCGATGTCGGTGGATTCTTTTTCCGCTGCTTCGTCTACATGCAGTGTATTTCCCATATGACATTCCTCCTGTCTGGCTGCCGGAGCCTGCATCGGTGTGTGCCATCTCAGAAACACGGGGTCGACCAACCTGCGGGATCCTGAAAACCGGTGGCGCCTGTTCTACAGAGCAGCTTATTTTTTCTTCTTCTTCGGGGATAGCGCGTTTTTCCACTTAGCGTGGTAAAATTCAGCGATACGGCTGTACAGTTCCGTATTCGGCAGGCGCTTCAAAAGCGCGGGGCCGTCAAACAGCTGTCCGGTGGCTTCCAGATAGGAGAGTACATTCTCCTGTACGCCATAAGGTCTCAGGTGGGCCTTTACCTCTTCCGCATTGCTCATGCTCTGGGTCTCCGTGAGAACCTCTGTAGCAAGTCTCATCAAAAGGTCGTTTTCCAGCTGTCCCCGGAAATCCTGAGAGCCTGGAGCACCGAACTGGGACATATCGGCAGGCAGCAGCAGGTTGGACACATAGTTGGTTGCGTTCATACCTTCAGCACCATTTCGCAGCGTGTCAAATACCTCCTGGCTGGCCCAGTCTTCGTCATGGGCCAGATAGCGCCCCGAGTTGGGGTTGTTCTCCTGATCCTTTTGGATAGCCGTTTTGATCTTGGAAAAACGGATGCACAGCGCGTCAATGGCCCAGGGCTCCAGAATGTCCGCCATCACATCCCGGAGGACAGATTCGTCCAGCGCAGTGATGCGGTCGGCAAGGTCTTTATCCATATAGGGGATCGTCAGATTCCCCTCCTGATCCAAGATATTTTTTCCGTGGGTGCCGATCCGGTCAGCATCCAATGTATTGCTTGTAAAGGAGAAGTCGTTGTCGATTCCCTGTACCTTGCCCAGCTTTCCGTCCTTGATCTCGGCAAAATAGTTTGCGGAATGGCGATCCTCCTGGGCGGCCAGGTTATCCAGAACCTGCAGCGACATCAGAGATTTCAGAAACTCCGGTGTGACCTTATCATCCAGATTGCCGGTCATTTTCACAGCGCCGGAATAACCGTACTTTACCCGTTCAGCCGCATATTGGTCACGAAACTGATCGACCACAAAGCTGGTTACCTCCTGGCCCCTTGCCTTCTGCATCAGATTGCCGCTTCTTTCGGTGCCGTCATTGTCCTTCAGCACTGCCGTTTCGGACTTGGCGATCAGATCCCCCAACCCCAGCAGCTCCGCAAGCCGGCTGGTGGCCACATTGCGCTTGGACAGGTTGAGGCTCTCGCCTTCCTGCAAAGGATTCCGGAGATTGCCTTCCACTGCTTGCTCCGATGAAACGAGGCTCACGATCATCGTTACCGCATCATGAAGGGTTGGGTCGCTGAAGTAGCCTGGAAGGTCATTCTTTGCGCCAAGGAGGGTGCCTTTTTCCAGAATGACAGCCTGAAGCGCGTTGTACTGCTCCTCCGACATTGTCATTTTCTGCCTTGCGCTCTCCAGCGCGGCGAGGTATTTGCTTTTATGGTCGCTGTCATTGTGCTTTGTATAGACCTCATCTGCCTTAAAGAAGCCGGAGGCATCGGCATCGGTCAGCATACCCGGTTCGATCTTCGCGATATAACTGGCGGCGCCGCCCACATGTTCAAGATCTTCCTCGTTCTTGTCCACCAGCTGAAGGGTGCGCTGACGGGAGCGGGTCAGCACATCCATGGCGCTGGTGAAATGCTCACCCTCGTCGGGCGTCATTTTATAGCGGACAAAGCCGCCCCGGTCCTTCACCGCCAGCTCCCGCACCTGGAGGACAATGGCCTGGCGGTGCTTGCCCCGGCCTGTTCTGGGGCTGCGGCTCAGGTAGTCGTCGCAGGCCTGGATCAGCTCGGTAAAGGCAGCGATGATGCTGTTCAGAGGTTCCTGATCCTGATCCATATTACCGCTGAGGGGGGTGGAGAGCTGTCCGATGGAGGCGTCAATGGCAGAGGAGACCCGCTCAAATTTGTCGGTGTTCTGGCTCCAGCCCCACTTCTTGGAGCTGCGCAGCACTTCCGCCGCGTCGTCCAGCTCCTTCTGTGGGTGATTATTCTGGGCAAGCTCCGGCTGGGCGTCCGTTTCCGCAACCTCCTGCGCGGGAGCGGCGGGCTCCTGCTCCGGGGCGGAGTCCTCCGCGTTCCCGGACTTGCCGAACAGCCCCTTGAACCATTCCCGCAGACCGCCCTGCTCCGCCCCCATGGGGGCGGACTGGGTCAGGGCGGGCGCGCCGCCGCCCACGCCCTGCTGCATGGAGTGGCTCAGCTCGTGAGCCAGCAGCCCCCGGCTGGCGGGGTCGCCCTGGTCGAAGGCGCCCCGGGCGAAAAAGACGTCCTTTCCGGTGGAGAAGGCGTCCACGCCCCGCTCCGCCGCGCCCCGGGCGGCGCTCTCGTCGGTGTGGATGCGGACGGAGGACAGGTCACGGCCATAGGCACGGCTCATATCGCCCACCACAGCGGAGCTGTGCATGAATCTGGCGCCGATGTCGGTGGCTTCTTTTTCCGCTGCTTTGTCAAAATGCAGATTCTTGCCCATGTGCATTCCTCCTGTTGTTTCGTCGAAGCTTGTGCGGATGCGATCCATTATTTATGCGCAGCGTTCCACTGATTGAAGTAGAATCTCACAAGGGGGCCCTCCAACTGTTCGGGGGGCAAGCGTTTGAGCAGGTCGGGACCGTCCAGCAGCTGTCCCGTGGCCTCCAGATAGGCGAGCGTCTCCGGCTTGGCGCCACGGGCTGCCAGATACTCCTTTGCCTTTTCCGCATCGCCCAGGTCCTGAGCCTCCTGGAGGATCTGCCTGGCGATCCGATGACGAAATTCCGAGTCAACTGCAAGCATTAAGTCCGGCGTACCCTTGGAGATCATATCGTTCATTTGGGCGCCGTGCAGGAAATTGGCCACATAGTTGCCTGAGGCCTTTTGACCCCGGTCGTCCTCTGTGACGTGGCTGCGAAGGGTGTCAAACACTTCCTGCCTGCCCCAGTCCTCGTCCCGCTCCAGATAGCGCCCGGAGTTTTTCTCCTGATCCTTTTGAATGGCCGTTTTGATCTTGGTAAAACGAATGCACAGGGCATCAATGGCCCAGGGCTCCAGAACATCCGCCATCACGTCCCGGAGGACAGACTCGTCCAGGGCGGTGATGCGGTCGGCCAGGGTTTTATCCATATATGGGACCGCCAGATCGCCGTTTTGATCGAGGATATTTTTGCCGTAGTTGCCGATCCGGCCTTCCGCTCCCCCTTTCTCCCAGCTCAGCGTATTGGACGTAAAGGAGAAGTCATTGTCAATTCCCTGGACCCTGCCCAGCTTTCCGTCCTTGATCTCGGCAAAATAATTCGCAGAGTGGCGGTCTACCTGGGCGGCCAGATTGTCCAGCACCTGAAGCGACATCAGAGACTGCACAAATTCCGGCGTGACCTTGTCATCCATATTGCCCTCGAACGGCCGGAAGAAAGAGATATCGTCCGCATGCGCCATCTCCCCGGTGTACTGATCGATGAACTGATCCACAACAAAGCTCTTCACTTCCTGACCCCGGGCTGTCTGCATCAGATTGCCGGAACGGCTCGTTCCGTCCGCGTCCGCCAGCGTTGCCGTTTCGGATTTTGCCACCAGGTCTCCCAGACCCAGCAGCTCTGCCAACCGGCTGGTCGCCACGTTGCGCTTGGACAGGTTCAGGCTCTCGCCCTCCTTCATGCGATGAGTAAGATTCGATCCTACGTTACCGTTGGCCTGTAAGAGCTTAGCGACCAGATCGCAGGCGTCATGGATCGTCCGATCCTTCAGGTAATTGGGGGCTTGATAAAGACCCGGCCCCTTAATGGCGGTCTCGATCTCCGCATACTGTGCGTTGGTCAGCGCCATCCTTCTCCCCACGATCTGCAGCACATCCAGCCTTTTTTCGGTGCTCCCGGCACTGGGCTTGTAGGTATAGACCTCATCCTCCTTGAAAAAGCCGGAGGCGTCCTGGTCGGTTAGCATGCCCTTGTCGATCTTTGCGATATAGCTGACGGCGCCGCCCACATGCTGCAGCTCCTCCTCGTTTTTGTCCACCAGCTGAAGGGTGCGCTGGCGGGATCTTGTCAGCACATCCATGGCGCTGGTGAAGTGCTCCCCCTCGTCGGGGGTCATCATGTATCGGACAAAGCTGCCCCGGTCCTTCACCGCCAGCTCCCGCACCTGGCGGACGATGGCCTGGCGGTGCTTGCCCCGGTCTGTTCTGGGGCTGCGGCTGAGGTAGTCGTCGCAGGCGGTGACGAGATCGTCAAAGGAGGCGATGATGTCGTTTAGGGTCTCCTGATCCTGGGTCAGGTCGCCGCTGAGTGGGGCGGAGAGCTGACCGATGGAGGCGTCAATGGCGTTGGAAACCCGCTCAAATGTTTCGGTGTTCCCGCTCCAGCCCCACTTCTTAGAGCTGCGCAGGGCCTCCGCCACATCGCTCAGCTCCTTCTGGGGGTCCTTGCTCTGGGTAAGCTGGGCATCCATATCAGATGTGTCCGTGTCCTGCTCCGAAGGGGAATCCTCTGTGTCCCCGGTCTTACTGAACATCCCCTTGAACCAGCTCAGCAGACCACCCTGCTCCGTGCCTATGGGTGTGGAGCAGGAAAGGGGAGGGGGGGTGCCAAAGGCACTCCAGCCGAAAAACGAGTCCGTTCCGGCGGAAAAAGCGTCTGCGCCGGTGCGGATGGGCTGGGAGGTGCGACCCGTAATATTTGTGCTGACGGATGCTGTGCTGACTTCGGCGGTTTTCTGTTCCTCCGCCTTATCAGCGTGCAAATTTGTTCCCATTAGGATTCCTCCGGTGCGCCCTGTTCGGCTGATTCTGCCGCCGCACGGGCGCGGACCGCTTCAAATTTCATAGCAAAGGTTGCCTCCATGGTGTTGACCAGATCCAGCAGGTGCTGCTTGTTCTCCTGGAAGCTCCGCTGGTTCTCATTCTGAGGCGCATTGCGCTTTCCGGTGAAGTTCAGGGTGATACCCCGGGTATATTCATTGGATTCGTTGTCCAGACTGTCCTCATCCCGGGCTGCGGCAAGACTTCCGGCGTTGTTGCGGGTCAGCTGCAGGTTGTGAGCCAAGGGGCTGTTGACCTCTAGCGCTTTCTGACACAGCACATCCAGCATGGTCTGTGTGGCTAAAGCGCCCAATTGTGCGTTGCTCAGATTCTCCCGACCCTGGAAAAAGGAGATGAGATAGTTGTTGACGCCCATACCGTCCTCGCCGGTCAAGGCCCCTGCGACTTGCCGCAGAAGCGCCACGCACCGCACCAGCGGATTGCCGGTTCCCATGGAGTGCTGCTGGATCAGATCGATTGGCATCAGGCCCATGGACTGCAGGAAAATATCTCCCGCGCCGGTAAGCGACGTATTGCCGAAGACAAACAGCGACTGATTGCTGATGGTCTTGCTGCCCGCCTTCTGCGCATCCTCCTCCTGCTTGGTCCTCTGGTGCAGGCTGGCCTCCAACTCCTGCTGGGAATAGCTGGTGATGGCCCGTTTTTCCGGCAGGAAGGTGCTGTGGAGCTGCTCCGCCATGGCTATGACCTTCATGGCGGTGATATTGACCCGGGGATGTCCCTTCCAAAGGTGCAGCTTGATCAGTTCATCCGCCTTTGCCGCGGCTGTATCGGTGACAGTCTCCAGCGCATTGGCGTCGGCGGGGGACTCGATGGAAAATCCGCTGTTCAAAAAGCGGCCCATGGGTGCCGCTGCCTGGGCCACCTGTTGGGCGGCATTTTTCAGACTGGGATACAGCAGGAAGGGAAGGCCGTCCCACCGGGCGGCGGACTGCGCCAGATCTTCAAAATTGGTGATGATCCTGCTTTCCTGTCCGCCGGCCATCTGGGATTGTCTCCCTCTGCCCATGCCCCCGCCCTGGAAGAAGCGGGTGCGGCCCTTCTGACCATCTTCTGCGGCATTGGCCAGATTCTTGTAAGCGCCCGCCGGTCCCAGGACCGTGTCGTGGAGCTGCGCCGGAATGGTTGCGCCTACCATGGCGGCGATGGCCTGGGTGAAGTGGTTGCAGTTGTGGGTAACAACATTGTAGGGCTCTTTTGCCATGTCGGGAATATTCATCATCACCGATTCCAGCTGCTCCCGGGTGATGGGCGTCTCGGTGGACATGTCCGCCTGGGTATTGTTGTCGTTCATCAGTGTGCCATGGTTGGCAAAGGGGCTCCCTCCGCCGCCGAAGCCCACCTTCAGCCGCTTCCGGGTATATCGGGTGGTGACGGGGTCCAGTTGGGTGAAGCGCAGGCCGATGAAGCTGTGGAGGTGCATCGCGCTCTCGTTGTCCACACTTGCGCTGGGCATGAAGCTGTGGGTTTCAAAGACCGGCGCCTGACCGGGTCCCTCCTGGGTATAGTTCCGAACCATCGGAGTCAGGGGGCTGCCCGCGTCAGGTTTGTCCGTGACATAGGCGGGATTCACCTCGCCGTACTCGTTATCTTCCCATTGCTGGCCCTCGTCCGGCTGTTCCTGTTTGGAGAATTTTTCCCGGAACCAGTCCAGCAGGCCGCCCTGGGGCTGCCCGGCAGGAGCACCGACAGAGATAGGGCGGGGAGCGGCGGGCCGTTCCGCCTGCTTTGGGGCAGAGGGGACAGCAGTATCGTGCTGGTGCGCCTGTGTGGGATCGGCATAAGTATGGGACATGACGCACCTCCTTGTTTTAGGGCATTACAGGCCCCGTTTCTGTCAAAAATTCGCTGAGCATCACGCCATACTCGCCAAACTCGCTGGCCAGCATGACCTTACCTTCTTTTTGCAGTTCCTGGAAAATGGCCCGAACCAGATGGTCCATGCGGAGAACACCGCTGTCCGCCGCGGCACGATAGGCGCCGTTGAGGGCGATGTTTTTGATTTGGGCGCCGGAGAGCTGGAACTGGCGGGCCAGATAATCTAATTGGATGCCCACAGACGGGATGCCCGCCAGGGCGTCCTCCCAGATTTTACGGCGCAGTTCTTCGTTGGGGAGGGTAAACACCAGGTGGTAGCGGAAACGTCGGACAAAGGCAGAATCCATGCTGCCGGCCTGGTTGGTGGCCATGAGGACGATGCCCTGGTATTCCTCCATCCGCTGAAGGAGGTAGGCCACCTCCGTGTTGGCGTATTTATCCTTGGCGTCCTTGACCTCGCTGCGCTTGCCCAGCAGGGCGTCCGCCTCGTCGAAAAAGAGGATCATGTTGCTCTTTTCCGCCTGGTCAAAGACCTGCTTCAGACGCTTTTCCGTCTCGCCGATGTACTTGTCCACGATCTGGGACAGGTCTACTTTATACAGCTCCAGTCCCAGCCGGGAGGCCAGAACCTGGGCGGTCATGGTCTTGCCGGTACCCGGAGGGCCGGACATCAGCACAGACACACAGCGGCCATAAGGATACCGCCGCCGCAACCCCCACTCATCCAGCACAAGGCCCTGGTGCTCTACCTGGGCGCAGACTGCCTGGAGGGATGTTTTCAGGGCCGGCTCCAGCCGGAGATCCTCCCAGGTATAGGCGGTGTCCACGAAGCGGATGTTCTCATACCGCCCATCGTCCAAAACCTGATAACACAGCCTGAAAATATCCCGCTCCGCCCAGGGGCCTCGGGGCGCCCGGCACCGCAGCAGCCGGACGATGCACTCCATCTGTCCGGCAGTAAGGGACATCTTGGCGGCGAGCCCCGCTGCCGGGAAATCCACCGCGTCCTCCGGCAGATATTGCTCCGCCAGTTCCCGCCAAAGCAGGGCGCTTTGGGGGATAGTGGGGGTGGGAATGTTTACGGAAAATACAGGAGTAGATAGGAAGGGAATTACCTTTACAGAAGTTGATGTAGTGAGAAATGCGGGTTTTCTCAAGGGAGTGAGGGACTGCTCCAGTTGGTGCAGCAGAGCAGGGAGGCGTGCCCTTCGCTTTTCCGCCGGACAATCCAGGCCGGAGAGGCACAGCAGCCGGTCAGTCAGCAGCAGCTCCCGCAGCACCCGCCGCCAGGGGAGAGAACGCAGAAAACCGTTCTCACCCACAGCGTCAAAGGGGACAGTGAGCAGCTCTTTTCCCAGCATCCGGGCAGTATGGCGGGCAAAGTGCCGCCGTCCGCTGCCGCTCTCGCCGGAGATATGGACGATAGCAAAGCCGGGGCTGGCCGCCAGAAGGGAGGCCGTTTGCTCTGACTGGGCTCCGGTGAGGGTGGCGGGGGGCAGGGGGTCGCCGGGAGCGGCGACAGTACACACGCCGCTGAGTTCCCGGTCCGGGGTGTCATCGCCGGACAGCCAGGCCGCCAACCGGCCGTCCAGGCGGAAGGGAGCCTTCCACCAGTCCCGGTCCGGCTCCGCCTGCAGCAGCAGCTCCACCCGGTCAAAGGCGGAGCGGAGTTTGGGCGCCAGGTCGATGGTCTCGTCAGTGCGGCAGGCGACTCTTGCGGCGGCCTCGATGGTCAGGCCCTCGCCGAGGCCCAGTCCCTCCCGCAGCAGGTCCAGAGTCCGCTCCTCCATCAGCGCAAGCAAATACAGCTGAATGGCCGTCAGGGCGATGGGGTCCTCCCCGCACAGGTTTTGAAGGAAGCGGTAGCGGGCGGCAGTCACCGGCTTGTCATAGAACAGGCTCTCCGCGTCCTCCGGATAGCCCGCCACCTCCTCCTCGGTCACATCCGGGGAGATAAGGCGGCTGTACCGCCTGAAAAACTCATCGCTGACCCGGGGCTTCAAAAACAGGGACAGCTTGAAGGCCCCCAGGGCCGCCAGTCGTTTCACCGAAATCGCCTCCCGTTACATCCTTGTGTTGTTTATTCCTGGGGCGCGTCAGGGGGGAATGCCTGCCCCTTCAGGTCCCGCAGCAGCTGCTTATAGTCGCCCAGAAGCTCCTTGGTAGCCTCCGGCAGCTCTTCGTTCTCCGCTTCGCCCCGCCGCTCCAGAGCGGAGAGGGACATCAGGGTGCGGCAGACGTTCTTGATGACGTCGGCAGTGCTCTCGCCCCCAGCAAAGCTTTCAGGTTTGCTGCCAACGCAGACGTAATTGGCGCCGTAGCTGTTGAACAGGCTCTGGACCACATAGGCCAGGGCACCGTCGATGTTGTTGCCGAACATGTCGGCACCCTTCAGCATGGAGACCAGCGTCTGGATGTAGCGGATGCTGTCCTCCCCCTTGAGGTAGTCGCCGAAGCTGCGGAGCATGGCCCGGTTGATGGCGTCGATGGGTCCGCCGGCCACGCCGCCGCCCATGCCGCTGCGGTATTGCTGGGTGACCTGCCCCATGACGGAGGACATGTCCACATGGTCCTCATCCTCCAGCCTGTGGACCAGGGCCACCATCTGGTCGCCGTAGCCCAGGTAGGTGCTGCCCCGCAGTAGCTTGTCCGCCTTGGCGTAATCGCTGGTGGAGGTGCGGGCGCCCAGGGCGGTCAGACCGGCATTGAGGTTATGATCCTTCTGGTAGGCGTCGTTAGCCCTGGCCAGGGCGCCGTCCTCGCCTTCCAGCACGTTCCTGACGGCGCGTTTTCCTTCCAAGAAGACAGCCTCCTTTTCCTTGCCCATGCTTGCCAGCAGGGTCCTGGCAGGGGCAGACAGGGGCGCTTCCTTAAAATAGAACCGCAGGGCGTCGGAGATAGAGCTTGTCTGGTAGCGGACGGCGATTTGGTCCTTCTGGATCTGCTCCAGTTTCTTCAGGGTCACAAGGAACATGGGGTCCTGGTCGCCGTTGGACTCCATTCTCTCGTCGGCAACACGCTGGTATGCCATACTGTTCACGGACAATTCGTTGAAGACGTCAAACCCGCGATAGAGCTCCTGATACAGCTGGTCGATCAGGGGCTTGTTGGCGGCGTACACCCGGGGATCGGCCTCGATCATGGCCCGGCAGCGCTTCAGTTCTTCCGTGGCGTAGCCGGCAGCGGGGCTGGTGAAGCGCATGTCCTCCGGCAAAGGCTCATCCTGCTCCCTCAGATCCACTTCGATCCTCGCCAAAACCTCCTGCTTTGCCGCGGCTGCTCCCTGCTCTACGTGGCGCTCCAGGATCTCCTGCTTCTGCTGCTCCCACCCGGCTGTCACAGGAGCCAGCACTCCCTGCATCAAGTTTGCAGTTTCCTTAAATAAGGTAATGCCTCTTGTCATTGAATGATCATAATATTTGCCCGAATTTGCACTTACACCTATGCCGCCCATATAGTTTACATAATATCCGCCCAACTGGGCCAAAATATCCAATTTCTTTTTCAGCAATTCCATATCCGCAGGGGGCAGACTGTCAAAGTAGGGTCTGTTGATGGGGTCGTTCATCACGTTTTCAAAGTAGCAGCTCTTGTCGGTAATGCGCTTGAGCATCTCCGCGTTTTTGACCATGTATGCGTCGGAAACTGTGTCGCCAGTCAGAGGGAAGTCCATCAATTCCTTGCGGACATCTTCCAGATACGGTTTGCGCCGCTCCACATCCTTGCTGAGATAGGCAGCCAGAAAGGCATTGTCACGATTCGCCTTGGCCTGATCTTCGAATGTGGCGGGCCGGCCTTCCTTATTGACTTCGTAGCCTTCACAAAAAGTGGCCAGCACCCGCAAATCTACATCTGTGCCATCGGGAACTCCCCGCATGGCATTGTGGCGTTCCTTCACAATACGGGAGGTGGCCTCCACACAGTCGTATGTATCCGCCGTGCCCACCGGACAGTTCTTGCGGGCTACCTTAGCCTTCCGGGCCTGTTCTCTGCGCTGCTTGTAGGTCTGCTTGGCGGGAACTTGCTCCTGCACCGGCGCTCCGGGAGCGGCAGCCGCCGCGTTGGCAAGGCCGAGCTGCTGCGCGGCGGCGTTCTGCATGGCGGCATTTTCCTGTAGTTGGGGCAGGCTCTGAATCAAGGATTCCTTGTGGGCCTGCAGCCGTTCCTGCAAGGTCTGACCCTCGACCAGATCCCAGGTCTGCAGCTTGGTCAGATTCTCGTGGATGGCGTTCTGTTCTATCCGCAGGAGCTTTTGCTTCTGTACTTCTTCGATTTTCTTGAGTTGATCTTCCTGAAGATGTCCGGACATATGCACGACCTCCCGTGATTATTTGTGAAGCAGGCGGATGTAGGTGTGGGAAATGGGCTTGGACCCCACCAGCAGTGTCCGCACCAGCTTGGCGGAGGAACTGCCGATGGCCTGTGTGACAAGAGGCGTCTCAGGTGGATATTTCTCCAGGGCACGGGCCATGGCGGAGCGCAGCAGCGCGGGCAGCACGGTGGGATCCTTGGTTCCGGACCAGGCTGCCGACAGGGTCAGGGCGCCGGGGAAGGAGTGGTCCAGCAGCACGAAGGACTTTGGTTCGCTGCCCTCGAAGGCGGCCACGCTGACGTCCCGGTCCACGCCGGCTGCGGTGACGCCGCCCTCCGGCAGGGGAGCGTCAGAGACCAGGGCAGCTTTTTCCAGCAGGGACAGGGCGCCCGCGCTCAATTCGGAGAGGGGTGTCCCAAATTTCTTTCCCGCGCCGGAGAAGAAGGGAGTATCCGCCACCGTGCCTAAGGTAGTCAGGAAGATGTTCTCACCGTTGTCCGGCTCCTCGCGGAAGCCCATGGCCGTCAGGAAAGGCGGGAGCGTCTCGTGTTCCTCACGGGTGGAGGTGTAGCGGAGACCCATAGCGCCGGCATAAGGGGCCGCCAGTTGGGACAAGGTCTCCACCAGCAGCCTGCCGCCGCCCCTGCGGCGGTGATCCGGGGACACATAGAGGGAGCTGACCAGGAACCGTCCTCCCTCCAGATATCCGGCGGCAGCGCCCAGCGCCACGCCGTTTTCCGTCAGGGCCAGGGCCGTGAGAGGCTCTCCGGCGGCCAGGGCATCGGCCGTTTCAGGCAAGAGAAGGGAACGGAACACGCCGGGCTCTTCCAGAGGCAAAATACCAATTTCCATAGGGTACCTCCAGGATATTTTTTGATAAACATATCATACCATGAAATTCCTTCCGTTTTTCTAAATTTTTTCTAAAAAAACCAATAAAGCGACAAAGGAAACATTTACAGACTTCGACACGGCGCGCTATAATACGAATTATAAAATATTCTGTGTACAGGCTGCTTCGCCAGCGCGAAACGGAGGTCTCTATGTCGCATCCTACCCCAGACAGCGGACTGCGGGACAGCGGTCAGTTCATATCCGATACCTTCCGCCGGGCGCTGCTGCCGGCGATTCTGTCCATCGGCGGCGTGATGGCGTCAACCCTGGCCAACAGCCTGATTGCCGGCAACCTGCTGGGGCATGAGGCTTTGGCCGTCCTCAGCATTGCCAACCCGGTGTATTTTGTCTTTACCACCATCGGCTCTCTGGCCGGTGTAGGAGCATCGTCTTTGGCCGCCTGGTGCATCGGGCGGGACGACCGGGAGGGCTGTGACGCCGCCTTGACACTGGCCGCTCTGCTGTCTCTGGGGGTCAGTCTGCTTCTGGCTGTGCTGGGGAGCTTGCTCCTGGACCCGCTTCTGGGCATTTTGGGCGCGGAAGGGGAACTCCTGGAGCCTACCCGCCAGTATCTTCGCATTTATCTCTTCAGCGGCATCGGTATCGCCGGTATCTACCCGCCCTATTTTCTTCTGAAGCTGGATGGGCGGCACCGCTTGTCTATGGCGCTCTTCCTGTTCCTGGCCGCCGCCTGTGTGGGACTGGAGTTGTTCTGCGTGCTGGCGCTGGAAATGGGACTGGCGGGCGTGGCGCTGGGCTGCACCGTCGCCAATGTGACCACGGCGCTGCTGGGCTGGGCCGCTCTGCTGTGGAAGGGGAGCAGTTTCCATCTCTGTTCTCTGTCCGGCGTCTGGTCCCGGGCGCCCCGGATGATGGCTGCCGGAAGCCCGGCCGCCCTGAACAATCTGTGCAGTGTGCTGCGGGGCGTGGCCCTGAACCTGATGATCTCCGCCCTGGCGGGAAAGGCGGGTCTGTCCGCGTTCAGTGTCGTTTCCATGGCAGGCAACCTGTCCATCGTGTTCATCAACGGCCTGTCCCAGACCACTGGCCCCTTTGTGGGCGTGTTCACCAGCGAGCGGGACGGCACCAGCCTGCGGCAGATCGAAAAGCAGGCGGTCAAGCTGGGAATGCTGCTCATCGTGCCTGCCGCCGTTCTTCTTGCGGTGCTGGCAGCACCCTTCTGCCGCCTGTTTGGCATCTCTGACCCGGAGACGCTGGCCCTGGCGGCTCCGGCGGTGCGGCTGTTCGCGCTCAGCCAGCCGCTGGCCATGCTGTCCACCATCTGGATGAACTACTACCTCTCCGCCCGGCGGACCTGGCTGGCAAATCTGCTGACGGTGTGCCGCGCGTACCTGTTTCTGGTGCTCTCCGCCCGGATGCTATCGGGCCTCTGGGGGCTCCCCGGCGTTTGGCTGGGCTTTGCCGCGGCGGAGGTGCTGTCCTGGGCGGTGCTGTGGGCGGCGCTGGTCCTGTTTCGCCGCCGCCACCCGGAGCTGCGGGGCATTCTGCTGCTGGACCGGCGGTATGAGGAAGATGGACGGTTCATCTCCTTCTCAGTTCATACCTCGCTGGAGGAGGTCCTGAACGCATCCCAGCGCATTTCGGATTTCTGTGAGGAAAACCAGCTGGACCCGGAGCGGTCCATGCTCATCTCCCTGTCTCTGGAGGAGATGCTGGTGAGTATCAAGGAGCACTGCTTCCCAGAGGACGAAACCCAAACCATTAGTATCCGCATCCTGCTGACGCCGGGCCAGACGCTGGAGAAGCCGGACATCATCCTGCGTATCCGCTGCGGCGGTGCGCCTTTTAATCCCATCGATTACTACGAGCGTCACCGGGCGGAGACTGTTTCCGCCGGGGAGATGGACGAGCTGGACGGACTGCTGGAAGGGCTTGATGACAGCCTTGGTATCGCCATGATCGTGGCTGCCGCCCCGGTTGTGGATTACAAGACGACTTTTGGCGTGAATAATCTGACCATTTTGCTATGAGAAAGGGATGCTTTTTGGCACTGTATAGAAAGAAAACAACAGGTGAGACGCTGGAATGTTCCTTTGCCAGCGCCTCGGACCAGAACCCGGACAAGGCTGTGCTGGAGGGCCTGCTGGCCTGCATCCGGGAGGAGTACGGAGATACTTACATCGATAAGCGGATCTATGACCTGAACTGGCTGATGGAGGAAACCGCCGCGGGACATCTGCTGACCGCTGTGGCGTTTACCGGGAGCGGAGAAGCCGCCGCCTGCATCTGCCTGCGGGAGAACCCGCCCTTTTACGGAGTGGGGGACCTGTGTATGCATGTGGTCCGAAAGGCGTACCGGGGCTATGGTATCGGCACCCCTCTGGTGGCCTGGATCATCGCTCTGCCGGAGACGGGGCGCTTTTCAGCCATCGGCTCCCACAACGCCACCTTCCACACCATAAGCCAGCGGGAGTCCTATGCCTGCGGTCTGCGGCCCTGTGGGATGCTGTTCAACCTTTACCTCAGCCAGGGTTTTGTCCACTCTCACGCCAATATCGGCGAGAAGCTGAGCTACGCGGTAGCCGCTATGCCCCTTGACAAGAGGGGAGTCAGCCTCTGCATGCCTGTGGAACACCGTGCGTTCGCGGCGGATTACTACCGGAGCGTGGGCGTCCCGGTCCGCTTCCTTCCAGAGGAAGGGCCGGCTCCCGCCAGCGGCATGACGGTCATGGAGGACAGGGATCACTGTACGCTGACGCTGTGCCTGGAGGTCTGCGGTGCTGATCTGGAAGACCAGGTGTCCGCTTTGCTGGCCCGCTGCGGAGGACAGCCGATGCAGACCGCAACTGCCTGCCTGGAGCTGTCCAGCCCCACCGCTTCCTGGGGCTGCCGTGTGCTGACCGGCTTGGGCTTCCGGTTTTCCGGTTTGCAGCCCTTCTGCCGGGGAAAACAGTATTTGCTGCTGCATCACCCCATGGGGATGGAGATCCCCTTTGACCAGATGCACATCGACCCCGCGTATCAGGCAATGTACGATGATATCCGTGTATCTTTTCCAAATAGGAGGGAAAGCTGAATGAAGAAGAGTATTCGGAGTAAAATCCTTTTGACGGTGCTGGCGGTATCCGTCGGTTCCATTGCCCTGGTCGCCGCTGTGACCCTGGTCAATCTGAACAACATGCGGGAAAACGTGGTGACCATGAGCGATACCATGGGTACCCAGGCCGCGGAGGACAGTACCGTGGCTATGGAGGCCCAGGCTATGGAGCAGCTGACCCTGATCGCGGCGGGCAAGGCTGACTATGCCGATGAGAAGATGAACAAGCAGCAGACTTACGCTTATATGGTAGCGGACTATCTGCAGCAGCTCTACACAGACCCGGAAGCCTACATGGCCCGGGAAGCTTATGGACCGGACCCTGCTTTGGAGGGAGAACTGTCACCCCAGTTGCTGTACTTCAATGAGACCATCGACCCTGCCGCCGTGGCGGAGGAGGTGGCCCTGACTGCCAACACCGGAGATATGCTGCTCTCCATTGCCCGGGGTGACCCGGACATTGAGTGCGGCTACTTCGCCGCCGCCAGCGGCTTTTCCCTGACGGTGGATGACATATCCGGCCACAAGAAAGAATATCTGGACTGCCCCACCCGGGGATGGTACCAGCAGGCCATGAAAGCCGGGGACCTTATTTGGACCGACGTTTTTGAGGACGCCATGGGCCGGGGCCTGGCCATCACCTGTGCCACCCCCTACCGGGACGGCGCGGGAGAGGTCCGGGGCGTGGTGGCTTTTGGTTCCACCATCAACGCCCTCAGCGACAAGATCATCGAGACGGAGATCGGCCAGACAGGCTATATGTTCGTGGTCAATGAAAACGGACAGACCATCATCTCTCCCAATATCCGCCGTGACGAACAGGGGAATATCATCCGGGAGAGCCTGTTTGACAGCGACAACCGGGAACTGCGGGATATCGGCCGTTCCATCATAGCCCGGGAGACCGGCGTAAAAGAAGTGGAGTTTGAGGGGCGTCAGGTCTACATGGCCTATCATCCCATGTCTGTGCTTCCCTGGTCCGTGGTAGCTGTGATGGACGTGGAGGAGGCCATGGCACCCGCCGAGGACACCCGGAGCAATATCGAGGCCATTAGCAACGGCGCGGTGGCCGGTATTGACAAGTCCATCTACACAGTCCTTCTGCTGGTGGCACTGGTGTGCGTGGTGGCTATCGTGATTGTGGCGATGGTGTCCTATGCCTTTGCACAGAAATTGACAACGCCTCTGTCTCACCTGCTTGAGGGTGTGGAGCGCATCAGCGGCGGTGATCTGAAAACACAGATCGAAGTCCATACGGGAGATGAGATCGAGACGTTGGCGGATGCCTTCAACAGCATGACCGCCAATCTGGAGAAGTATATCCATGACCTGACCGCTGTCACGGCGGAAAAGGAGCGTATCGGCGCAGAGCTGAACGTGGCGACGCAGATCCAAAAGGATATGCTGCCCAATATCTTCCCGGCTTTCCCGGAGCGGCGGGAGTTCGATATTTATGCCAGCATGGACCCCGCCAAGGAGGTTGGCGGCGATTTCTACGACTTCTTTATGGTGGATGACTCTCATCTGGCGGTGGTGATGGCGGACGTGTCCGGCAAGGGTGTGCCCGCGGCGCTGTTCATGGTCATTGCCAAGACCATCATCAAGAACCAGGCCCTCACTGGCGACCCGCTGGACCAGGTGTTTGACCGGGCCAACGACCAGCTTTGCGAAAACAACGGCGAGGGTCTGTTTGTCACCGCCTTCATGGGTCTGCTGGATCTGAACACCGGAGATTTCACTTATGTGAACGCCGGACACAACGCCCCACTGCTGCGCCGGAAGAGCGGGACCTACGAGTATCTCCAGATGGATTCCGGCTTCGTCCTGGCAGGTCTGGATGGAATGCAGTATGAGAGCAGCCAGCTAAAGCTGGGAGAGGGGGATACCCTGTTCCTGTACACTGACGGCGTCACTGAGGCTCTGGACCCCAATGAGGAGCTGTTTGGCGAGGATCGGCTGCGGGATGCCCTGAACGACGACCGTGGAAGAGAGCTGCGGGTCGGTGAGCTGCTGCCCTATGTCCGCTCTGAACTGGAGGAATTTGCCCGGGGTGCCGAGCAGGCGGACGACATCACGATGCTGGGCCTCACCTACCGGGGACTCGGAAAGGAAGGAGACGCATGAAAACACTGACGGTTCCCGCCGAGCGCGACCAGTTGGATGCGGTTCAGAGTTTTGTGGATGAAGCGCTGGACCAGGTGCCCTGCACGCTTGAAATCAGACTGCAGCTCCAGATCGCCGTGGAGGAGCTGTTTGTCAACATTGCCAGCTATGCCTATGCACCCGATAGAGGAGAGGCGGTCATCGGATGCCAGGTAGAACAGGAGCCGCCCTCCGTTACCATCCAGTTCCGCGACTGGGGTAAGCCCTTTGACCCGCTGGCTAAGGAGGACGCGGATATTACGCTGTCCGCCGAAGACAGGGGGATAGGCGGCCTTGGCATTTACATGGTGAAAAACTCAATGGATGATGTGCGATATCAATATGAGAATGGACAGAATATTTTGACCATTCATAAGAATCTTTGAAGTGTGCTCAAAATGTGTAAAGGGGCGGCAGACCTGCAAACAAGCAGGCTTGCCGCCCCTTCAACAAGCGGGATACTCCCTTCGGCCGTGCTGCGCAGACTATTACGCAGGATACACGCAAAAAAAAGCAGCAACATAAGTTGCTGCTCTTTTTGGTGGAGATAAGCGGGATCGAACCGCTGACCTCTTGACTGCCAGTCAAGCGCTCTCCCAGCTGAGCTATACCCCCGAACCGGAACAGTCGTTAGTATAGCAAAGTGGCTTGGTTTTGTCAACACCTTTTTTCATATCGGCTGAAAATTTTTGCAGGGGGTTCATTCAAACTGCAGGTTGGAGATCTGATAGGCGTGGAGAATGTGCAGCCGCATGGCCGCCCGGGCGTCTTCTCCATTACCGGCTTCGATGAAACGGACAATCTCCCGGTGGTCCTGCAGGGAATAGGTGAGGCTCTCCTCAAAATAGGTCAGGTCCGTATAGATGGACTGATTGATGATGGGCATGAGCTTCGTCATGAACTGGTTATAGCTGGCCAAGGCAATGGCGTTGTGGAAGTCCTGTTCGATTTTGACCGGGTTTTTGCCCTGGGCGGCCGTTTCCTCCAGCTTTTGGCTCAGCTCGTGGATGGTACGGGCCTCTTCCGGCGTGGCCCGCTTGGCGGCGTAGTACGCCGCGGCCGGCTCCACCATCATGCGGATCTCCAGCAGCTCCCGGTTGCTGGCGGAGACCGTCTCCAGAGGGGAGAGGTCCGCGCCGGCAACGGCCCTGCGGTGCTGGACAGCACCTGCTACCGAATGCGGGGCCACTTCGAGGGCGACCAGATGAAGTACCGGGACGCCGCCGTGACAGAGGAGTGGAAGAAGAAGGACTGCATCGTCCGCATGGAGACGCTGCTGCGGGAGCAGGGTGTTATGACGGAAGAGCAGATGCAGGCCATCCGGGCGGAGATCAGCACCAAGATAGACGCCGCCGTGGCGACGGCCGAGGCCACTCCTGAGCCCACGCCGGAGGACCTCTATCGGAACCTGTACGCAGAGCAGCGGTAAAGGAGGAGAGCATATGCAAATGACATATATGCAGGCAGTCAGCGCCGCTTTGCAGGAAGAAATGCGGCGGGATGAGAAGATCCTGATGTTCGGCGAGGACATCGCGGACTTCGGCAATATCTTTGGCGTGACCCGGGGAATGCTGGAGGAGTTCGGCCCCATGCGGGTCCGCAATACCTCTATTTCCGAGACGGCCATTATCGGCACAGCCCTGGGCGCTGCCGTTACTGGCTTGCGGCCTGTGGCAGAGCTGATGTACGCCGATTTCACCATGGTGGCGTTCAGCGAGATTTTCCACTGCGTATCCAAGTGGCGGTTCATGCACGGTGCGGACTACCGGCTGCCGCTGGTGATCCGCTGCGCCATGGGCTCCTCCTTCGGCGCTGGTGCCGAGCACTCCAACTGCGTGGAGAGCCTGTTCATGCACGCCCCCGGCCTGACGGTCATCAGCCCAACCACGCCTTACGACGCCAAGGGCTTGCTGAAAAGCGCCATTCGTTCCGATGACCCCATTCTGTTCTGCGAACACAAGCAGCTCTACCAAACCAAGGGCGAGGTACCTGAGGGCGATTACACCATCCCCATCGGCGTGGCGGACGTGAAGCGGCCAGGTACGGATGTAACGGTCATCGCCGTGGGCCTGATGGTGCGCCGTGCCCTGGAGGCGGCTGAAATGCTGGCGAAGGAGGGCATCAGCGTGGAGGTCATCGACCCCCGGACCCTGGTGCCGTTTGATAAGGAGACGGTGTTCCAGTCCCTCCGCAAAACCCATCATGTGGTGGTAGCGGAGGAGAGCAACAAGACCGCCGGCATCGGCGCGGAGCTGGCCGCCATGCTCCAGGAGGAGATGTACGACGAGCTGGACGGCCCCATCGGTCGCGTGGCGGCGCTGGATGTGCCCATGCCCTATAACATTTCCCTGGAAAAGTACGTCATTCCTGATGCTAACCGCATCGCGGAGGCTGTCCGGGCCCAGGTGGCCCGGTATTGAGGCGGAAAGGCGGTCTGAGATATGAGTTTTGAATTGGTAATGCCCCGGGCCGGTCTGACCGTGGTGGAGGGTACCATTAGCGCCTGGACGGTGCCGGAGGGCGCCGCCGTGAAAAAGGGTGACACCATCATGGAATTTGAGAATGAGAAGAACACCATTGAATTTGCCAGCACCCATGACGGTATTCTGCATATCACTGCCCAGGAGGGCGACGTGGTGGCAGTAGGCGTGCCCATTGGCTGTGTGGCCGAGAGTCAGGAGGAGTATGCTGCCCTCTGCGGCGGGCAGAGCGTCCCTGCCGCTGCCCCGGAGCCTGTGGTTGCCGCGCCGGCTGCTGCGGCGCCTGTGGTGGCGGAAAAAGCGCCTGAGAACGGCGGGAGGCGGGTCCGCATCACGGGACTTGCCCGAAAGATGGCGCGTCAGCACGAAATTCCTCTGACGGAGCTGAAGGGCACCGGACCCAATGGCCGTATCATTGCCCAGGACGTGAAGGACTATCTGGAGGCTAAGACGGCTGCGCCGATTGCAGCCCCTGTCCAGCAGCCGGTAGACGATATAAAGAGGATTCCCTTGTCAGGTATCCGGAAGGCCATCGCCCGGAATATGTATTCCAGCCTTCAGGAAATGGCCCAGTGCACCGCCGCTGTGGAGGTGGACGTCACTGATCTGCTGGCTTACCGGCAGAAGCTGGTGGGGCAGCAGGAGTTCCTGGGCTGCAAGGTCACGGTGAACGACCTGCTGTGCATGGCGACGGTGAAGATGCTGAAAAAGCACCCCATGGCCAATGCTACATTCGACGGGAGTATGCTCTCCGTCCACTCCAGCGTGAATCTATCCGTGGCGGTAGCGGCGGAGGCGGGGCTGATGGTTCCCGTGGTCAAGGGCGCTGACCGTATGGGCCTCGTGGAGCTGCATCAGGCTATGAAAGACCTGGTTGACCGGGCCAGGGACAAGCAGCTCCGGGACGGCGACCAGTCCAATGGTACGTTTACGGTATCCAATGTGGGAATGTTCCCCATCGACTGGTCTACGCCCATCATCAATCCGCCCCAGGTGGCCATCCTGGGCTTCGGCCGCTCCGTGAAAAAGATGGTGGTGGTCGGAGATGAGCCCAAGATCCGCTCCATGATGCATATGTTCCTGACCTTTGACCACCGGGTGTTCGACGGCCTGGAGGTTGGGCGCATTCTGGAGGATATGAAGACGCTGGTGGAAAATCCGGAGCTTATCACACTGTAATACGCGGCGAAAAAGAACGTTTTATTTGGAAAATTTGAGATAGGTGTTGACAAACCGAATTTGCTTTGCTATACTAACGACTGTTCCGGTTCGGGGGTATAGCTCAGCTGGGAGAGCGCTTGACTGGCAGTCAAGAGGTCAGCGGTTCGATCCCGCTTATCTCCACCAAAAAAAGAGCAGCAACATAAGTTGCTGCTCTTTTTTTGCGGGGATCCTGCGGAATAGCCGGCACGGCGCAGCCGTGCGCGGGTCGCTACGGAGCGCCGAAGGCGCGGAGCACGACCGAAGGGAGTATCCCGCTTATCTCCACCAAAAAAGAGCGTCGGCAAAAGCCGCCGCTCTTTTTTTGCATATCTTTGTTTGCACTGAGTTTCCCGCAGGCTTTCAACACTTCACGGCGCAGGGTTGAGTTGGGACGAGCCTAGAAAGACCTTGCAATCAACAGGAGGGATTGCTATAATGGAAAAAATAGAAAAAGGGGGGACGTCAGCCATGGTGATCCATGAATCCGCCGAGGACTACCTGGAATCCATCCTGATCCTGCAGGAGCAGTGCGGGTCGGTCCGTTCCATAGACATTGTGAACAAACTGGGATACTCCAAGCCCAGTGTCAGTATTGCCATGAAGAAGCTGCGGGAGAGCGGATATATCTCCATGGCGGCCGACGGGACCATCACCCTGAACGACAGCGGCATGGAGATCGCAAGCCGCATTTACGGGCGGCACAAGACCATCACCCGGCTGTTCCAGCACCTTGGTGTTTCCCCGGAGCAGGCCGCTATTGACGCCTGTAAGGTGGAACACGACTTGAGCCAGGAGACCTTTGAGCGCATCTGTGCGTTTGTGGAACGGGTCGAAGAAGCGTAAAAAAGAGAAGCGGCAAAGCCGCTTCTCTTTTTGCGTCTGTGAGGGGAGATCAGGCCTCCAGATTCTTGCCTGTCTCGCGGTCAAACAGATGGACCACATTGCCGCCGAAGGTGAAGGCGACATCCTGGCCGGAGGTGAGGGATACCTGGTGGGGCCCCTGCAGGTCCATGGTCTGGACGATGATGATGACGTCCTTACCCTGGCTGGTGACGTGCAAATGTACCGCGCTGCCCATCATCTCGCTGACGTCCACGGTGCCGTGGAGCATCTGGGCGCCATCGCCCAGCAGGGCGATATGCTCAGGCCGGACGCCAAGAGTGATGGACTGGGACTGGATGCCGTTCTTTTCCAGGTTGGCCTGCTTTTCATCAGAGACAGTGATGGACACACCACCCAGTTCCACGGCGTATTTGCCGTCCTTCTTCACCAGCTCGGCGTCAAAGAAGTTCATCTGAGGCACACCAATGAAGCCGGCCACGAACAGGTTGGCGGGGT
>CAMCNO010000011.1 GCA_945876285.1 uncultured Clostridia bacterium | reverse complement strand
CTACCTCTCATTTCTGAGGGTAGGGAGGATTTGTCAGCTTAACTTACTGACATTGCCCGGAAGGGGCCGGCTCTTTTTATTCTCCCCCGCCCCCGAAAAGGCAAAAAATCCCCAACTTTCCCGTTGACAAACATCAAAAACGTGATATGATAATCCAGTAATTGAACATTTTGGCGTAGATAAGGACGAGTACCCCTTCAGTTCCCGCGAAGAGAGCCGCCGTTTTGGTGCAAGGCGGACGGGTGCGGAGGGCGAAAATCACCTTGGAGCCTCCTGCTGAAAGACGACGCGAGTAAGCGTGGACGTGTGACGGGCGTTATTCCGTCGGCCCGTGACAGCGGGCAGTGAGCGGTCGTGTCCGCAAGGCCACGGCAACCGAGAGTGGTACCGCAGAGTGTTTTCAAACGCTTTGTCTCTTGATAGAGGCGAAGCGTTTTATTTTATGTGTGTCAATCAATTTCAAGATAGAAAAGGAGATACGCGGATATGGATTACAATAAGACCATCAATCTGCCGAAGACCGACTTCCCCATGCGGGCGGGCCTGCCCAAGCGGGAGCCGGAGATGCTCAAGCGCTGGCAGGAGCAGGACGTGTACAACGAGCTGCTGAAGAAGAACGAGGGCAAGCCCCTGTTCAACCTCCATGACGGCCCTCCGTTCTCCAACGGCGCGCTGCATATGGGCCACGCCCTGAACAAATCCATCAAGGACTTCATCACCCGGTCTTACGCCATGCGGGGCTACTACACCCCCTATATCCCCGGCTGGGATAACCACGGTATGCCCATCGAGTCCGCCATCATCAAGCAGAACAAGCTGAACCACAAGGCCATGAGCATCCCCGATTTCCGCTCCGCCTGCCAGGACTTCGCCCGTCACTATATGGATGTCCAGAGCGAGGGCTTCCAGCGGATGGGCGTCCTGGGCGACTGGGAGCATCCCTACGCCACCATGGACCCCGGCTTCGAGGCCGAGGAGGTCAAGGTGTTCGGCGAGATGTACAAGAAGGGCTATATCTACAAGGGCCTCAAGCCCGTGTACTGGTGCCCCCACGACGAGACCGCCCTGGCCGAGGCCGAGATCGAGTACCAGGACGACCCCTGCACCACCGTCTATGTGAAGTTCCCCATGCACGACGATCAGGGCAAGCTGGGTAATTTTGACCACAGCAAGCTGTTCTTCGTGATCTGGACCACCACCATCTGGACCCTGCCCGGCAACCTGGCCATCGCCCTGCATCCCGACGAGTCCTACGCCCTGGTGAAGGTCCCCTCCGGCGACGTGTTCATCATGGCCGAGGCCCTGACCGACAAGGTCATGCGCATCGGCGGCTACGACACCTATGAGATCGTGGAGACCCACCCCGGTGCCTTCTTCGAGAACATGCTGGCTGACCATCCCTTCCTGCCCAAGACCTCCCGCCTGCTGCTGGCGGACTACGTCACCATGGACTCCGGTACCGGCTGCGTCCACACCGCTCCCGGCTTCGGCGCCGACGACTACCAGACCTGCAAGCGCTATGGCATGGACATGGTGGTGCCCGTCAACGACCAGGGCCGCCACACCGAGTATGCCGGCAAGTACGCCGGTATGTCCACCGACGAATCCAACCCCGTCATCCTGAACGACATGAAGGAGAGCGGCATGCTC
The DNA here is from genome assembly GCA_945876285.1 of uncultured Clostridia bacterium. GTDB lineage: Bacteria > Bacillota > Clostridia > Oscillospirales > Oscillospiraceae > Oscillibacter. The sequence goes on along the minus strand of CAMCNO010000011.1, from coordinate 68,299 downwards.
TTCGCCTCCGAGGACATCACCCACAGCTATCCCCACTGCTGGCGCTGCAAGAGCCCCATCATCTTCCGCGCCACCCCCCAGTGGTTCTGCTCCGTGGAGTCCTTCAAGGATGAGGCCTGCGCCGCCGCGGACGACGTCCGCTGGGTGCCCGGCTGGGGCATCGACCGCATGAAGTCCATGATCCGCGAGCGCACCGACTGGTGCATCTCCCGTCAGCGCAAGTGGGGCCTGCCCATCCCCGTGGTCTACTGCAAGGACTGCGGCAAGCCCATCTGCACCGACGAGACCATCGCCGCCATCTCCGCCCTGTTTGAGAAGGAGGGCTCCAACGCCTGGTTCGCCAGGGAGGCCGCTGAAATCCTGCCCGACGGCTTCACCTGCCCCCATTGCGGCGGCAAGAGCGGCTTTGAGAAGGAGACCGACACCCTGGACGGCTGGTTCGACTCCGGCTCCACCCACTTCGCCGCCATGAAGCGGGACCAGGGCTTCTGGCCCGCCACCATGTATATGGAGGGCCTGGACCAGTACCGCGGCTGGTTCCAGTCCGCGCTGCTGACCGCCGTGGGCGCCTTCGGCCAGGGCGCGCCCTTCAAGGAGTGCGTCACTCACGGCTGGACCGTGGACGGCGAGGGCAAGGCCATGCACAAGTCCCTGGGCAACGGCATGGACCCCGCTGAAATTTTTGACAAGTACGGCGCCGATATGCTGCGCCTGTGGGCCGCTTCCGCCGACTACCACGCCGATATGCGCTGCTCTGACGGCATCTTCAAGCAGCTGAGCCAGAACTACCTGAAGTTCCGCAACACCGCCCGGTACTGCCTGGGCAACCTGGACGGCTTCGACCCCAACGCCCTGACCCCCGCCGCCGAAATGGAGGAGCTGGACCGCTGGGCCGTCACCCGCCTGAACGACCTCATCGACAAGTGCTTCAAGGCCTACGATGAGTACGAGTTCAACGCCGTCACCCACGCCGTCAACGACTTCTGCGTGGTGGAGCTGTCCAACTTCTATCTGGACATCATCAAGGACCGTCTGTACTGCGACGAGGCCGACGGCGCCAAGCGCCGCAGCGCCCAGACCGCCCTGTTCCTGATCCTGGACACCATGACCAAGATTATGGCCCCCATCCTGGCCTTCACCTGCGATGAAATTTGGCAGGCCATGCCCCACCGCGCCGGCGACGATGAGCGCAACGTGGTGTTCAACGAGATGAACAAGCCCTTCGCTGAGTACGCTCTGGATGATGAGACCATGGCCAAGTGGGACAAGATCATTGAGGTCCGCACCGCCGTCAACGGCGTGCTGGAGGCTGCCCGTGCCGAGAAGAAGATCGGCAAGGCTCTGGAGGCTGAGGTCCGTCTGACCGTTCCCGCCGAGGACGCCTTCCTGGCCGAGATGGACGGCGAGCTTCTCGCCGACCTGCTGATCGTCTCCCATGTGGACGTCACCGTGGGCGGTGAACTCTCCGCCTCCGTGGAGAATGCCGCCGGCACCAAGTGCCCCCGCTGCTGGAAGCACTCTACACAGGCTGACGAGAACGGCCTGTGCCCCCGCTGCGCTGCCGTGGTGGCGAAGCTGCCCCAGTTCTGATAACCGCAAAGGCCCGGAAGTGGATGCTTCCGGGCCTTACCTGTACAGCAAATTTCCTGAGGAGTTGATTTGATTGGACACCATCGCCGCCATTGCCACCGGCCACTCCCCCACCGCCATCGGCATCGTCCGCGTCTCCGGAGAAGGCTGCTTTGCCCCGTGCGACAAGATTTTCCGGGCCGCCAACGGCCGCCCCTTTTCCGACCAGCCGTCCCATAAAATGGTATTCGGCGAAATGCTCGACAATCAGGGCCGCGTCATTGACCGTGGGCTGTCCGTCCGCTTCCCCGGCCCCCACAGCTACACCGGCGAGGACTCCGCCGAGTTCCACTGCCACGGTTCCCCCGTGGTACTGCGGGAGCTTTTGAGCGCCCTGTTCGCCGCCGGGGCCCGGCAGGCCAAGGCCGGAGAGTTCACCCAGCGGGCCTTTTTGAACGGGCGGCTGGACCTGACCCAGGCGGAGGCCGTCATCGACCTTATCGATGCCGAGACCTCCGCCGCCGCCCGGAACGCCGCCGCCCAGCTGGACGGTGGATTGCGCCGGGTGCTGGAGCCCATCCAGGATGCCCTGCTGGACATCACCGCCCGATTCTACGCCGTGGTGGACTACCCCGACGAGGACATCGAGGATGTGCAGCCGGAGCAGGTGGCGGAGGCCCTCTCCTCCGCCGAGGGGCAGCTCACCGCCCTGCTGGCCACCTGCCAGCGGGGAAAGGTCTTAAAATCCGGCGTGCGGACCGCCATCGTGGGCCGCCCCAACGCAGGCAAGTCCTCCCTGCTCAACGCCCTGGCGGGCTACGAGCGGGCCATCGTCACCGACGTCCCCGGCACCACCCGGGACACTGTGGAGGAGTCCGTCCTCTGCGGCGGCGTGCTGCTGCGGCTCATCGACACCGCCGGTATCCGGGATACGGCGGACGTCGTGGAGCAAAAGGGCGTGGAGCGCAGCCGCAAGGCGCTGGAATCCGCCGACCTGGTGTTGGCGGTGGTGGACGGCAGCCAGCCCTTCACCGACGAGGACGGCGAAATTCTGGAGCTGGCGGCCCAGCAGAAAAACTGGGTTTTGGTTTTCTCCAAGAAGGACTTAACGGAGGGCGCCGCCGGCTTTGGCATTGGCGTCAACGGTCACTCCGCGGCGCCTCCCGCCGCCGTGGTTGCCCTTTCCTCCGTCACCGGCGAGGGCCTGGACAAGCTGGAATCAGCCGTTTCCGCCCTCTTCCCCGCCGGAGACCCGAAAGAAGCAGGCAGCCTGCTGACCGACCAGCGGCAGGAAGAGGCCGCCTGCCGGGCCCGGGACGCCGTCCGCCGGGCCAAGGAGGCCCTGGAGAGCGGCCTGACCCCCGACGCGGTGCTGACCGACGCCGAGGAGGCGCTGGACGCCCTGGGCGAGCTGACAGGCCGCACCGCCAGGGAGGAGATCGTCTCCCGCATCTTCTCCCGGTTCTGCGTGGGAAAATAAGATATCCCAGGGGTATTGAAGACCGTCGAAATATCGTTTCCGCCTTTCTAAAGCATAGTTTACAAAACCATATGACAGTGCTATAATATGTCTGTATCTGGTTTTCTGATGAAGGAGGAACGTATGCACGATTTAAATGAGCTGCGCCAGCGGCTTCAGACCCAGCGGCCTGTGCCCTGGGACCAGCTTCCGGACTTCGCCCTGTATATGGACCAGGTCCTCAGCTACATGGACCGGCAGGTCCTTCGTTTTGATGACGACGACGCTCTGACCGCCGCCATGGTGAACAACTACACGAAAAGCGGCCTGGTGCCCCGGGCCGAGGGGAAAAAGTACAACCGGGAGCATCTGGCCCATCTCACCGCCATCTGCGTGCTGAAGCAGGTGCTGTCCGCCAAGGACATCGGCCTGCTGTTCCGTGAGAAGCTGCGGGACGACCGACAGGTGGAGGAGGGCTATACCTCCTTCTGCGCCAGTCTGGACAACGCCCTGAACCTCACCGCCGACGAGATGGCCGGCCGCACCGGGGAGGAATCCCTGGCGGATTCCGCCATCCACTTCGCCCTGCTGAGCTACGCCGCCGGCGTCGCCAGCAGCCGCTATGTGGCCGCCCTGCGGGAGCGGCAGGAGGCGGAACACCCGGGCAAGGCGAAAAAAGGAAAGGAGCACGACTGATATGCGTGATTTCATCATTCTGACCGACAGCTGCTGCGACCTGACGCCGGAGCTGGCCCAGGAGCTGGGGCTGAGCGTCATTCCCCTGAGTCTGGAGATGAGCGGCGCCATCTACCACAATTACCTGGACGGCCGGGAGATCGGCTTCCACGATTTTTATGAGCGCATCCGCGCCGGAGAGACCGCCACCACCTCCGCCGTCAGCGTGGGGGCCTTTGAGGAGGCCATGGCCAAGGCTGCCGACGAGGGGAAGGATGTGCTGTGCCTGTGCTTCTCCTCCGCCCTGTCCACCACCTATCAGTCCGCCGTCATTGCCGCCCAGGAGCTGTCCGAGAGCCGCCCGGAGGCCAAATTCCTGGTGGTGGATTCCCTGTGCGCCTCTCTGGGCCAGGGGCTGTTCGTCTACCTCTGCGCCCGGGAAAAGGCCAAGGGAAAGACGCTGGAGGAGATCTACGACTTCGCCATGGAGACCCGGGGCAAGGTGTGCCACTGGTTCACCGTGGACGATCTGAACCACCTGAAGCGGGGCGGCCGCATCAACGCCGCCACAGCGCTGTTCGGCACCATGCTGGCCATCAAGCCCGTCATGCACGTAGATGACGAGGGCCGCCTCATTCCCGTCAGCAAGGCCCGGGGCCGGAAGGCCTCCCTGCTGGCGCTGGTGGACGAGATGGAAAAGACCGCCGTGGATCCGAAGGACCAGACGGTGTTCATCAGCCACGGCGACTGCCTGGCGGACGCCGAATTCGTGGCCGGCGAGGTCCGCCGCCGCTTCGGCACGGAGGACATCCGCATCAACTACGTGGGCCCCGTCATCGGCAACCACTCCGGGCCGGGCACCCTGGCGCTGTTTTTCCTCGGAACGCAGCGGTAATACGACAGGAGAACGATATGAACTGGCTTGCACTGCATATTGAGACGAACCACACCGGGCTGGAGCCGGTGGAGACCATGCTCTCCGCCCTGGGCATCGACGGCGTGGTCATTGACGACGAGACCGAATTTCAGGACTTTCTGGAGAACAACCACCAATACTGGGACTATGTGGACGAGGAGCTGGAGGAGAAGATGCACGGCGCGTCCCGGGTCACCTTCTACCTCTCCGCCGACGAGGAGGGCTTCGCCAAAATGGGCGAGGTCCGCATCGCCCTGCAGTCCCTGAAGGAGAGCCGCACAGACTGCGGCTCCCTGCTCATGACCGTAGACGACCTGCAGGACGCCGACTGGGAGAACAACTGGAAGCAATACTACAAGCCCATGGAGATCGGCGAGCGGCTGCTGGTCATCCCCCAGTGGGAGGAGGCCGACCGCGGCAGCCGGGTGCCCCTCATTCTGGACCCGGGCCTCACCTTCGGCACCGGCAGCCACGCCACCACCCAGCTGTGCCTGACGGCGCTGGAAAAGGCCGTCCGGGGCGGCGAAAAGGTGCTGGACCTGGGCTGCGGCAGCGGTATTTTGTCCATTGCGGCGCTGAAGCTGGGGGCGTCATCTGCCGTGGCGGTGGACATTGACGACAAGTGCCTGGACGTGGCCTATGAAAACGCCGCCCTGAACGGCATCGGCAAGGACACCTATACCGTGAAGGTGGGCGACGTGCTGGGCGACGAGGCAATGCGGGCCGAGCTGGGCGGCGGATACGACATCGTGCTGGCCAACATCGTGGCGGACGTCATCATCGGTCTTGCCCCCATGGTGCGCTCCCTGCTGGCCCCCGGCGCTCTGTTCCTCTGCTCCGGCATCATCGACGACCGGGCGGAGGAGGTAGCGGGCAAGCTCCGCCAGGCGGGTCTTATCATCGCGGAGACCCGCAGCGCCGACGGCTGGTTCGCCTACACCTGTCATTTCTGATTCCCAAGGAGGGCCTTCCTTTGCAGAAGCTGACTCTGTGGAGCCGGTTCCTCGGCGCCCACTTTCCCTGGTTCGTTCTGGCCTGCGCCACGACGGGCGTTCTGTTTCCCGATGTTTTTTCCTGGCTCAACGGGCCCATCACCATGGGCCTGTTCGCCTTTATGACCTTTGCCAACAGCCTGGGCGGCGGCTTCCGGGAGCTGGGCCGGGTATTCCTCCGGCCCCTGCCGGTGGTCGTCACCCTGGTGCTGCTCCATGTGGTCATCCCCGTGCTGACGCTGGGGCTAGGGAACCTGCTGTTCCCTGACGCGCCGCTGTTCACCACGGGGCTGGTGCTGGAATACGTCATTCCCACCGGGGTGGCTTCGCTGATGTGGGTGGGCATCTGCGGCGGCAACACGCCGCTGTGCCTCTCCATCGTCCTGCTGGACACCCTGGCGGCTCCCGTGGTGATCCCCCTGTCCCTCAAGCTGCTGGTAGGCTCCGTGGTAGAGGTGGACACCTGGGGCATGATGGGCGACATGCTGGTGATGGTGGCCCTGCCCGCCCTGGCGGCCATGACGGTGTATCAGGCCACCGGAGGCCGGGCGGCGGTGACGCTGAAGCCCCGGCTGGAGCTGTTCGCCAAGCTGGCCCTGCTGACGGTCATCACCGCCAATGCCACCTCCTGCGCCTCCTTCCTCCGTGAGCTGGACCGCACGCTGGTGCTGGTGATGGCGGCGGTATTCCTGCTGTGCCTGTTCGGGTTCCTGGCGGGATACTGGGCGGCAAAGCTGATGGGGCTGGACTTCCCCACCCGGGCGACCATGTGTTTGAACACCGGGCTGCGGAACATCAGCGCCGGGTCGGTGCTGGCGCTACAGTACTTCCCTGCCCAAGCCGTTTTTCCGGTGGCGTTTACGCCGCTGTTCCTGCAGTTCACCACCTCCATTATCGTAAAGGTCCTGATGCGGACGCCCTCCGGACGGGCATTTGCGGCAGAAAAGAAGAACGCCTCCGTTTGACCGTATTTTGTGCGCGGCTTTCGCCGCGCACTTTTTTTGCCGCTGCGGCCCCGCTTCGACAGGATACACCCAACTTTTCGGCTTTGACCGGATAAAATGGAAGAAAACAGAAGGAGGCGGTCCCATGGAGCGGAGAGAGCGGGTGCTGACCCTGCGGGTGGAGGACATCCGGCCCAACCCCTATCAACCCCGGCAGACCTTTGACGACGAGGGGCTGCGGGAGCTGGCCTCATCCATCCGGCGCCACGGCATCCTCCAGCCCCTGACGGTGCGGTCCGCCGGCGGCGGCAAGTGGGAGCTGGTAGCGGGAGAGCGGCGGCTCCGGGCAGCCAAGCTGGCGGGACTGGAGAAGGTGCCCTGCATCCGCCGGGAGGCGGACGACCGGGAATCCGCCCTGCTGGCCCTAGTGGAAAATTTACAGCGGCGGGACCTGCACTACCTGGAGGAGGCCGCCGCCATCGCGGCCTATATCCGGCAGACCGGCATCACCCAGGAGGAGGCCGCCGCCCAGCTGGGACGGTCGCCCTCAGCGCTGGCCAACAAGCTGCGGCTGCTGCGGCTGTCTCCCGCCTGCCGGGAGCTGCTGGTGCGAAACGGCCTGACGGAGCGCCATGCCCGGTGCCTGCTGCGGCTGGAGGACGGGGAGGAGCGGCTGGCGGCCCTGCGGCACATTGCGGACAAGCAGTTGAACGTGGCCCAGGCGGAGCAGTACATCGACCAGCGGCTCGCCCAGCTCCAGTCCACACCGCCCAAGCGGCGGCGGACATTTATCCTGAAGGACGTGCGGCTGTTCCTCAACAGTCTGGACCGGGGACTGCGGATGGTACGGGAGGCCGGGGTGGACGCCCGGACGGAGCGGCAGGAGACCGACGACGCCATCCTGCTGACTATCCGCATCCCAAAGCAGCGGCAAACTTCGTAAATTTTTGCGCTTGTTACTGGATTGTAATGTTTTTTGCCCCATATCTGTGTTAAAATGGCTACCAGTGGAATAGGCTTTCCATGTGGCCTGTCCACGGAATCCATGTTAACAACAGGAGGGCTTCATGGAACAGACGACAAACGAAGCCGTTGTGCAGAAAAATCCGGGAGGCGCCCGGCTGAAAAAGGGCGGCAAGGGACCGCTGGTGGCGCTGGGCGTCATCGTGGGCGTACTGGTGCTGGCCTATGTGGGACTGTGCGCCTACGCCGCTTCGCTGGATACGTTTTACGCCAATTACCATGTCAACGGCATCTCCGTGGGCGGGATGACCGTAGACCAGGCGTCCCGGACGCTGGCCGCGGAGCTGCCGGAGCAGGTCATGACCCTCCATTGCGGGGATGATCCGGTCAAATTGGGCTGGCCTCCCGACTCCCTGCCCCCCGTGACGCTGGGAGAGCTGGGCTATACGGAGGAGCGCTGCGGCGCCATCGCCCAACGCCTGTTTGACCAGCAGAAGAGCTGCGGCTTTTTCAGCCAGGGCAGCCGGTTTCTGTCCGCGCAGTTCTCCCCCACAGGGGACACGGTCTCCAGTGAGGATATGGACGCATCTGTTTTTCAGGAGCGGGTAAGCCGATTGGCGCAGGAGCTGGCTCTGGAGCCTCAGGATACCACCTACTCCATCGGTGAGAACAGCATCTCCATCACCAAGGCCGTCAACGGGCGCTCCATCAAGGAGGACGCCCTAGCCGATGCGCTGATCCATGCCATCTGTACATACGGCGCTCAAGGAGAGTTGATCGCTTACATCGGCTTTGCCCATTTCAATCCCTGGAACCTGACGGCACAGGCCATCTATGACGAGGTGGCCGCCGAAGTGAAGAACGCCGGGTATGACCCCGCTACCGACACCATCACCCCGGAGCAGTTGGGGGCGGAATTCGATGTAGCTGCCGCCCAGAAGGCTCTGGACGCCGCGGCGCCCGGTGAGACGGTGGAGATTCCCGCCGTCATCGAGTATCCCAAGGTCACCGCCGAGGAGCTGAAAGCGGTGCTGTTCCGGGATGTGCTGGGCGAGGCCCAGACCAAGGTGGGCGGAACGGCGGCGCGGAAATCCAACGTGAAGCTGTCCGCCTCCTCCATCAACGGGCTGGTGCTGAACACAGGGGACGTGTTCTCCTATAACGAATCCGTGGGGCAGCGGACCGCCGCCAACGGCTATCAGCCCGCCCCCGCCTATGTGAAGGGCGAGACCGTGGACGAGATCGGCGGCGGCATCTGTCAGACCTCCTCCACCCTGTATCTGGCCTGCCTGCGGGGCAATCTGGAGATCACGGAGCGGTATGCCCACCGCTACATCCCCGCCTACATCGCCGCCGGTATGGACGCCACCGTGTCCTGGGGCGGCCCGGACTACAAGTTCACCAACAACACTGATTATCCCATCAAGATCGTCACCGAGTACAAGGGTGATTATGTGACGGTGAAGCTGCTGGGCACCAACGTCACCGGCATCACCGCGAAGATGACCAACGAGAAGCTCTCCACCACGGAGTTTGAGGTGGTGTACGAGGACGACCCGACCCTGGCTCCCGGCACGGAGGAGGTCAAGACCACGCCCTATACCGGATCCAAGTGGAAGACCTACCGCCACCTGTACGACGCCAACGGCAAGCTCATCTCCTCCTCTTATGAGGCCACCAGCGACTATAAGGCCCGGAACAAGGTCATTCTGAAAGGCCCCGCCAAGCAGCCGGAGGTCCCGGCTGGCGGCACGGCGGAAATTCCCGTCCAGCCACCTGTGGAGACACCCCAGGAGCCTGTGAAGGCGCCACAGGAGAGCCCGGTGGAAACGCCTGTGGAGCCGGAGATGCCCCAGGAGCCCGTTATCGTCATTCCGGACCCGCCGGAAGAACCCGCCGAAGCTGACGTATAAGTAACCTGAAAACGCCGCCCATCCGGGCGGCGTTTCATTATAGATTCCGTTCCTTTTTCAGTTTGCGGATGTCCTCGCCGAAGAAGGGCAGGAGCTGATACTCGCCCTCGATGCGGGAGGCAAGCTGGGGGGAATAGCGGCGGGCGATCTCGCCGGGCATCAGGTTCGTGTTCAGGATGGTGGACTTCTTTTCCATCAGCCGGGTATTGACGATTTGGTACAGGGCGGACTGGACGAAGGCCGTGGTCATCTCCGTGCCCAGGTCGTCCAGAATCAGCAGGTCGCAGTTCAGCACCCGGTCCACATCGTCTCCGGCGTCCTCCTCACGGGTAAACTTCTGGGCCTCGAACCGCTGGAAGATGCGGCCCGCCGTGTCGTACACCACGGACCAGCCATTGCCGCTGACCTCCCGGGCGATGGCGGCGGAGAGGAACGTCTTGCCCAGGCCCGGGGCGCCGAACAGCAGCAGATTGCCGGGGCGCTTGCCGAACTGGTGGGCGTAGTCAGCGCAGATGTCGTAGACCGTCTCCATATTCTCCCGGGAGGAACGGCCAAAGGAGGAATCGTACTCCTGGGGATACCAGTCCAGAGAAAAGGTATCAAAGCTCTGGCTGCCCAGATCCAGCATCCGGGAGAGCTCCTTCTGCTGCTCCCGGGCATAATACTGCCGCAGGCAGCGGCAGACTTGGCCGTTGCGGTAGCCCGTGTCGCCGCAGAGGGCGCAGGCGGGCTTTTCGTCCAGGCAGTCCTGGGGCAGGCCCATCTGATTCAAAAGCTGGCGTTTTTCCTCCTGGATGCGGAGATTCTCCTCCCGCAGCACCTCCACCGCCGGGCCGGGGTCCGTGCCGTAGCGCAGGGCGCTGGAGATGATGCGGCTCATGGTGGAACGCAGCTCCTCCTCGATTTGGTGCAGGCGGGGCTGGCGGCGGAACACGCTCTCCCGCCGGGCCTGGAACCGCTCCTCCCGCGCCTGGCGGTCCTCCTCGAATTGCTGGAGCGCCCGGCGCATGATCTTTCCATCGTATGCCATGGACCGTTACCCCCTGTCCCTGTGCAGGTCCTGCACGTATTTGCGCAGCTCGTCGCTGCCGGGCTTCTCCGTCCGCTCCCGCCTGGGCGCGGGACGGTCGCCCTTTTCCACTTCCTCCACCGTGTGGAGGCCCGCCTCATGCCACCGCTTCAAAATGCCGTTGCAGTAGGGCCATTTCAGCTCGTGGCATTTCAGCACCGTCTTGTCGTAGGCCAGGGCCACCGTCTCCGGCGGGAAGCCCATCTCCTGCCAGGCGGTGAGGTACTTTTCCTCCGAGGCTACCGGGGGGCGGTCCCCCAGACGCAGGGCCTGCATATACCTGGGCAGCGCCCCCTGGCGCTCCGTGTATTTCTTCAGGTACTCCGCCGCCGCCTTCTGGGTGTCGATGCCCATGCGGGCCCAGGCGTAGCCCTCCTTTTCGATTTGCCGCAGAGTGGGGCGGCGGCCCTCGCCGTACCGGCGCTGGATGCGCTCCGCGCAGTGGCACACCAGCAGGTACACCACGTCGGCGGGCAGACCCAGATAATCCGTCAGCCCCAGGAGAACGCCCACGTCCGGGGTGGTCAGCTTCTTCCCCAGGCGGCGCTCCACCTCAGCCACCAAACCCCGGAACTCGGCGCTGCTCTCCAGCCGCTGGGTGATGTCCGTCTGCCGGTACTCCGGGCGCTCATCGGCAGGCTCCGGGACGGATTCCGCCGCCGGGGCGATAAGCCCCAGGGCCCGGAGAGTCTCCTCCGCCGCCTCGATGCGGCTCCGCTCCCAGCGCAGCTCCCCCGCAAGAGACCGGGGCTGGACATTTCCGTGGTGCCGCAGCAGGGCCAGGTATAAAAGGGCCGCGTCGCCATCGCCTCTTTCCAGCAGGCGGCGCACCGCCTGGGCGGACAGGGTGACGCTCTCGTCCGCCGTATGTACCAGCACGTTGGGCATACCGGCCCTCCTCTCTGTCTTCGTGTCTTTTTATTCTACACGATATTTTCCCGGAGGACAAGCCCCCGCGAAACCCACAGGATATGTGAATTTTCTCAAAATCTCCGCTTTTTTTCTGGCGTCTCCCTGCGCCTTATGGTATACTGTAAGCTGTAAAAATGGGCGGGATTTGCCCTGTTATGCCATATCAACACAAAAGAGGAGGAATTTTCATGGCAAACCGCGTGGTCGTGACCATCTGTGGAGAGGATTACACCTTTGTGGCGGAGGAATCCACCAGCTATATGCAGAAGGTGGGCGCCTATGTAGGCGACAAGATGACGGAGATTTTGAACGGCGCCAAGGTGGGCCGCACCGATGCCGCCGTCCTCACCGCCGCCAACATCGCCGACGAGCTGTTCAAGTCCCAGGCCGCCGCCGAGCAGCTGCGGAGCCAGATCAAAGGCTATCTGGACGAGGCGGGCAAGGCCCAGGCCGAGGTGAGCGAGCTGAAGCGGGAGATTTTCCGCCTGCAGCAAAAGCTGGACGGGCGGAACCACGGATGAAGCCGGAGCTCCTGTCCCCTGCCGGTTCGCCGGAAGCCCTGCGAGCTGCCGTTCAGAACGGCGCCGACGCAGTGTATCTGGGCTGGGGCGACTTCAACGCCCGCCGGAGCGCCAAGAATTTTTCCGATGAGGAATTTTCCGACGCCCTGCGCTATTGCCATCTTCGGGGCGTCCGGGTCTTTCTGACGCTGAACACCCTGCTCACCGACCGGGAACTGCCCCGGGCCGTGGAGACCGCCGCCCAGGCCTGCCGCCTGGGGGTGGACGCGGTGCTGGTGCAGGACTGGGGGCTTTTTGACCTGCTGCGGCAGTCTCTGCCGGATCTGCCCCTCCACGCCAGCACCCAGATGAGCGTGTTTACCTCCGGGGCGAGCTGCGAAATGGCCGCCGATGGCTGCGAACGGGTAGTCATCGCCCGGGAGTGCTCTGCGGAGGACACGAAGGAGATTTGCCGGAATTGCCCCGCAGAGGTAGAAGTGTTTGTCCACGGGGCGCTGTGCATGTGCTACTCCGGCCAGTGCGCCATGAGCGCCCTCATCGGCGGACGGTCCGGCAACCGGGGCCGCTGCGCCCAGCCCTGCCGGATGCCCTACGGCGTCAACGAGCCTGCCGGGAAGAAGTATCCCCTGAGCCTGAAGGACAGCTGTCTGGCAGGCGAATTACAGGCCATGGAGGACATGGGCGTGGCCTGTCTGAAGCTGGAGGGGCGGATGAAGCGGCCGGAGTATGTGGCCGTCATCACCCGCATCTACGCCCGGCTATTGAAAGAGGGGCGTGGCCCCACCTCCGCCGAAGAAGCGGAGCTGGCCCAGGCCTTTTCCCGCTCCGGGTTCACGGACTGGTACTGGCAGGGCAAGCACGGCCCGGAGATGTTCGGCACCAGGCCGGAAAATCTCCCGGAGCCAAAGGAATTGTTCGACGAGGTCCGGGCCGCATACGAAAAAGGCGACCTCCGCACCGTCCCGGTGCGGTTTGACTGCGAGATACGGGCGGGAGCGCCCTGCTCCTTGACGGTCTCCGACACCGACGGGCGTACGGTCACCGTCACGGGGACCGTGCCGGAGACCGCCCGGAACCGGGCCATTACCGCCTCCGAAATTGAAGAACGTTTGAAAAAGACCGGGGGCACCGCTTTCCGGTGCGAAAGCGCCGCTGTCCGGGTGGACGATGGCCTGGCTCTGGCGGCCAGCGCCGTCAACGCATTGCGGCGGGACGCCCTGTCCGCATTGGAAGATGCCCGCACCGCGCCGCCGAAGCGGCGGGAGCTGTCGGCGCCTCCTCTGCCTGATATAGACTGCTCTGCAGATGTACCGCAATGGACCGTTTCCGTGACGAATGCCGCCCAGCTGACGGGCGGACTGCTGGACTTCCGCCCCGCCAGGGCCTATGTGCCGCTGGAGCTGATGGCGGACTTCCCCGCCCTGCCTGCCGGGGACACGGAATGGTGCGCCGTTCTGCCCCGCGTCTGGCGGGACCGGGACGAGCCCCGGCTCCGGGCAATGCTGGAGCGGGTGGGCGCTATGGGCATCCGGGCCGTGGCTGTGGGCAACATCGGGCATCTGTCTCTGGTGCCGGAGGGCTGGACGGCCTACGGCGATTTCGGGCTGAATGTGTTCAACGGACGGTCCCTGGACTATCTGCGGAAGAAGGGTCTTTCCTCCGCCTGTCTGTCCTTCGAGCTGCGGTTCGCCCAGATGCGGGATATGCCGAAAATTCTGCCCGCCGAGGCCATCGTTTACGGGCGGCTGCCGCTGATGGTGACGGAAAACTGCCTCATCCAGAACAGCGTCGGCTGCCGCTGCGACCGCCCCAACTTCCTGAACGACCGCACCGGAGCAGCCTTCCCGCTGCTGCCGGTGTTCGGACACCGCACGGAAGTCGAGAACAGCAAGCCCCTCTGGCTGGCCGACCGGGCGGACTACAAGCGGCTGGGGCTTACCTTTGCCCGGCTGCGGTTCACCACGGAGACGCCGGAGGAGTGCGTGCGGGTGTACCGGGGATACCTGGAGGGAGCGTCCGCGTCCGGGGAATTTACCCGGGGCCTTTACGAGCGCGGCGTTGAATAAAACCGCACTTGCCCCTTTATTTTCAATACAAATTGTATAATTTTGAATTTATATTACGATATATTATCGTTTTTTGGAGTTTCACATGGAAGAAATCAAGGTCAAATACTTTACAGATGACATCGACGAGCTGTGCTACGTGGACGGGAAGTCCGACTGGATCGACCTCCATCTGGCGGAGGAGGTCACGCTGAAGGCAGGTGAGTTCCGGCTGCTGCCGCTGGGCGTCGCCATCGCCCTGCCGGAGGGCTGCGAGGCCCACATTGTGCCCCGCAGCTCCACGTTCAAGAACTACGGCATTCTGCAGACCAACTCCATGGGCGTGGTGGACTGCTCCTACTGCGGTGACAACGACCAGTGGCGGATGCCGGTCTACGCCACCCGGGACGTGACCATCGAAAAGAATGCCCGCATCTGCCAGTTCCGCATTATGCAAAACCAGCCGCCGCTGCGGTTCACCCGGGTGGAGCGTCTGGACGGCCCTGACCGGGGCGGGTTCGGCTCCACGGGAAAGTGAGGCATTCGCTATGGCACACATCGTTTTAGCCTCCGCCTCCCCCCGGCGGCAGGAGCTGCTGCGGCGCATGGGCATCACGGAGTTTGACATCCGGGTGCCGGAGACAGAGGAAAATTACCCGGAGGGCCTGTCCCCCCGGCAGATCGTGGAGTATATCTCCCGGGAAAAGGCGGACGCCGCCGCGAAGCTGTGCACGGCGGAGGAAATCGTTATCACCGCCGATACGATGGTATTCCTGGATGATCAGCGTCTCGGCAAGCCCGCCGATGAGGCCGACGCCCTGCGGATGCTGACTGCCCTCCAGGGGCGGCACCACACCGTCTGCACCGGCGTCACCATCCGGCAGGGCGGCCGCGCCGTCACCGGGAGCGAGGAGACGGAGGTCGTCTTCCGGCCCGCTTCCGAACGGGAGCTGCTGTCCTATATCGCCACCGGCGAACCCATGGACAAGGCCGGGGCCTACGGCATCCAGGGCAAAGGCTCCCTGCTGGTGGAGAGCATCCGGGGCGACTTTTTCAATGTGATGGGCCTGCCGCTGCTGCGGCTGAGCCGTATGCTGGAGCAATTCGGTATCACTTGCCTTTAAGGAGGCATTTCTTTGAAGAATTTTCTGAGAGAGCACGGGCTTTGGGTACTGTTCGCCGCGGCGGTCATTGCCGTGGCGCTGGCCGTCATGTCCGTTTTGAGCTATACGTCCTCGCCGCTGGTCAACGCCGCCAACACCATCGCGGCGCCCTTCCGGGCGGCGTATACCGCCGTGGCCACCTGGTTCAACGACAAGCAGAATTATTACCGGGACACCACCGCCCTGGAGGAGGAAAACGCCGCCCTGCGCCGCCAGCTGGCGGAGATGGAGGACGCCATCCGCCAGGCGGAGACCGACAGCGCCGAAAATGCACGGCTGCGGGAGCTGCTGAATCTGCGGGAGCAGCGGCGGGACATCACTGGCGACCTGGAGGCGGCCCTCATCACGGAGCACGCCGTCAGCAACTGGACCTCCACCCTGACACTGAACAAGGGCTCCCAGCACGGTGTGGAAGCGGGCGACTGCGTCATCGACGAGACCGGGGCCATCGTGGGCACGATCTGCGAGGTGGGCCTCAACTGGTCCCGGGTGCTGACCCTGGTGGATACCGACACCTCCCTGGGCGCTCAGGTGTTCCGCACGGATGAGCTGGGGCTGGCCCAGGGGGATTTCTCCCTGATGGAGCAGGGCCGGTTGCGGCTGGACTATCTGCCCGCCGACTGCCAGCTCCTCAGCGGCGATCTGGTAGTGACCTCAGGTCTTGGCGGATTCTATCCTTCCGGCCTGGTCATCGGCTCCGTGGAGGAGGTCCGGCTGGACGACTCCGGCGCCGCGTCCTACGCCATCCTGGCGCCGAAGGTAAACTTCGACCAGTTGGCGGAGGTTTTCATCATCAAGTCCTTCGATATTGTAACTTAAGGAGGCGCCGCCGTTGCTGGCCCGAAACGAGACCATTTTGAAATGGGTGCTGTATGCCGCCGCCACCGTGCTGTGTCTGGCGGTGCAGGAGATGTTTTTCCAGCGCTTCACCCTCTGGGGCGTCATCCCCTTTGTCTATCCCCTGCTGGCGGCCATCCCCGCCGCCTATGAGGGGCCTGTTCCGGGGACGATGTTTGCCCTGGCAGTGGGTGTGGCCTGCGACCTCATTCTGCCCGGCCCCCTCCCCTGCTTTTACACCCTGGTCTTTCCCGTGGCGGGACTGTGCGCCGCCCTGCTGGCCCAGAGCTGGCTGCCGGCAGGCTTCCTCTGCTCCCTGGCGGTGACCGCCGCCGCGTTCTTCCTCACCGGCTGCCTGACCGCCCTGCTGCTGTGGCTGCGGGGCAATTCCGCCTGGGGGGCTTCCGCCTTTCTGACGCTGCGGGAATTCTGCGTCACCGCGCCTCTGACCGTTCCCGCCACGGTGCTGTACCGGGCCGTATACCGCCGGGCTCACCGGGACGATTGATTTTAAAGGAGAACCCATGGAACCCAAACTTCCTCAAAACCGATTATACGCGCTGGGAGGCTTTCTGGCCGTCATCCTGCTGGTCTATATCGGCATCCTGTTCAACACCCAGGTCCTGGACCACGAGGCGTATCTGGCCAAGTCCGTCAACTCCATCGCCAAGGCGGAGGCGGTCAGCGCCTCCCGGGGCATCATCACTGACCGCAGCGGGCGGACCCTGGTCTCCAACAGCTCCGCCTATGACCTGACCTTCGACATGAGCCTGCTGAAAGAGGGCGAGGACACCAACCATGCCATCCTGCGACTGATAAAGCTCTGCCAGGCGCGGGACAAGGCCTGGCTGGACAACCTGCCCATTCGCCAGGAACCGCCCTATACCTATACGTTGGACCAGGTGTCCGACACCCAGCGGAGCCGGTTCCTCACCTATCTGAAGTCCCTGGACGGCGCCAAAAAGGCCCTGGGGAGCTACCTCCTGGAGCACCCGGAGCTTGTGCCGGAGGAGGAAACCGCTTCGGACGGCGCCGAAACGCCGCTGACGCCGGAAAAACAGTCCGCAAACCTGCTGGAGCGCTTTCCCGCCTCCGCCCTTACCCAGGAGGTTTTGAACGGCGCGGGGCTGACCGCGCCCATCCTGATGGAAATGATGGCGGAAAAGGTCAAATTGGCCGATGGCCTGACGGCTTTGGAGCGGCGGCAGATCCTGGGCATCCGCTATGAGCTGGCGCTGCGCCGGACCAACGGCTACACGGGCTGTGTACTGGCGGAGGACATCGACACCGAGTTTATCTCCCTCCTTGCCGACGGCCGCTACGCCGGGTCTAAGGTGACCACCTCCACCCGGCGGGAATACCAGACCACCTACGCCGCCCACATCCTGGGCACCGTGGGCGCCATCAGCTCCAAGGAGGAGCTGGAGGCCTTGGGCGAGGGCTACCGCTGGGACGACACCGTGGGCAAGTCCGGCGTGGAATCCGCCTTTGAGCAGTACCTCAAGGGCACCGACGGCACCCGGGTGGTGTCCGTCAACGACGAGGGCAAAATCACCGGACAATATTACGCGACAGAGCCGGAGCCGGGCAGCACCGTGGAGCTGACCATTGACCTGGAGCTGCAGAAGACCGTGGAGGACGCCCTGGCGGAAACCATCGAGAAGATGACCGCCGAGGACGGCAACACCAAGCGGGGCGGCGGAGCCGCCGTGGTGAAGGTGGGCACCGGAGAAGTGCTGTCCCTGGCCTCCTATCCCACCTATGACCTCTCCACCTTCCGCCAGCCGGAGGTCTACGC
Organism: uncultured Clostridia bacterium; assembly: GCA_945876285.1. Classification (GTDB taxonomy): domain Bacteria; phylum Bacillota; class Clostridia; order Oscillospirales; family Oscillospiraceae; genus Oscillibacter. The sequence goes on along the minus strand of CAMCNO010000011.1, from coordinate 50,523 downwards.
GGAGCTGTCCAGCAACCCCGCCAAGCCCTTCCAGAACCGGGCCACCTCCTCCGCCTACGCCCCCGGCTCCACCTTCAAACCCCTCACCGCCCTGGCGGCGCTGGAGGAGGGCGCGGTGACGCTGACGGAGAAGGTCAACGACCCCGGCGTCTGGTATTACCCGGAAATGATCGAGGGCACCGAGCCCTTTAAAGCCTACTGCTGGAAGCGCAGCGGCCACGGGAAGCTGAACGTCACCCAGGCCATCACCAACTCCTGCAACGTGTTTTTCTATGAGATGGGCTACCGGCTGGGCATTGACGCGTTGGATCAGTACGCCAAGGCGTTCGGCCTGGGCGAGAGCACCGGCATCGAGATCGGCGACAATCCCGGTATCTTGGCAGGCCGGGAGGAGCGGGAGGCCGCCGGCGGCGTCTGGTACGGCGGCGAAACCACCCAGGCGGCCATCGGCCAGTCCGACAACCTGTTTACCCCCCTGCAGCTGGCCAACTACATCGCCACCCTGGTCTCCGGCGGCAAGCACTGTCAGGCCCACCTGCTGAAGGCCGTCAAGTCCTATGACAACTCCGAGGTGGTGGCGGTGGGCAATACCCAGCCCCTCAACACCGTCCAGTTCAGCGACAGCACCCTCCAGGCCATCAAGGAGGGAATGCTGGGCTACACCCAGCCCGGCGGCATGGTGTTCAGCGCCTTCAAGGACTGCATTGTGACCGCGGGCGCCAAGACCGGCACCGCCCAGCTGGGCGGCGGCAAGAAGAACAACGGTATGTTCGTCTGCTTCGCCCCCTATGACGAGCCGGAGATCGCCGTGGCTATCGCTATCGAGCAGGGCGACGCCGGCGCGGCGCTGGCCTCCACCGCCGTCAAAATTCTGAACGCTTACTTCTCCGCCGACGAAGTGGGGACCGCTATCCTGGGCGAGGACCAACTCCTCCCCTGACTGTTATTCCAGAAAAAGACAACAAGGAGTTTTCTCACATGAGTGAACCGTTCGTTTTCGACCCCCGCTGTGAGCTGTGCAAGACGCCCTTCGGCGCCGCGGTCTGCGGCCAGGAGGTCCTTTTCACCTGCCGCCCCCTCGCCAGCGAGGGCTTTACCCACTGCGCCCTGGTGATGCACCGGGAATTTGCCGGGCAGAGCCAGGAGTTTGAGCTTTCCCCCGCGGGCTTCCTGGGGGACCGGGTGTGCTTTTCCACCGCGTTTACCGCGCCGGAGGAGCCGGAGCTGATCTGGTACCACTTCCGCTTCTGGCGGGATGACGGCTCCGGCTGCGACCTGGACCGCACCGGCTACCGCAGTGACGGTCAGCCCCTGTCCTGGCAGCTCACCGTCTACCGCAGAAGCGCTGTCCCCGACTGGTACGGCGAGGGTATGGTGTACCAAATTTTCCCAGACAGGTTCCGGCGGCTGACTGTGCCGGACCCCAAGGGCTTGGTGGGCGACCGCTGGGTGCATCAGGATTGGGACGAGGGGCCGGTATGGCGGCCCGACCCTGACGGCGAGGTGCGGAACCGGGACTTCTTCGGCGGCTCTCTGGAAGGTATTACCTCCAAGTTGGACGAGCTGGCGGAGCTGGGCGTCACCGCCCTGTATCTGTGCCCGATTTTTGAGTCCGCCTCCAACCACCGCTACAACACGGCGGATTACACGAAAATCGACCCGCTGCTGGGCAGTGAGGAGGACTTCAAGGCCCTCTGCGCCCAGGCGAAGGAGCGGGGCATCCGGGTGATTCTGGACGGCGTGTTCAACCACACCGGCTCCCAGAGCATCTATTTCAACGCCGATGGGTTCTATCCCTCCCTGGGCGCGGCCCAGAGCCAGGATTCCCCCTATTCCGACTGGTTCTCCTTCCATCCCTGGCCTCATGACTACGATGCCTGGTGGGGCATCCGCACCCTGCCTGCCGTCCGGGAGGACGCGGCCAGCTATGTGGACTACATCATCGACGGCGAAAACTCCATCATCCGGCGCTGGCTGAAGGCGGGCGCCTCCGGCTGGCGGCTGGACGTGGCCGACGAGCTGCCGGGCTGGTTCATCGAAAAGGCCCGGAAAGCCGTGGAGGAGACAAAGTCTGACGGCCTTCTCATCGGCGAGGTCTGGGAGGACGCCTCCAACAAAATCGCCTACTCCCAGCGGCGGAAATACCTGCTGGGCAGCGAGCTCCACGGCGTGATGAACTATCCCTTCCGCACGGCGCTGCTGACCTATCTCAAGGGCGGCGACGCGTCCGGGTTCCGGGACGCCATGGAGACCATCCGCGAGAATTACCCGCCGGAGGCCTTTTACGCCAACATGAACTTCCTGGGCACCCACGACACCGCCCGCATCTTGACGGTGCTGGGCGCGGACGAGCCTCCCGCCTCCAAGGAGGAGCGGGCGTCCTTCCGCCTCTCCCCTGCCCAGCGGGAGCGGGGCGTTGCCCTGCTGCGGCTGGCGGCACTGGCGCTGTTCAGCTTCCCCGGCGTGCCCACCGTGTTCTACGGCGACGAGGCCGGCATGGAGGGCTGGGAGGACCCCTTCAACCGGGGTACTTATCCCTGGGGCCGGGAGGACACGGCTATCCGGGACTGCTTCACGCTGCTTGGCGGGCTGCGGAAGCAGCGCTCTTCCCTGCGGCGAGGCGGCATCCGGTGGCTGGAGGCCCAGGGCCGGTTGGCGGCCTATATCCGGGAGACCGCCGGGGAGCGGAGCGTCACCGTGCTGAATGCCGGAGACACGGAGCAGTCCTTTGAAATGGACTGGCCCTGGGAGACCTGCACGGACCTGGTCTCCGGGCGAAAGCTCACGCCCGCGGACGGCAGGCTGACCCTGCAGCTGGGGCCTTACGAGGGGCTGCTGCTGGGATAAACGCGAAATGTTTCACGTGAAACATGACCGAAAATTTCACAGGCTTCTTTCCCGGATGTTTCACGTGAAACATCCGGGATTTTTTTGCAGTTTTTTCTTTTCTGACCCTTGCAAGGGATATGTCTCCTTGATATAATACCTTTGTATGTTTACGCGGATATTTGGAAAGCAGGTGTCTTTTTGGCAAAAACCATTGCAATCGTGAATCAAAAGGGCGGCGTGGGCAAGACCACCACCTGTGTCAATCTGTCCGCCGCTCTGACAGAAGCAGGAAAGCGTGTCCTGCTGTGTGACTTCGACCCGCAGGCCAACTCCACCTCCGGCATGGGCGTGGACAAGACCGTCTCCCGGGGCGTCTATGACGTACTGATCGGCAGTATCCCTGCCCGGGAGGCCATCACCTCCACCCGGTTCGGCGGCGTGATGCCCTCCAACAAAGCCCTGGCAGGCGCCGGTATCGAGCTGATCGGCATGAACCAGCGGGAGTTTCTTTTGAAAAACGCCTTGGAGCAGGTAGCGAAGGACTACGACTACATCTTCATTGACTGCCCGCCCTCCCTGGAGCTTCTGACCCTGAACGCCCTTTGCGCTGCGGATTCCATTCTGGTGCCCGTGCAGGGGGAATACTACGCTTTGGAGGGTCTTTCCGACCTGATGAACACCGTGCGCATCGTCCGGCGCTCCCTGAATCCCCGGCTGGAGCTGGAGGGCGTTCTTCTGACGATGTTCGACGGACGGACGAACCTTGCCCTGCAGGTGGCGGAGGAAGTGAAGCACTACTTCCCAGGCAAGGTGTATGCTACCGTCATTCCCAGAAACGTCCGTCTATCCGAGGCCCCCAGCCACGGCAAGCCCATCACCGCCTACGACCGCACCTCCCGCGGTGCCGAGGCCTACACCGCTTTCGCGGCGGAATTCTTGAACAAACAGCATTGATTTGGAAAGGAGCATTTGTCCATGGCATCTAAAAAGCCCTCCGGCCTGGGCCGGGGTCTCGGCGCCCTGCTGGGCGACGATGTGCTGAAAACGCAGACCGCCGGGGCGCTCTACCTCCCCATTTCAGAAGTGGAGAGCAATTCCTCCCAGCCCCGGAAAAACTTTGACGAAGAAGCGCTGGCCCAGCTGGCGGATTCCATCCGGGAACACGGCATTATCCAGCCGCTGACCGTGCGGAAGCTGACCTCCGGGTACTATCAGATCATCGCGGGCGAACGCCGCTGGCGGGCAGCCCGGATGGCGGGCCTGCAGGAGGTACCGGTGACGGTCATCGAGGCCGACGACCGGAAGGCCGCCGAGCTGGCCATGATCGAGAACCTCCAGCGGGAGGACCTGGATCCCATCGAAGAGGCCATGGGGTATCAGACCCTGACCAAGCAGTACCACATGACCCAGGAGGAAGCCGCCCAGCGCGTCGGCAAATCCCGCAGCGCCGTCACCAACGCCCTGCGGCTGCTGGACCTGGAGCCCTCCGTTCAGAAGAAACTGCAGGAGAAGGCGCTGACCGCGGGCCACGCCCGGGCGCTCATTCCCCTCTCCCCTGCCCTGCAGGTCCGGGCCGCCAATGCCATTATTGACGGCGGGCTGTCCGTCCGGCAGGCGGAGGCCCTGGCGAATCGGCTGGCTCAGGAAAAGAAGGAAAAGAAAAAGCCGCCCACCAACCAGGTGAATTACACCGCCGAGGCGCAGAAGGAGCTGTCCAGCAAGCTGGGACGGGGCGTGCGCATCGTGACGGGGCGGAAAAAGGGCCGCATCGAGCTGGAGTACTACGGTCTGGACGACCTGAATGACCTGCTGGAGGCCTTGGCCCTGCTGCGCAGAAAGGAAAAGCCCCATGAAATTTGAAAAACGAGACGCCGCCAGTTCCCCCGCTCCCAAGGAGGATAAGCAGGAAGGAAACAAGCCGGTAGTCGTCTATATCATGATCCTGTTCATTGCCGCGTTTTTGCTGATGGCCCTGTCCTTCTTCATGCATCAGCGCAGCAACACCGAGGCGCTGGGTGAGCTGCAGCACTCCGTCAGCACCATGCAGGAGGTCCAGGCCAACCAGGAGAAGATCATCGACCTGCAGGACAAGCTGGCGGTGGCAGAGGAAGAGCTGGACCGCGTGAACGATAAACTGGAAGCGTACCAGGCGGAGCAGAAAGCAGCACAGAAAGCCCTTGAGCGGGAAAATCAGGCGCTGCGGGCACTGTACGAGCTGCAGCAGCAATACCTGACTCTGAACATTGAAGGCTGCGCCAAAACCATCCAGAAGGCGGAAGCCGACGGTCTACCTGCCGCGCTGTCCGACAAGAGCGAGGGTGGCATCACCTCCCCCGCTGTCCGCTGGCAGCAGCTCAAAGATGCCGTAGAAGCCAGGCTGGCAGACGAAAATAACTAAATGTTTCACGTGAAACATGATGTTTGATATTCTGAATTACAAAAGAGGAGACTGTTGATATGCTTGACATTCGTTTTATCCGGGAGAATCCCGATGCTGTTCGTGAGAACATCAAGAAGAAGTTCCAGGACGCCAAGCTGCCCCTGGTGGACGAGGTCATCGACCTGGACGCCAAGCGCCGCGCCGCCATCGCAGAGGCCGACCAGCTCCGCAGCAACCGCAACACCCTGTCCAAGCAGATCGGTATGCTGATGGGCCAGGCCAAGAAGGACCCCAGCAAGCTGGCGGAGGCCGAAGCCGTCAAGCAGCAGGTCAAGGAGCAGGCCGACCGTCTGGCGGAGCTGGAGAAACTGGAGAACGAGCTGGAGGAGGAGCTGCACAAGCGGATGCTGGTCATTCCCCAGATGATCGATGACTCCGTGCCCCTGGGCCCCGATGACTCCTGCAACGTGGAGGTGGAGCGGTTCGGCGAGGCGGTCACGCCCGACTTCCCCATCCCCTACCACACCGACCTGATGGAGAGCTTTGACGGCATCGACCTGGACGCCGCCGGCCGCGTCTCCGGCAACGGCTTCTACTACCTGCTGGGCGACATCGCCCGGCTCCACGAGGCCGTGCTGGCCTATGGCCGGGACTTCATGATCTCCAAGGGCTTCACCTACTGCATCCCCCCCTTCATGATCCACGGCAACGTGGTGGAGGGCGTCATGTCCCAGACCGACATGGACGGCATGATGTACAAGATCGAGGGCGAGGACCTGTACCTCATCGGCACCTCCGAACACTCCATGATCGGCCGCTTCATCGATCAGATCATCCCCGGTGAGAAGCTGCCCCAGACCCTGACCTCCTACTCCCCCTGCTTCCGCAAGGAGAAGGGCGCCCACGGCATCGAGGAGCGGGGCGTGTACCGCATCCACCAGTTTGAGAAGCAGGAGATGATCGTGGTATGTAAGCCCGAGGAGAGCAAGGACTGGTACGAGAAGCTGTGGCGCTACTCCGTGGAGCTGTTCCGCTCTCTGGATATTCCCGTCCGTCAGCTGGAGTGCTGCTCCGGCGACCTGGCCGACCTGAAGGTCAAGTCCTGCGACATTGAGGCCTGGTCTCCCCGTCAGCAGAAGTATTTCGAGGTCTGTTCCTGCTCCAACCTGGGCGACGCCCAGGCCCGCCGCCTGCGCATCCGCTACAAGGACGAAAACGGCAAGATGCAGCTGTGCCACACCTTGAACAACACCTGCGTGGCGCCTCCCCGGATGCTGATCGCCTTCCTGGAAAACAACCTCCAGGCCGACGGCACCGTGCTCATCCCCGAAGTTCTGCGGCCTTACATGGGCGGCAAGGACAAGCTGGTGCCCAAAGCTAACTGAGAAACACCGAAAAAAATTCCCTATTGTTATAATTAGAATTAATATAACAGGAGGTATTTATTTATGGCAAAGAAAACCGGATTTATGTCTGAGTTCAAGCAGTTTATCGCCCGGGGCAACGTGATGGACATGGCTGTCGGCGTCATCATCGGCGGCGCCTTCGGCAAAATCTCCTCCTCCCTGGTCAATGACGTCATCATGCCCGCCATCTCCATGCTCACCGGCGGCATCGATTTTTCCAACTGGAAGATCGTCCTGAAGGCCGCCGTGGCCGGTGCCGACGGTGCCATTGACCCCGCCACTGAGGTCGCCATCAAATACGGCAGCTTCCTGGCCACCATCCTTGACTTCCTCATCATTGCCTTCGCGGTCTTCTGTCTCATCAAGTTTATCAACGGCCTGCACCGCAAGAAGGAAGAAGCCCCCGCCGCGCCTCCCGCGCCTCCCGAGCCCTCCGCTGAGGAGAAGCTGCTGACGGAGATCCGGGATCTGCTGAAGAACAAGTGATGGAACAGCTCCTGCGAGACGGGCTTTCTGCGCTGGGATTACCCACGGAGGGCATCCCAGCTCTGGTACGCTATGCGGATCTGCTGGTGGAGAAAAACAAGGTCATGAACCTGACCGCCATCACAGAACCTGCGGACATTGCCGCGCTGCACTTTCTGGACAGCGCCGCCCTGCTGACGTTGGCGGACTTCCGGGACAAGACCGTGGCAGATGTAGGCACCGGGGCCGGGTTCCCCGGCTTGCCGCTGCGCATCATCGAACCGTCCATCCGGCTGACGCTGCTGGACGCCCAGAACAAGCGCATCGAGTTTTTGAAAGAGGTCTGCGATGATTTGGGGCTTGCAGACGCGGAATGTGTCCATGCACGGGCCGAGGAATTCGCGGCGGACCGCCGGGAGAGCTTCGACCTGGTGACTAGCCGGGCCGTGGCCGCCCTGCCCCTGCTGTGCGAGCTGTGCCTGCCGCTGGTGAAGGTGGGCGGGTACTTTGTCGCCATGAAATCCGTGGACGCCGGGGCGGAGCTGGACGCCGCCGCCCACGCCATCGAGGTGCTGGGCGGAGCGGTGGAGCGCATCGCCGACTACGACATTCCCGGGACCGAGGTCCGCCACCGGGCCATCCTCATTAAAAAGGTACGGGAGACCGGGAAAAAGTACCCCCGGCCCTTCGCAAAGATCAAAAAAGCGCCTTTATAATAGGTAAAGGTTGGAAAAACAGCAACTTTTTTCAAGGAAATGCTTTACGGATTGCAATTTTGTGGTATAATAGTACACAAATTTCGGTGAGAGGAGGGGCCGCATGGAACGGCGGGGACAATGCATCGCCGTGGTATCCGGCAAGGGCGGCACGGGTAAGACGTCCTTTACCGCCGGCGTGGGCGCCGCGCTGGCCCGATCCGGCAAACAGGTTTTGTGCCTGGACTGCGACGTGGGCCTGCGAAACCTGGACCTGGCCCTGGGCCTCACCGACCGGGCGCTGATGGATTTCTCCGACGTGGCCCAGGGGCGATGTCCTCTGACGGCCGCCGTGGTGGAGCATCCCGACCTGCCGGGACTGTTCCTTCTGACGGCGCCTGTCCGGAGCCGGGGCCGCCCGGTAAGCGAAGAGCAGATGGCCCAGCTGCTGCGGGAGGTCCGGGAACGGTTCGACTACTGCCTGCTGGACGCGCCGGCGGGCCTGGGTATGGGCTTCCTGCTGGCTACCGCCGCCGCCGACCGCTGCGTGGTGGTGACCACTACCGACGCCTCCTCCCTGCGGGACGCCCAACACACCGTCATGGAGCTGGAGCGGTTCGGCACCGGAAAGCTCCACCTGGTGGTGAACCGGGTGCGGAAAAAGCTGCTGCGCAGTATGCACGCCACCATCGACGACGCCATCGACAAGGCGGGCCTGCCCCTGCTGGGCGTGGTGCCCGAGGATGACGCCCTCCCCCTCAGCCTGAACCGGGGCGTGCCGCTGCTGCTGTCGGGCAGCCAAAGCGCCGCGGCCTCCGCCTACCACAACATCGCAAAGCGCATCCGGGGCGAACGGACGCCCCTGCTGCGCATCAAATAGAAGAGAAAGGAGCACCTCCCATGAATATTGCTCTGATGTCCCACGACAACAAGAAGGAGCTGATGGTACAGTTCTGCACCGCCTACGCGGGCATCCTGTCCCAGCACCACATCTACGCCACCAACGCCACCGGCCACATGGTCGCCGACGCCACCGGACTGAACGTCCACTGCTTCCTGTCCTACGCCCACGGCGGCAGCCAGCAGATCGGTGCCCGCATCGCCTACAATGAATTTGACCTGGTCCTGTTTTTCAACGACCCCAGCAACGAGAGCATGGCTGGCGAAATCTCCTACATCTCTCGGCTGTGCGACCAGAACAACATCCCCTTTGCCAGCAACATCGCCACGGCGGAGATGCTGGTGCTGGGCCTGGCCCGGGGCGATCTGGACTGGCGCTGCATCGTGAATCCCTCCAACCGGCCCATCGCTTGACATTTCCCCGAAAAACGGATACAATCTGTGCGTAAATTCACCGCGAAGATGCCGCAGCAGTAATGCAGACACCGATCCCCAGAGAGGGGCGCAATGAGCTGAAAGCGCCCTGTTCGGTCTGGATGAAGGACAGCGGCGGAGCGGGGGCGGAAACGCCCACGGCACCCTCCCCGTACCACAGGAGGCCAAAGGAGGCTTTTTGAGCCTTGAATTTGGGTGGCACCACGAAGCGAGTTTTCGCTCTCGTCCCAATGGTTTTGGGACGGGAGCATTCTTTTTTATGACGTCCCCACACATTCATGAAAGAAGGAGAACAAGCATGGCTAAAATGACCCCCCGGACGCTGTCCGGCTTTATGGAGCTCCTCCCCGCGCCCCAGCAGCAGATGGAGCGCATCATGGAGGTGCTGCGCCGCACCTACTCCCTGTACGGCTTCACTCCCCTGGACACCCCCGTCATCGAGTCCAGCGACGTGCTGCTGGCAAAGGGCGGCGGCGAGACCGAAAAGCAAATTTACCGCTTCCAGAAGGGCGACGCCGACCTCAGTCTGCGGTTTGACCTGACGGTTCCCCTGGCCAAGTACGTGGCCCTGCACTACAACGACCTCACCTTCCCCTTCCGCCGCTATCAGATCGGCAAGGTCTACCGCGGCGAGCGGGCCCAGCGGGGCCGCTTCCGGGAGTTTTATCAGGCGGACATCGACATCATCGGCGACGGCAAGCTGTCCATCGTCAACGAGGCGGAAATTCCCTCCATCATCTATAAGACCTTCTCCACCCTGGGCCTGAAGCGGTTCCAGATTCGGGTGAACAACCGGAAGATTTTGAACGGCTTCTACGCCATGCTGGGCCTGACGGAGAAGTCCGGCGACATCATGCGCACCGTGGACAAGCTGGACAAGATCGGCCCCGAAAAGGTGAAGGCCATCCTCATGGACGAGGAGATTGCCCTCACCGAGGAACAGGCCGGCGAAATCCTCAAGTTCATTGCCATCACCGGCACCAATGAGGAGGTGCTGGCAGCGCTGGAGGGCTACCAGAGCCGGAACGAGGTCTTCGACGAGGGCCTCACAGAGCTGAACACCGTGGTGAAGTACCTGGCCGCTTTCGGCGTGCCCGCTGAGAACTTCGCCGTGGACCTGACCATCGCCCGTGGCCTGGACTACTACACCGGCACCGTCTACGAGACCACCCTGCTGGACCACCCGGAGATCGGCTCCGTCTGCTCCGGCGGCCGCTACGATAACCTGGCGGAGTACTACACCGACAAGCAGCTTCCCGGCGTGGGCATTTCCATCGGCCTGACCCGGCTGTTCTATGTCCTGGGCGAGCAGGGCATGCTGAACCCCGACCTGCCCACCGCTCCCGCCGACGTGCTGATCCTGCCCATGACCGACGACCTGTCCGCCGCCATCGGCTTCGCCACGGCGCTCCGTGAGAACGGCATCCGGGCGCAGATTCACGGCGAGAACAAGAAGTTCAAGCAGAAAATTTCCTACGCCGACAAGCTGGGTATCCCCTACGTCATCTTCCTGGGCGAGGACGAGATCAACGCGGGCGTGGTGGCCTGCAAGGACATGGCCACCGGCGAGCAGACCAAGCTGGAGCCCGCTGCCACCATCTACCGCATCAAGGCTGGCCTGGCGGAGCGTGAAAAGGGCGCCGTCATCCTGGGGTGATATGCCCGTCCGTGTTGAGGCGAAAGGACCTTTGTATGAAAAAACGCTGGAGAATCGCGGCAGCGGCAGCGCTGCTGGCGCTGGTCTGCTGGTGCGGCTGGTACAGCCGCCCTGTCAGTATCTTCGACCTGAAGCCGGAGCTGGAACCCGCTGACATCAACATCCATATCCAGCGGTTCGACGACAGCGCGCAGGGCTATGAGCGCCGCAGCCTGGATGTGGACGCTAACTCCCCGGAGGGTCAGGCTCTGCTGGAACAGGTTGAATCCATCCGCATCCGCCGCTCTCCCCTGAATCCTCTTCGAAACATCCTGGCATCCTCCTTCACCGGAAGACAAGTGCAGACCGGCCAATATACCTATGGCATCCATGTCTTCGGCACAGGCGGCGGCTGGGTCTCCTTAGAGTTTTTCCTTGACGAATGGAAATACGACCTGCCGGAGCAGGCGCAATATCTTCCCTGCCGGGTCTCTGACGGGAAAGCCCTTGGTCAGGCCCTGGGGGATGAACTGTGGGAAATAGCACAGCAAATTGAATCCAATCCGTAATATTACTTATTTAATATACAAATCATAATCAAAATATAGAAAGGAACAACCCATTATGATGCAGAATCGCACCCATACCTGCGGGGAGCTGCGCCTGAGCGACGCGGGCAAGCAGGTCAAGATCGTGGGCTGGATGGAGAACGTCCGCGTCGTTTCCGCCAGCCTGGCCTTCATCGTCGTCCGGGACTTCTACGGCACCACCCAGGTCGTCGCCGAGACCGAGGACATGGTGAACACCTTCAAGGCCATCACCAAGGAGTCCACCATCTCCGTGGAGGGCACCGTCCGGGAGCGGGATTCCAAAAACAGCAAAATCCCCACCGGCGACATCGAGGTCGTCCCCGCCAAGGTGGAGGTTCTGGGCCGCTGCCGCCACAACGAGCTGCCCTTCCAGATCAACCGCAGCCGGGAGGCCGACGAGGCCCTGCGGCTGAAATACCGCTATCTGGACCTGCGGAACCCCGAGGTCAAGAGCAACATTATCCTGCGCTGCAACGTAGTGGCTGCCCTGCGGCAGGCCATGACCGCTGAGGGCTTCCTGGAGATCACCACCCCCATCCTGACCGCCTCCTCCCCCGAGGGCGCCCGGGACTATCTGGTGCCCGCCCGGAAGCATCCCGGCAAGTTCTACGCCCTGCCTCAGGCTCCCCAGCAGTTCAAGCAGCTGCTGATGACCTCCGGTTTCGACAAGTATTTCCAGATCGCCCCCTGCTTCCGAGACGAGGACGCCCGCGGCGACCGCTCCCCCGGCGAGTTTTATCAGCTGGATATGGAGATGGCTTTCGCCTCCCAGGAGGACGTGTTTGCCGTCTGTGAAAAGGTCCTGCCTCCCATCTTTGCCAAGTACGGCAAGTATGACCGGGCCAGCGGTGCGCCCTTCCTGCGCATCCCTTATCTGGAGGCCATGGAGAAGTACGGCTCCGATAAGCCCGACCTGCGTATCGACCTGACGGTCCAGGACGTGACCGAAGTCCTGGGCGGCTGCGGCTTCGGCCCCTTCGAGGGCAACAAGGTCAAGGCCGTGGTGGTCAGCGACTTCCATGAGACCCGGAAGTTCATCGACAAGACCCTGGCCGATGTGGAGGTCGTCTCCGGCGGCAAGCCCTACTGGTTCCGCCTGGACGAGAACGGCGAGATCGTGGGCGGCATCGCCAAGTTCGTTCAGCCCATCAAGGACGCCGTGGTGTCCGCTCTGGGCCTGAAGGCCAATGACTTCGTGGCCCTGTCCGCCGGTACTCTGGGCGCCGCCCAGAAGACCGCCGGCGTGCTGGTCAAGACCCTGGGCGCCGCCGTCCCCGGCCACATGGACAAGGAGCAGTACGCCTTCTGCTGGATCGTGGACTTCCCCATGTATGAGATCGGCGACGAGTCCGGCGAGCTGGAATTCTGCCACAACCCGTTCTCCATGCCCTCCGGCGGCCTGGAGGTCCTGCTGCAGGCCGAGCGGGGCGAGATCGACCCCCTGTCCATCACCGCCGACCAGTACGACCTGGTGTGCAACGGCGTGGAGCTGTCCTCCGGCGCTGTGCGGAACCACGACCCCGAGATCATGGTCGAAGCCTTTGAGATGGTGGGTCTGGGCGAGGAGGACGTGAAGGCCAAGTTCCCCGCCATGTACAACGCCTTCACCTACGGCGCTCCCCCTCACGCGGGCATCGCCCCCGGCGTGGACCGCATGGTCATGCTGCTGGCCGGCGAGGACTCCATCCGGGAGATCATCCCCTTCCCCATGAACAAGAACGCCCAGGACGTCATGATGGACGCCCCCAGCGAAGTCACGCAAGCTCAGCTGGACGAGCTGCATATCGCTCTGGTGAAGCCTCAGGAATAACTGCATAAAAACAGGGTGCGGAATTTTCCGCACCCTGTTTTTATGCAAGCCTGTAAAACTGTTCGGCAGTCGTACTGCTCCAAAAGTGGATCTCGTCGATCCCTGAAACATAATAGGTCAGCGGCGCATCGAAATTCCCGCTTTGCCTAAAATCGATCTCCAGCGCAGGACAGTATCCCATATCGCTGCGGTCCCGGATACGAAACGCATACGCAGATTCTCCAAACCACTCTAACGCCGGGTACACCACCCGGCAGGTATCGCCGGAAAAGATCAGCAGTGTACCCACCGCATTATCCACCCAAACGCCCTCAAAGGCTGCTTCCTTTACCATGCTGTAATCCCCGGGGGCTTCATTTCGATACGGTGTACGCTCCGTGCGGCTCAACAGCTGCGTAAACAGCGGCGACAAAGCCAGTGCCGCCTGTTGTACCAGGTCTGTATCATAGTTCGCCAGCCGCATGGTATAGCCTGCGTCAGATAAGCAGCCCATTGCCGTCTTTTCTTCCCGCATCAGGGCATCCGCCTGTGTCAGCACCTCGTTCCACGACAGCGCCAGCTTCAACGCGTTTTCCGCCTGTACGTTTTCCTCCACCCATTGCCGCACCGCGTCTCCGGACGCCAGATCCGGCTGATGGGACCAATCCAGAAATTCTCCGGCGGCATAAGCCGCTTTCAAGGAACTGCCTGCCGTCCCTGGCGCAGCGCCGTAAATATCGGCCAGCAAATCTTCCAGCCCTATGGTTTCTTCTGATTTGTCCGGTTCTGCCGGCGGTACTGCCGGTGTTTCCTGTGCGGGTTCCTCCCCGGGGGACGGGGCATCTGCCGGTCGCTTTCCACATCCGGTCAACAACAAAATAACAAACAAGAAAAGAGCCAGGACTCTGCGTTTCATCATATCCACCTCACACTTTGATTGTAATTTTGATAATAGAACGTTAAAACAGGAAAATCATCCGTCTATTCGTAACAAATAGAAACGAACCAGTAACACTGCTTTTCTTTTAGGAGCCGATATGATACACTATCCCCATCAACTTCCGGGAGGTGCCTATGAGACGACTGCTGGCGGCGGTGCTGGCCGCTTTGACGCTTCTTTCCCTTGCCGCCTGCGGCAGCGCTCCGCAGACAGCGGAGCCATCTCCCGCGCCGGCGCCTCCTCCCACTGCATACGAACCCTCTCCCGCGCCGATACCGGAACCGCCTGTTGACCCGCTGGAGAAATTGATGGGCTCCATGACCCTGGAAGAAAAGGTGGGGCAGTTGTTCTTCGTCCGCTGCCCGGCGGAGAGCGCCGCGGAGGACGTGCAGACCTATCATTTAGGCGGCTACATCCTCTTTGGCCGGGACACCAAGGACAAGACCGCCAATGAACTCATTCAGGCCATCCAGAGTTATCAGGACGCCGCCGCTGTCCCCCTGCTCATCGGCGTGGACGAGGAGGGCGGCACCGTGGTTCGGATCAGCTCCAATCCTCATCTCCGCAACGAAAAATTTGCCTCCCCACAGCGGCTGTACTCCCTGGGCGGCATGGAGCGCATTACGGCGGACGCCCGGGAAAAGGATGTGCTTCTGAGGGCCCTGGGCTTCAACGTGAACCTGGCCCCGGTGGCGGATGTGTCCACCAATTCCAGTGACTTCATCTACCCCCGTGCTTTTGGCCAGGACGCAGACGCCACCGCTGACTATGTCTCCGCCGTGACTGCCCAAATGGCCGCCGACGGCATGGGCAGCGTATTAAAACACTTCCCCGGTTACGGAAACAACGAGGATACCCACACCGGCATTGCTGTGGACGACCGGCCCTACGAGGACTTTGTGAACAGCGACTTTCTCCCCTTTTCCGCCGGGTTTGAAAGCGGCAGAGCCATGACCGCAGTGCTGGTCTCCCACAACATTGTGGAATGTATGGATGGGGAGCTTCCCGCATCCCTGTCCCCCAATGTCCACCGCATTTTGCGGGAGGAGCTGGGCTTTGACGGCGTGGTGATGACCGACGACCTGGCCATGGAGGCGGTCAGCGCTTACGCCGGGAACGGCGCCGTGGCAGTGATGGCCCTGGAGGCCGGGAACGACCTGGTGCTGACCACTGACTACCGCACCCAAATTCCAAAAGTCATCGGGGCCGTGGAAAACGGTGATTTGGATGAAAGTGTCATCGACACCGCCTGCCGCCGGGTACTGCGATGGAAGCAGGCTTTGGGGCTGCTGGAGGGGCTGGTGTGATACAAAACCTCTCTCCGGGAGTGCGGCGCTGACAGGATAGAATTTTTATGATTTTAATATGCGAAAGGAAGTTTTCCACATGGAAACGGAAAAGCTCTACTACACCGACCCCTTTATCTCTGAGTTCCCCGCCACGGTTTTGTCCTGTGAGGAGGGGAAAAACGGCTATCAGGTGGCGCTGAACTGCACCGCTTTCTACCCGGAAGGCGGCGGTCAGCCCGCCGACCACGGCACCCTGGGCGGTGCCAACGTCACGGACGTCCACGAAAAGGACGGGGTGGTTTTCCACACCTGCGACAAAGCTGTGGAGGTTGGGCAAATGGTGCTGGGCCGCATCGACTGGGCCCGGCGGTTCGACCATATGCAGCAGCACTCCGGTGAGCACATTATCTCCGGCATCCTCTGCCGGGACTACCACTGCGACAACGTGGGCTTCCATCTGGGCGCGGAGACCGTCACCATCGACTACAACGCCGACATCTCCTGGGAGCAGGCGCTGGATGCCGAACGCAAGGCCAACGAGGTCATCTGGGCAGACCAGGAGGTGGAGATCGCCTATCCCTATCCCGAGGAGCTGGCATTCATCGACTACCGCAGCAAAAAAGAGCTGACGGGGAAGGTCCGCATCGTCACCTTCCCGGACGCCGACTGCTGCGCCTGCTGCGGCACTCACGTCCTCCGGGCTGGACAAGTCGGCATCATCAAGGTTCTGTCCTGCCAGAAGTTCCGGGAGGGCGTGCGGCTGGAGATCCTCTGCGGCAAGCGGGCGCTGGACTACCTGGGTAAGACCTACGACCAGGCCAAGGCCATCGGCCAGCAGCTCTCCGTCAAGCCACAGGACACCCTGGCCGCCGTGGAGCGGCTGGAGGCGGAGCTGTCCGCCGCCAAGGCCCGGATGGCCCATCTGGAGGAGGCGGTGTTTGAATCCATCGCCCGGGACAACGAGGGTAAGGGCGACGTGGTGCTGTTCCAGCCTGCCATGAAGGGCGATAGCGTGCGGAAGCTGGCGGACAACCTGGCCAAGCACTGCGGCGGTCTGGCGGCGGTGTTTGCCGGGGAGGACGGACAGTATGCCTACGCCCTGCTCCGGGCCGACGGGCAGGACATTTCTCCGCTGGTGAAGGAATTGAACAAAACCCTGAACGGCCGGGGCGGCGGGCGGAGCGGCTTCGCCCAAGGCAGCGTCCAGGCGGATCAAGCAGCTATCGAAACGTTTTTTGGCAAGTGAGGAGAACATCATGCAGTATTACATGATCGAATGGGACCATGAGGAAGAGGACGAGCCCTGGAAGCTGTATCTGGAGCTGGACAGCCGGGGATGTCCCCGGCGGAAGGTGGAGGCCTATCGGGTGGGGCTGTATGAGTCCTACGATGACCTGGACGAGCCGCCCATGGACCCCCGGCAGGCCGCCGGGTCCGAGGGCAATGTGACGGCTTTGAACCGGGTGCAGTTTGACGACATCTGGGAGCAGAGCCGCCAGATGCCAGACGGTTTTATGGGGATGTTTTTCTGATGGAACAGGTCATCTATCTGGCGGGCGGCTGCTTCTGGGGCATGGAGCGGTTATACCGGACACTGCCGGGCGTCCTGGAGGTCACGGCGGGCTACGCCAATGGCGTCTCCGCTGAGAAAGCCAATTACGAGACTGTCTGCTCCGGCGTCACCGGATTCCGGGAGACGGTGCGGGTGGAATACGACCCGGAGCAAATCTCCCTGGAACACCTGCTGTTCGCCTTTTTCGCCGTTATCGACCCGGAAACGCCCAACCGGCAGGGGCCGGACTTCGGCAGTCAGTATCAGGCAGGCATTTACTGGGCAGACGAAGCGGACGAGGGCGCCATCCTCCGAATGGCCGCCCTGGAAGCGGCGGCGGCGCCCCGGTTTGCCGTGGAGCTGAAACCACTGGAGAATTTTTATCCCGCTGAGGAATACCACCAGCGGTATCTGGAAAAGCATCCCGGCGGCTGCTGCCACATCTCCCCCCTCCGCATGAGGGCGCTGATGCGGTTTCCTTTCCGGGAGCTGGCATACGACAGACCCGCAAAGGAATTGCTGGAACCCTATCTATACACATAAAAAATGACCGGCTCAGGCGAGCCGGTCATTTCTGCTTTCGTCACACGATCAGGAAGAACTTGATGAGGAACAGAGCGGAGATCACATAGGTCAGGACGGAGACATCCTTGGCCTTGCCGCTGAACACCTTGATGACGGTGTAGGAGATGAGCCCTAAGCCGATGGCGTGGCCGATGGAGCCGGAGATGGGCATACCGATCAGCATGAGGGCCACGGGAACCATCTGATCCATATCGTCAAAGTTCACGTTCTTCAGGCCCATCAGCATCAGGATTCCGACGTAGATCAGCGCGGCAGAGGTGGCGGCGGCGGGGATGATGGCCGCCACAGGGGCGATGAACATGCAGGCCAGGAACAGCACGCCGGTGGTCAGGGCCGTCAGGCCGGTGCGGCCGCCGGCTTCCACGCCGGAGGCAGACTCCACGAAGGTGGTGACGGTAGAGGTGCCGCAGCAGGCGCCGGCCACGGTGCCCACAGCGTCGGACAGCAGGGCTTCCTTCATGTTGGGCATATTGCCGTCCTTGTCCACCATGCCAGCCCGGGAGGCGGTACCCACCAGGGTGCCGATGGTGTCGAACATATCGATCATGCAGAAGGTGATGACCAGGGTGATGGCGGTGAACCAGCCGATCTGCAGGAAGCCGGAGAAATTGAACTTGAACAGGGTGGTCTCCACCATATCAGCAAAGGGCGGTGCGAAGGAAGCACCAGCCAGGGACGCGAAAGGATTCACCCCCAGGAAGATGGCCTCGCCGGCCCAGTAGACCACGGAGGCTACCAGCATGCCCAGCAGCACGGCCGCCTTGATGCCCTTTTTCGCCAGGATGACCATGACGAACAGGCCGATGAACATGGTGACTACGGTCAAAACCATGGAATGGTAGCCAGCGTCACCCATGGAACCTTTGATGACACTGGGGGTCAGAGCACCGAAGAAGTCCCGCAGGACATAGAACGGTGCGGCAAAGCCATTGCCCTCGCAATAGATGCCCGCGTTGGAGCCCAGGCCGATATTCAGCAGCATGATGCCGATGGCGGGAGCGATGCCCAGCCGGACGCCCAGAGGAATGGCCTCCACGATCTTTTCCCGGATGTTGAAAACGGACAGGATGATAAACACGATGCCCTCAATGAGGATGATGACCAGGGCAGACTGGAAGCTGGCTACGTAAGTCATGCCGGTGAGACCCACAATGTTGCCCACCACCACGGCAAAGAAGCTGTTCAGGCCCATACCGGGGGCCAGGGCAAAAGGCTTGTTGGCCAGGAACGCCATGCAGAACATGCCGATGGCCGAAGCGATGCAGGTGGCCATGAACACGCCGTTCCACAGGGCCGAGCCCACGTCAAAGTTGGTCAGCAGATTAGGATTCAAAGCAATGATGTAGGCCATGGTCATAAAGGTGGTCAGGCCTGCCAGGATCTCGGTGCGGACAGTCGTTCCATTTTTCTGGAGTTTGAATATCTTCTCCATAAAATCCTCCCTCTCCATTTTTGTTTTGCCGCCAAACAAATTGTTTGGTCTTTCTTTTATCATATGAAATTTCTTCTGATTTTACAAGAGCAAACGACATGTCATTTCGTTAAAAAAGGTCGACCTTTTTTGGCAACTTTGATATTTTTTTAAAAATATCACGAAATCTATAAAACAGCGGCGTCCTCTTTGATTGGGAACGCCGCCGTTTATCAAATCAGAGCCATGGTTTTCAGCAGATACAGCCACACGGTGAAGGTAAAGGCGCTGCACACGGTAGTCAGTATCACCGCACTGGCGCTGAGCACACCTTCGTGGCCCATGCTGCGGGCCATGCTGAAGCAGCTGACGGTGGCCGGAGAGCCCAGCATGATCAAAAGCGCTGTCAGCGTCTCTCCCCGGTAACCCAGCTTCACCGCCAGGGGGAGGAACAGCGCCACAAAAAGCACCAGCTTGAACAGGCTGGCTATGAGGGTGGGCTTCCAGCAGCCCGCCGCCTTCTTCGGGTCGATACAGGCCCCCAGAGCCAACAGACCCATCGGCGTGGCGGTGGAGGCCAGACTGGACACCGCCCGCTGCAGGATCACCGGCTGGGGGAGCCGCAGCAGAGACCAGATAAGGCCCGCCGCGATCCCCAGAATGATAGGGTTGGTGACGATTCCCCTGAAAGCCTTTCCCACTGTCCGCCGATCCAGGTGGCCGCCGGGCGTCATCAGCGTCAACAGCAGCACCGCGGCCACATTATACAGTGGAACCGCGCCGATCAGGACCAGCGCCAGCGGACCGGCGCCGACGCTGCTGCCGTAGATATTTTGAAGCAACGCCACGCCCAGCAGAGCCTGACTGCCCCGGTATCCCGCCTGGACGAACTCCGCCCGGAGGGAGCTGTCCCGCAGAAAGATGGACAACCCCAGCAGCAGGAGAATAGACGCCAGAGAGACCGCAAAGCAGAACAGAACCATGCCGCTGTCCCATACCGCGTGGAAATCCTCCTGGGACAAGTTTTTGAACAGCTGCACCGGCAGGGCCAGCTTAAAAACAAAGGTGTTCAAATAGTCGGCAAATTCGTCATTGAGCAGAGAGGTTTTCCGGTGGAGCACATAGCCCAGCACCATCATCAAAAACACCGGCATGGTGGCGTTGAGACTGAAGATCAGGTTTTCCGTGTCGTTCACATCCTGTCAGAAGAAAACCGCCTCCATTTGGAAGGCGGTTTTCCACATTTTTTAGTAAGCCAGCTTCTCCCGCAGATAATTCTTCAGCTCAGAGATGGGCATACGCACCTGCTCCATGGTGTCGCGGTCACGGACGGTAACGCAGTTGTCGCCTGCCTTCTCGGCGTCGCCCACGGTGTCGAAGTCCACGGTGACGCAGTAGGGCGTGCCGATCTCGTCCTCACGACGATAGCGCTTGCCGATGGAACCGGTCTCGTCGAAGTCCACCATCCACTCCTTGGAGAGCTCCTGCTGGATCTCGCGGGCCTTTTCAGACAGCTTCTTGCTCAGGGGCAGGACAGCCACCTTGAAGGGAGCCAGAGCGTGGTGGAAGTGCATGACCACACGGACGTCGTTCTTGGCCTCGTCCACGACCTCCTCGTCGTAGGCCTCCACCAGGAAGGCCAGCACCACGCGGTCCGCGCCCAGGGAGGGCTCCACAACGTAGGGGATATAGTGCTCGTTGGTCTCCTGATCGAAGTAAGTCATATCCACGCCGGAGGTGTTCTGATGCTGGGTCAGGTCGTAGTCGGTACGGTCCGCCACGCCCCACAGCTCGCCCCAGCCGAAGGGGAACATGAACTCGAAGTCGGTGGTGGCCTTGGAGTAGAAGCACAGCTCCTCGGGGTCGTGGTCCCGCAGACGCAGGTTCTCGTCCTTCATATTCAGGTTCAGCAGCCACTCATGGCAGAAGTTGCGCCAGTAGTTGAACCACTCCAAATCAGTGCCGGGCTTGCAGAAGAACTCCAGCTCCATCTGCTCAAACTCGCGGGTACGGAAGGTGAAGTTGCCCGGGGTGATCTCGTTGCGGAAGGACTTGCCGATCTGGCAGACGCCGAAGGGCAGCTTCCGGCGGGTGGTGCGCTGGACGTTGTTGAAGTTGACAAAGATGCCCTGAGCGGTCTCGGGACGCAGATACACGGTGTTCTTGGCGTCCTCGGTAACACCCTGGAAGGTCTTGAACATCAGGTTGAACTGACGGATATCGGTGAAGTTGTGCTTGCCGCAGGAGGGGCAGGGTACCTGGTGCTCCTCGATGAAAGCGGCCATCTCCTCCTGGGAGAAGGCGTCGATGGGCTTATCCAGGGTGATGTTCTGCTCGGCGCAGAAGTCCTCGATCAGCTTGTCGGCGCGGAAACGCTCCTTGCACTCCTTGCAGTCCATGAGGGGATCGGAAAAGCCGCCCAGATGGCCGGAGGCAACCCAGGTCTGGGGATTCATCAGAATGGCGGAGTCCTGACCCACGTTGTAGGGGTTCTCCTGGACGAACTTCTTCCACCAGGCCTTCTTCACGTTGTTTTTCAGCTCCACGCCCAGGGGGCCGTAGTCCCAGGTGTTGGCGAGGCCGCCGTAGATCTCACTGCCGGCAAAGATGAAGCCGCGGTTTTTGCACAGGGCAACGATCTTTTCCATCGTCTTTTCGGTGTTTTTCAGCATACTGTCTCTACTCCTTTTCTGGATCGGCTCAAAGCGTAAAAAACGCCCTGAGCCTCTTATTAGGCTCAGGGCGAACTTGTAAAGTCCGTGGTTCCACCTGAATTCGTATCTGGCTGATACGCACTCTGTCCCGGTAACGGCGGGGACCGGCGGGGCATTTCCGCTCCGCGGCTCAAAGGCGCCTTCTCCCCTTTTCCGCAGGGACTTGCACCGACCGTCCCCTCTCTGGTGCGGAATTTTCCGGGATACTGTTCCTTTTCACAGCCTTTTCGATATCAAAAGTCACTGTACCATGTTTCCTCCGGGATGTCAAGGGTGGGTTTTTCTCCATCTGAATATCAAAGAGAACAGAGCCGCCCGGAAAAATCCGGGCGGCTCTTGTGCGTTTACTTCTTGTCTCTGTCGTAGGCAACGATGACGCGGCGGTTGGGGTCCACGCCGGTGGAGTAGGTGGTGACGCCGGGCACATCCTGCAGGGCGGTGTGGATCACATGGCGCTCATAGGCGTTCATGGGCTCCAGGGTGACGCTGCGGCGGTACTTGACCACCTTGCCGGCCACCTTCTTCGCCAGGTGCTGGAGGCTCTGCTCCCGCTTGTCCCGGTAGCCCTCGGCGTCCAACTGAACGCGGACACGGCCTCCGTTACGGTTCACGGAGTAGCTGGTGAGCTGCTGGATGGCATCCAGGGTCTCACCCCGGCGGCCAATCAGGGCGCCCAGATTCTGACCCTCCAGAATGACCTTGTAGCGGCCCTTCTCAGGCTGGTAGACCTTCACCTCGGCCTCGCTCTCCATCTGGGCCAGCAGGCCGGTCAGGAACTTGCGGATGGCCTGGGACTTCTCGTCGTTCACTTCCTCGCCCAGGTCCTGAACAGGAGCGGGCGCCTTCTCTTCCTTTGCAGCCCTTTCGGCCTTTTCAGGACGGGGCTTGCGCTCGGGCTTCTTCTCCGGGGCAGGCCGCTTCTCGGCGGCGGGCTTTTTGGGCTGCTCGGGCTTCTTTTCCACAACAGGAGCAGGAGCCGCGGGCTCCTCTTCCTCGCCGTAACTCACCCGCACCCTGGCGGGGCAGCTGCCCAGGCCCAGGAAGCCGGACTTGGCGCGCTCCAGGATCTCAACGGACACGTCGTCCCGGTCCAGGCCCAGCTGTGCCAGAGCTTTGCTGATGGCCTCGTCCTCGGTCTTGCCCGTTACATCAATAAACTGTCTCATAACGGTTCCTCACTTAATCGTCGTAGCGGTCCGCCTTGTAAGAGCGGCCCCGGGCATAGGGACGGTCGCCCACGCGGCCGGCCTCGGTGGTGCTCTTTCCGGCCTTGGCAGCCTTGGCGGCCTTAGCATCCTGAGCAGCCTTCTGCTTCTGCTTCAGAGTCTGCTTCTGAGCGGCCTGCTTCTTCCGCTCCTCCTGGAGACGCTTGGCCTCCTCCTGGCGGCGCTGCCGGTCGGCCTGGATGGCCTCATACCGGGCGTTTTCCTCTGCTTCCAGCTTCTTATTGAAGAACTTGGTCATAATGACCTCCTGGATGAGGGAGAACACGCTCTGCGCGATCCAGTAGACGCCCAGGGCGGCGGGCATGATAAAGCCGATATACACAGACATCAGGGGCATCATGTACATCATGCCCTTCATGGAACCGGCGCCCTGCTGCTGAGGCTGGCTCTTCATCATATACATACTCATAAAGAGCTGGAAAGCGCCTGCCAGAATGGGGATCAGAATGAGGCCAATGACGGCCCAGCTAAAGCTAAAGCCGCTGAAAACAGTGCTGGGCGTGGCGGCGAGATCCAAACCAAGGAAATTATAGTTCAGGTCGATCCAACCGTCAATGCCGGCGGCAGCTTCGGGATAGTGCTCGGTGACAGCCTTGACCAGGTTGATCTGGCCATAGGGCATCAG
Organism: uncultured Clostridia bacterium; assembly: GCA_945876285.1. Lineage (GTDB taxonomy): Bacteria > Bacillota > Clostridia > Oscillospirales > Oscillospiraceae > Oscillibacter. Next base: position 27,056 of record CAMCNO010000011.1, on the reverse strand, counting down.
CTGAGTGACGCCGTTCTTCACCACGGCGGCGCCGTCCTTCATCTGAACGATGGCGCTCATGTCCATGCCCGCAGTGGTGACTTTGTTCACCAGCTCCTGAACGACCTCATTGGAGAGCATCATCAGGTGGGTGACGGGCTGACGAAGAATGGAGTACAGAGCCAGCAGGATGGGCAGGGGCAGGAAGCTCCAGAGGCAGCCGCTCATGGGGTTGACGCCCTCTTCTGCGTAGAGCTTCTGCATCTCTTCCTGCATCTTCACTTGATTGTTGGCGTACTTTTTCTGGATTTCCTGGATCTTTCCATTCATCCGGTTCATACGCATCATGCTCTTCTTGGATTTTACCTGGAAGGGCAGCATAACGAGCTTGACCACCACGGTAAAGAGGATGATGGCCATGCCGAAGGAGCCGGTCAGCGTGTAAAACAGGCGGACCAGCCAGGCAAAGGGGATACAGATAATGTATCCGAGGGTTGAAAACATAGGCGTTTCCTCCAAATTAAAATGAGGTCAAGGCAAAGGAAGGGGACTAGGGGAAATCTGGGTTTCCCCAGTTGATTTGTCTCTGGCAAATTAAGAATGTCCAACCATTTTTGTCAGGACGCCCTCCAGAGGGGCTTCTCTTGCCCCTGCGGGGCAATTCACCTTCTGTACCTGACAAAAATACCTTGACTCAGCCGCCCTGGGCGGCGTTCACCAGTCCGCAGACTGGTGCTGGGGGAGTTCGAGGGGGAGCCTGCTCCCCTTCGAGTTCATGGAACCGGGTCATATCCACCCTTGTGAAACGGATTGCAGCGCAGGATGCGTTTGAATGCCAACCAGCCGCCTTTCAGGGCGCCGTATTTTTCAATGGCCTCCAACGCGTACTGGGAACAGGTGGGAATGTAGTTGCAGCAGCGGGGCGTATAAGGGGAGATGGCTTTGCGGTAGAATTTGATCAGCCAGATAAAAATGTGCTTCACGGCTTGTCCTCCAGCACTTCCAGCTTCCGGCAAAGCCGCAGGAAGGTGTCGTTCAGTTCCTTCCAGGAGGCTGTCACCGTCCGGCTTCGGGCCACCAGAATAATGTCCCATCCGGCGCTGAGCCGATTGGAATTCAGCCGGTAGACCTCCCGCAGGCGGCGGCGGGCCCGGTTGCGGACCACGGCGTGGCCCAGCTTCACCGAAGCGGTCAGCCCCAAACGGTTGTGCCCCAGCTTGTTTCTCCGGCAGTAGAGAACCATGCAGCTCCCCGCCGATGACGCGCCCTTCTGATACAGCCGGCGAAACTCATAATTCTGTTTTAATGTGACCGCTGGCTTCATACGCTTCCCTCTGTTCGCTGTGTTTCAGACGCTTGGACAGCTCCTTTGAAAACTTTTCTAGGGACGGAGGAATCTCACAATTCCCGCCGTCCCTGAGGGCGTCTGTTCAAGTGTCTCCCCGCGCCTGACGTTTCGCTTAGTAGGACAGACGGGCACGGCCCTTGGCGCGGCGGCGGGCCAGGACCTTACGGCCGTTGGCGGTAGCCATTCTCTTGCGGAAGCCGTGGACCTTCTGGCCGTGCAGCTTCTTGGGCTGATAGGTACGTTTCGTTGCCATGTTGAGACACCTCCTGTCAGTTTTCCGGTCATGTTTCCATGACACTTACTCGACACCGTTTCAGAGAAACGGCGCAGTAAACATTTCTTCGGCGCCTTGTGACGCATGGACTAGTATAGCATACACGGGCAAAAGGTGTCAATAAAAACTTGAAAACTTCAAAAAATAGGCGTTTTTCCTTGTTTGGCCTGTATGATTTTCAAAATATGGTGTTGCTTTCATTAAAATTCCCTACATCTAGTCCCCTTTCTCTTCCATTTCTTTTCAGAACTTATATTAGAATAAGTATTGCACCTACTCCGTTTTTTTGCTATAATAAATGGGTATTATTTTGTAGATTTTTTACTAGAGAGAGGTGTTTTCCTTTGAACTCCGTCGCTGACGTGTGGGACAATGTCCTGCAACAGCTAAAGAAAGACCTGTCGGAGACGACCATTGCCACCTGGTTCGACGAGCTGGAAGCCGTGGATATCCGGGGCAATACGTTTATCCTGCACTGCGCCAACGACTTTAAAAAAGGCTATATCGAGTCGCTGTTCCTGAAAAACATCAAAAGCGTACTCCACGACATTTTCTCCACCGACTTTGAGGTGGAGATCCTGGACGACCTCTCCTTTGAGGAACTCCGGGGCAATGTGAAAAAGCAGAGCGACCGCTTCACCTCAGACGAGTTCACTTTTGAAACGTTTGTGGTGGGCCCGTCCAACAAGCTGGCCTACGCCGCGTCTCAGGCGGTGGCCAACCATCCGGCCCAGAATTACAATCCCCTGCTCATTTACGGTGACTCAGGCCTGGGCAAGACCCATCTGATCTACGCCATCGCCAACGTCATCCGAAAAAACGACGCCCACGCGAAAATCGCCTATGTCAAGGGCGATGACCTGACCAATGAGCTGGTGGACGCCATCCGGGAGGGCAAGACTGCCGAAATGCGGGAAAAATACCGCCAGGCCGACCTGCTGCTGGTGGATGACGTGCAGTTCATCGCCGGCAAGAAGCAGACCCAGGAGGAATTCTTCCACACCTTTAATAATCTGTATGAATCCGGCCGCCAGATCGTATTGACCTCCGACCGTCCCCCCTCTGAGATGACTCTGCTGGATGACCGCCTGCGGACCCGGTTCGAGTGGGGATTGCTGGTGGACGTGGCGCCTCCCGATTTTGAGACCCGGGTAGCCATCGTGAAGAACAAGGCGGCGCTGCTGGGCATGGAGCTGCCGGACAAGGTGGTCTTTACCATCGCGGAAAAGGTCACCGCCAACGTCCGCCAGCTAGAGGGCACCATCAACAAAATTCTTGCTTACAAGGACCTGCTGGGCAGTGACGCCGATGAGGAGACCGTGGAGCGGGCCATGCAGGATATCCTCAAGCGCAGCAGTGAGTACATCCCCACCCCCGAGGCCATTCTGGAATGCATCAGCAAGTATTACGGACTGGATGAATCCGTCATACGGGGCCAGCAGCGGGTGCGGGATGCCGTGGCCGCCCGGCAGATCGCCATGTACCTCATCCGCAGCATGACGAACCTCAGTCTGGACGACATCGGCAAGGTCTTTGACAACCGGGACCACTCTACGGTCCTGTATTCCATCAAGCAGGTGGAAAAGCAGATGAAGAAGGATTCCTCCTTCGCCGAGCGGGTCAAGGAAATCAAGACCAACATCAACTCCAAACGCTGATTGGTTTCCACACCAGACTGTGGAAAAGGAAAACTTTTCTGTGGAGAAACCTCCCTTCGACGCCCCTGTGGAAAAACCACCCATACCGCGACAGATTTCTGTGGATGGGAAAACCCTTGGGAAATCTGATGGTTCGAGGGTTTTGCACATTCTTTTCTTCTATGACTACTTTTTTCTAAACAAATTTTTCTTTTCTTTTTGAAAAGCGGTTTTCCGACTTGACTACAGAGAGGAAGCGTGAACGTTATGATGAAATTCAGCTGCGAAAAGGCCCTTCTGCAAAACGCCATCACCGTGGCAAGCCGCGCCGTGGCTCCCAAAAGCTCCATTCCCGCACTGGAGGGTCTGCTGCTCCACGCGGACAGCGAACTGACCGTTTCCGGCTACGACATGAAGACCGGCATCCGCACCCGGGTCTCCGCTGACGTGACGGAGGGCGGCGACATCGTCCTGAACGCCCGTCTGTTCGGCGACATCATCCGCCGGATGCCCGACGATGTGGTGACCTTCACCGCCGATGATAAAATGATGGTACACCTCGCCTGCGGCGACGCGGACTTTGATATTCTGGGTCTGTCCGCCGCCGATTACCCGGATATGCCGGAGGTGGAGGATGAGTATTCCGTGTCCATCCAGCAGAAGGTGCTGCGGGCCATGATCGAAGAGGTTGCCTTTGCCGTGTCCACCAATGAGAGCCGTCCCGTCCATACCGGCGCTCTGTTTGAGATCGCCGATGCCGGGCTGACTATGGTGGCGGTGGACGGCTTTCGGCTGGCTGTCCGGCGGGAGCCTCTTGAAAAAATCGAAGGCGGCGCCTTCTCCTTTGTGGCGCCCGGCGGGGCATTGAATGAAGTAAAGGGCATCTGCGGCGACACCGATGATCTGGCCGCCGTGACGCTGGGCAAGCGGCATATCCTGTTTGAGGTAGGCAGCACGGAGCTGATCTGCCGCCGTCTGGAGGGCGAGTTCCTGGATTACAAGAACGCCATTCCCCGGAAAAACCCCATTACCGTCATCGCCGATACGAAAGATCTCATCAACAGCATTGACCGCGTGTCCGTGGTGATTTCCGAAAAGCTGAAAAGCCCGGTGCGGTGTATGTTTGACCACGATAAGGTCTACCTCTCCGCCAAGACCGGCAACGGCGAGGCAAAGGACGTCTGCCGTCTTTCCGGCGACGGCAACGGGCTGGAGATTGGCTTCAACAACCGCTATCTGATGGAGGCGCTGCGGTATGCGCCCGCCGATACGGTAAAGATAGAGCTGAATACCGGGGTCTCCCCCGCCATTATCGTCCCCACCGAGGGAGAGGAAAATTTCCTTTATATGGTACTTCCCGTCAGATTGAAGAGTGCTGAATGATATGAAAAAAGTCACCATTACAACTGAATTTATCAAGCTGCAGGACCTTTTGAAATTCGCCAATCTGGTGGAGACCGGAGGCGAGGCCAAGGAGCGCATTCAGGGAGGCGAGGTCCAGGTAAACGGCGAAGTCTGCACCATGCGTGGCAAGAAGATACGGCCCGGTGACGCGGTACTCTTTGCCGGACAGGAACTGACGGTAGCGTATGCGGATTGACCGGCTGGAGCTGGATTCCTTCCGAAACTATGGTTGTCAGGCGGTGGACTTCGACGGACGGTGCAATGTCATTTTCGGCGAGAACGCCCAGGGGAAGACCAACCTCTTGGAAGCGCTGGTCTATCTCTCCTGCGGCAAGTCTCCCCGGGCCAGGACGGACCGGGAGATGATCCGGTTCGACGCGCCCGCCGCGTCCCTCTGTGCCCAGGTCTTTGCCCGGGAACGGGATTTTAAGGTTCGGGTGGAGCTGTTCCGGGACCGGCGGCGGAAGCTGTCCGTCAATCAGGTGCCCGCTAAAAACAGCGGAGCGCTGAGCGAGGTCTACAACACCGTGTTTTTCTGCCCGGAGGATTTGTTTCTCATCCGGGAGGGCGCTGCGGCCCGGCGGAAATTTATGGACACTGCCCTGTGTCAGCTCCGACCCCGGTATGCCGCCGCTCTGGCGGAGTACAACCGGACCTATGACCACAAGACCCGCATTTTAAGAGATTCGGAGGAACGGCCTGATTTATTGGCGACCTTGCCGGATTTCAATGAGAGGCTGGTGAGGTTCGGCGCGGTGCTCATCCACTACCGCCAGCAGTTTGCCGTCCGGCTGAATGAGTACGCCGCCATTCACCATTTGGAGTGCTCCGGCGGAAAGGAACGGCTGGAGATACAGTACCAGACGGTGTCCTCCGTCACCGACCCGGCGGCGGATGTGGCTGTTTTGACGGAGCAGCTTCGGGAACATATGGAATCCCATCAGGCGGCGGAGCGGGCTTCCCGGCTGTGCCTTTCCGGGCCCCACAAGGATGACCTGCTGGTCACCATTGATGGACGGGAAGCCAAGCAGTATGCCTCCCAGGGGCAGACCCGGACAGCGGCCCTGGCGCTGAAGCTGGCGGAGCGGGAAATCTACAAAAACGCCACCGGGGAGTATCCAGTGCTGCTTTTAGACGATGTTTTGAGCGAATTGGACCCAAAACGGCAGGAATTTGTATTGAACCGCATCAACGGCGGGCAGGTCTTTATTACCTGCTGTGAGGATGACCGCCTGCCGCAGCTTTTGGGCGGCAGAGTGTTTCATGTGGAACACGGCGCTATCCGTTGAGGAACACAGAAAGGAGATTGCAGTATGGAACCCATCCAATATCTCTGGAAAGACCGCAAGCGTCATTTCGGACTTCCCTTATCCTTTACCCGTTATCGTCTCAGTGAGGACCGGCTGTTCTGTGAAAAGGGCTTTTTCAATATCAAGGCGGACGAGGTACTGCTGTACCGGGTCCGGGACCTGCAGCTGAACATGAGCCTGGGCCAGCGCATTTTCGGCGTGGGGACCATCTGCGTGGTGTCCTCTGACAAGAGCGTGCCGCATCTGGACCTGCAAAACGTGAAGCATCCCCGAGAGGTCAAGGAACTGATCCACAAGAACGTGGAGGCCGCCAAGGACAAGCGCAGGATGCGCACTACCGAGATCATGGGAGACATGGATACCGATGATATTTCCCACGATTTTGACGACAGCGATCTGGGAGAAACGGAGTAATTACCATGTATCTGCACCTGGGGCAAAACGAGATCGTATCGGACCACCGTATTATCGGCATTTTTGATCTGGATAAATGCAGCTACGGAAAGCGGACAAGGGATTATCTGGCCGCCGCCGAGGAAAGCGGCGTGGTGCTGGATGTGTCCGGGGATATTCCAAAATCCTTTGTGGTCTGCGATCATCCGTACCATGAGCAGATCGTCTACCTGAGCCAGCTGAATACCTCCACCCTGAAAAATCGGGCGGAGAGCCAGAAACTGGAGCTGTGACATGCAAATCTGGAATACATTTCTTCTGCTCCTGCGTTTTTGGGAAATCGGCAGTCCCAGCCGCGTACTCCTTCCTTGTACCTGCCTGTTGTTCGCCGTCCTGCACGGATTTCTTCGCTGGGGAACAGGCAGGCGCGAATGGTGGCTGCCCTGCCTTTTGATCGCGGCGATCCTGGCCTGCCAGATCATGATCTGGATGATCCACAGTTACCTGGCACTTCTGATCGTCGTTGTCATGTGCTACGCCGAGGCGGCTCTGCTGGGGACAGGTCTGGGAGAGCTGCTGTACCGGATGTGGAGGAGAGCAGGCTCAAGATAATTTGCAACTGTTGCTTTTAGGGCAAGAAGAAACGGGCCGGAAATGGCTCCGGCCTGGCTCTTCTTGCCTTGCGTAGGGAAAAGACCCCTTGAAAGGAGAATACCATGGCAGAAAATGAGATTTTGAATTCCACCGCGGTGGATACCCAAAACGAGTATGACGCCTCCGAAATTCAGGTTTTGGAGGGCCTGGAGGCCGTCCGCAAGCGGCCCGGTATGTATATCGGCTCTACCTCCACCTCCGGTCTCCACCATCTGGTGTATGAGATCGTGGACAACGCCATCGACGAAGCCCTGGCGGGCTACTGCACCGACATTCTGGTACAGATCAACGAGGGCGACACCATCACCGTTGTGGATAACGGCCGCGGCATTCCCGTGGACATCCAGGCTCAGACCGGCAAGCCCGCGCTGGAGGTCGTCTATACGGTCCTCCATGCCGGCGGCAAGTTCGGCGGCGGCGGCTACAAGGTCTCCGGCGGCCTCCACGGCGTGGGCGCCTCCGTCGTCAACGCGCTGAGCGAGTGGCTGACGGTCCAGGTCCACCGGGACGGAAAAATTCACGAAATGAAGTTCTCCCGGGGCCATGTGACGGAGGAGATGACCATTGTGGGCACCACCGACCACACCGGCACCACTGTTACCTTCAAGCCCGACCCGGAGATGTTCGAGGACCTGGTGTACAACTATGAGACCCTCCACACCCGGATGCGGGAGGAGGCGTTCCTGAACGCTGGCCTGCGCATCTGTACCGTGGACAAGCGGCCCGGCAAGGAGCAGGAAGACAACATGTGCTTCGAGGGCGGCATCCGGGAGTTCGTCACCTGGCTGAACAAGAGCAAGGACGCCCTGCACAATGATGTCATCTACATGGCGGGCCAGAAGGACGATTCCGTGGCGGAGGTGGCCCTGCAGTACAACGACGGCTATAACGAGACGATCCTGTCCTTCGCCAACAACGTCCACACCCCCGAGGGCGGTATGCATGAGGAGGGCTTCAAGCGGGCGCTGACTACCGTCTTGAACAACTATGGCCGGAAAATCAAGATGCTGAAGGACGATGAGAAGGTCTCCGGCGAGGACTGCCGGGAGGGCCTGACCTGCGTCATTTCTGTGAAGTTGACCGAGGCCCAGTTTGAGGGACAGACCAAGGCCAAGCTGGGCAACAGCGAAATTCGGACGCTGGTGAACAACATCGTCGCTGACAAGCTGGATACCTTCCTGGAGGAAAATCCCCAGGTGGGCCGGATGATTTTGGATAAGGCACTGACCGCAAACCGTGCCCGGGAGGCCGCCAAGAAGGCCCGGGAGTCCATCCGCCGCAAGACCGCTCTCGGCGGCGCGGCCATGCCGGACAAGCTGCGGGACTGCAATGAGAACAACCCCGAACTGACCGAAATTTATATCGTTGAGGGTGACTCCGCAGGCGGCTCCGCCACCCAGGGCCGGGATTCCCGGTTCCAGGCCATCCTTCCCCTGTGGGGCAAGATGCTGAACGTGGAAAAGGCCCGGGCAGACAAGGTCTACGGCAACGACAAGCTGCAGCCCGTCATCACCGCCTTGGGCGCCGGTATTGGCGACGAGTTCGACCCCGCCAAGCTGCGGTATCACAAAGTCATCATCATGGCGGATGCCGATGTGGACGGTTCCCACATCCGCACCCTGCTGCTGACGTTCTTCTTCCGATTCATGCGGCCTCTCATTGAGCAGGGCTATGTCTATTCCGCCGTGCCGCCGCTGTACAAGCTGACCCGTGGCAAGACCACCCGGGTGGCGTTCTCCGACGAGGAACGGGACGCCGTGTCCGCCGAGCTGCGGGGCGGTAACCCCAACGTGAAGGTGGATATTTCCCGGTTCAAGGGCTTGGGCGAAATGAACCCCCATGAGCTGTGGGAGACCACCATGGACCCGGAGAAGCGGACCCTGCGGCGCATCACCCTGGACGACGCGGTGAAGGCCGACGAGACCTTTACCATCCTCATGGGCGAAAAGGTGGAGCCGAGAAAAGAATTTATCGAGAAAAACGCACAGTATGCGGTAAATCTGGACTATTAAAACGGAGTACCGATGACACGGATCAAAAGACAAACGCTTTTTCGCGCTTTGATTTACACAGCCGGTTTGCTGATGCTGACAGTTGGTGTGACGCTGAGTACCAAGACAGGACTGGGTGTTTACCCACCGGAGTCCATTCCGTATGCGCTCTCCATAGTATTTGGTTGGAAATTTTCAAACATGGTCCTTGTAATGTATGCGGTCTATGTAGGGCTGCAATTCATCATTAAGGGAAAGCACCACCAATGGAAGGATCTACTTCAAATTCCGGTCAGCTTGGCGTTCAGCGCGTTGTTGGGTTGGCTGGGGCCCTTGATCCCACTGCATTTTGAACTTCTTTGGCAGAATATTGCCATGATGGCGGTTTCTGTTTTGTTCACAGGCTTTGGCTTTGCCCTGATGGTCAATATGGATGTAGTGCCAAACCCGCCTGACGGTTTGACCTACGCTGTCAGCGAAGCGTTGGGAAAGGATCTGGGCTTTATAAAAAATATTCAGGATATCGTATGCGTGGCGGCGGCCGCGGCTATAGACCTGCTGACCTGCGGTACGCTTGCCAGTGTCGGTATCGGCACTGTTATGGCAGTCCTGCTGATCGGCCGCATGGTGGCGCTGGTAAACCGCACCCTGAGAGAAAAACTGCGTGCGTTGGCGGGGCTTGCCTGATGGAACATACGGTTTACCCCGGTATAAAAATATGGAACCTCTATATAGGAGGATAGAAATTTATGAGTAAGAAACCCCAATACGACCCCGAGGAGATCCGGTATCCCGACCAGAGGATCGTGGAATCTCCTCTGGTCCCCGAGATGGAGAAATCCTACATCGAGTACGCCATGAGCGTCATCGTGGGCCGCGCCCTGCCGGACGTGCGGGACGGCCTGAAGCCCGTCCACCGGCGTATTCTGTACGCCATGTACGAGGACAACCTGACTTCTGACCGCCCCTTCAAGAAGTCCGCCACCTGCGTGGGCGATGTGCTGGGCCGGTATCATCCTCACGGCGACGCCTCCGTCTACGACGCCCTGGTCCGTCTGGCCCAGGACTTCTCCATGCGCTATATGCTGGTGGACGGTCACGGCAACTTCGGCTCCGTGGATGGCGACCCCCCGGCGGCCTACCGTTACACCGAAGCCCGCATGAGCAAGATTTCCGAGGAAATGCTCCGGGACATTGAAAAAGAGACCGTGGACTGGGACCCCAACTTCGACGAAAGCCGGAAGGAGCCCCGTGTTCTGCCCTCCCGCTTCCCCAACCTGCTGGTCAACGGCTCCAGCGGCATCGCCGTCGGTATGGCCACCAACATCCCACCCCACAATCTGCGGGAGGTCATCGGCGCCTGCATCTGCGTGCTGGACAACCCCGAGGCGGATCTGAACGACCTGATGCAGTATATCAAGGGCCCCGATTTCCCCACAAAGGGTATCATCATGGGCCGCAGCGGCATCCGGGCGGCCTACGCCACCGGCCGGGGCCGTCTGGTCATCCGCGCCCGCCACGAATTCGAGGAGTTCGGCAAGGACCGCACCCGCATTGTCATCACGGAAATTCCCTACCAGGTCAACAAGCGGATGCTCATCAAGAGCATGGCGGACCAGGTGGAGGACAAGCGGCTGGAGGGTATCTCCGACATCCGGGACGAGTCCGACCGCAACGGTATGCGTATCGTCATTGAGCTGAAGCGGGACGCCAATCCCCAGGTGGTGCTGAACCGCCTGTTCAGTCAGACCCAGCTCCAGACCACCTTCGCCATCAACATGCTGGCCCTGGTGGACAACCAGTCCCAGCCGAAAATCCTCTCCCTGCGGCACATCATCGACGAGTACCTGAAATTCCAGGAAGAAATTATCGTCCGGCGGACCCGGTACGACCTGAAAAAGGCCCAGGAGCGCGCTCACCTGCTGGAGGGCCTGCTCATCGCCCAGGACAACATCGACGAGGTCATCCGCATCATCCGCAGCGCCTACGACGACGCCAAGCAGCGGTTGATGGAGCGGTTCGGTCTGGACGACATCCAGGCCCAGGCTATTCTGGATATGCGGCTGAAAGCCCTCCAGGGCCTGGACCGGGAGAAGCTGGAGGCCGAGTACAAGGAGCTGGAGGAAAAGATCACCTGGTACAACAAGGTCCTCTCCGACGAGGGCTTGGTGCGGCAGATTTTGAAAGAGGAACTGCAGGCTATTTCCGACAAGTTCGGCGATGACCGCATGACCGAAATTCAGGATGTGGAGGACGAGATCGACATTGAGGACCTCATTGAGGAGGAGCAGTGCGTCTTTACCCTGACCCAGGCGGGCTATATCAAGCGGACTCCCGTCAGCGAGTACACCGCCCAGTCCAAGGGCGGTATGGGCAAGAAGGGCATCACCACCCGGGAGGAGGACTACGTCGTGGACGTGTTCACCGCCTCTACCCATGACTATATCCTGTTCTTCACTGACACCGGTAAGGTCTACCGCAAGAAGGGCTATCAGATCCCTGAGAGCGGCAAGACCGCCAAGGGCACCAATATTATAAACATCCTCCAGGTGGAGCAGGGCGAGCGGGTCCAGACTATGATCCACTTCCGGGAGACCTCCAACGAGGAGCTGTACCTGGTGATGGTCACCCGGAACGGCACGGTCAAGCGCCTGCCTGTTTCCACCCTGAAGAACCTGCGGAACAACGGCATCCGGGCCCTGACGCTGGACGAAGGCGACGCCCTGGTCACTGTCCGGGAGACCGACGGCACGAAGAAAATTCTTATCGCCACCCACGACGGTCAGGCGGTGTGCTTCGACGAAAACGACATCCGGCCCATGGGCCGCACCGCCGTGGGCGTCCGGGGCATCCGCCTCCGGGAGGGCGACTACGTAGTGGGCGCCGCCCGCGCCGCCGAGGGCAAATGCGTCCTCTCCATCACGGAGAAGGGCTACGGCAAGCGGACTCCTGTGGAGGAATACCGCATCACCAACCGGGGTGGCCTGGGCATCCGCAACTACATGGTCACCGACAAGACCGGACCTGTGGTGGGCGTCAAGGTGGTGGACGGCAGCGAGGACCTGCTGCTGGTCACTCAGGCGGGTATCCTCATCCGTACCGCTGTGGACAACATCCGCATTGCGGGCCGCGCCACTCAGGGCGTCATCGTCATGCGCTTCAAGGAGGAGGGTGACCGGGTCATCTCCATGGCTCTGGCGGACCGGGACGAAGCCGAGGAGACCGAGACCGGCGCTGAGGAGACCCAGGGCTGATGAAAACAGTCACCATCTACACCGACGGCGCCTGCTCCGGCAATCCCGGGCCTGGCGGCTGGGGAGCCATTTTGATGTACGGTGAGCACAGGCGGGAGCTGTCCGGAGGCGAAGCCAACACCACCAACAACCGCATGGAGCTGACGGCCGTCATTCAGGCGCTGTCGATGTTGAAAGAGCCCTGCATCGTGGACCTGTGGTCCGATTCCAAGTACGTCATTGACGGGCTGGAAAAAGGCTGGGCCAAGGGCTGGAAGGCACGGGGCTGGAAAAAGGCAGACAAGAAGCCTGCTTTGAACCCGGACCTGTGGGACCAGCTTCTGGCCCTGACGGACATTCACTCCCTGCGCTATCACTGGGTCAAAGGCCATGCGGAAAACGAGTACAACAACCGCTGCGATGAAATGGCGGTGGCAGAGAGCCAGAAGTATAAGTAACAAATGATGCGGACTTGTTGAAAACAAGCCCGCATCATTTTTGCAGAATTTCAAAAGTAATCGTTTTCCACGTCAAACATTCACAAACTGTTCATAAGAAAAACATAATTCCGCAAAAATTTTCCGATATCTTTATCATCAAGCAAAGGGTACTCCCAACCCGATGCGTTTTCTCCCTCCTAAACACACACAGCAAAAAGGACCGCCTTTGGCGGTTCTTTTTGTGTTTGCCGCTTTTATTGGAATGTCTTGTCAAAGAAAACGCCGGGGTGTAAAATAACGCTGAACGACCATACTGGAACGAGGAGGTTTTTTCACATGAAGGATGGTTTTGTATCTGTCGCCTGCGGCACGCACAAGCTGCGTCTGGCAGACTGCAACTACAACGCGGAGCAGACCTTTACCATGATGCGCAAGGCCGAAAAGGCCGGCGCCAAAGTGCTGGTGCTGCCGGAGCTGGGCTTGACCGGCTACTCCTGCGGCGACCTGTTCTATCAGGATACCCTGCTGCGCTCCGCCGAGGAGGCGCTGTCCACCGTTCTGGCCGCTACCCGGAATCTGGAGGTAGTCACCGCTGTGGGTATGCCCCTGCGGGTCAACAACAAACTGTATAATTGCGCGGTAATTATACAAAAAGGAACGGTTTTGGGCGTGGTTCCCAAGACGCACCTGCCTAACTACGGCGAATTTTACGAGAAGCGGCAGTTTGCCGCCGCACCGGAAGCAAATACCACAGTGACCCTGCTGGGCAAGCCCGTGCCTTTCGGAAACAAGCTGGTGTTCCGCTGCGCGGATATGCCGGACCTGGCTTTGGGCTTCGAGGTCTGCGAGGATATGTGGGCCCCCTGCTCCCCCGCCGTGGACCTGGCGGCGGCAGGCGCTACTGTCATCGGCAACCTGTCCGCCAGCAACGACATCATTGGCAAGGACAGCTACCGCCGCCAGCTGGTGACGATGCAGAGCGCCAAGCTGCTGTGCGGCTACGTCTATTCCAGCTGCGGCGAGGGCGAGTCCACCTCCGACGTGGTGTTCGGCGCCCATCAGATGATCGCTGAAAACGGCACCATGCTGGCAGAGCGGCGGTTTGACGGCGGGCTGCTGGTGTCCGAGGTGGATGTGCAGAGGCTGTGCTATGAGCGCCGCCGGACTCAGATGTTCGACAAGACTCCCGTGGTGCAGGAAATTCCTTTCTCCCTCACGGTGTCTGAGACGAAGCTGACCCGGTATGTGGCGCCTCAGCCCTTCGTGCCCGAGGGCAAGGAGGACCGGGACGCCCGGTGCCGGGAAATTCTGCTGATCGCGTCCCTGGGCCTCAAGCAGCGGCTGGAGCACACCGGGGCCAAGACCGCCGTGGTGGGCCTTTCCGGCGGTCTGGATTCCACGCTGGCGGTGCTCATTACCGGACTTGCCATGAAGATGCTGGACCGGCCTATGACGGACATTGTGGCCGTCACCATGCCCTGCTTCGGCACCACCGACCGCACGAAGAATAACGCGGTCATTCTGGCGGAGCAGATGGGGGCCACTCTGCGGACTGTGGATATTTCCGCCTCCGTCCGCAGCCACTTCAAGGATATCGGCCACGACATGGAGGACCACTCCGTCACCTTTGAAAACGGCCAGGCCCGGGAGCGGACCCAGGTGCTGATGGACATTGCCAACCAGACCGGCGGCATCGTCATCGGTACCGGCGACCTCTCCGAGCTGGCGCTGGGCTGGTGCACCTATAACGGCGACCACATGAGCATGTACGGTGTCAACGCCTCCATTCCCAAGACCCTGGTGCGGCATCTGGTGGCCTATCTGGCCCGGGACAACGCCAAGAAGGACGAGGCTCTCCACGACGTGCTGGAGGATATTCTGGACACCCCCGTCTCCCCCGAGTTGCTGCCCGCCGTCAAGGGCGAGATCAGCCAGCGGACGGAGGATCTGGTGGGGCCCTACGAGCTCCATGACTTCTTCCTGTACTACATTCTGCGCTGGGGTTTCTCTCCCCGGAAGGTATACCGCCTGGCCCTGTACGCCCTGGGCAAGCAGTACAGCCGGGAGGTCATTCTGAAGTGGCTGAAGACCTGCTACCGTCGGTTCTTCTCCCAGCAGTTCAAGCGGAACTGCTTGCCTGACGGCCCGAAGGTGGGTTCCGTGGCCCTCAGTCCCCGCGGCGACTGGAGAATGCCCAGTGACGCAAAGTGGACACTGTGGCAGAGTGAATTGGAGACGCTGGAATAAGGCAAAACAACGGCAGAGGAATTGTTCCTCTGCCGTTGTTTCAGTTGCGGAATTCGTCTACCCGCAGGCAGCGGGTGGCGTTCAGAATGGCGATGAAGGCCACGCCTACGTCGGCAAACACGGCCTCCCACATGGTGGCAACGCCGAAAGCGCCCAGCACCAGCACCGCAAATTTCACGCCCAGGGCGAACCAGATGTTCTGGTTCACGATGCGCAGGGTCTTGCGGGAGATGCGCATGGCGGTGGCGATCTTGGAGGGCTTGTCGTCCATCAGCACGATGTCGGCGGCCTCGATGGCGGCGTCGCTGCCCAGGGCGCCCATGGCGATGCCAATGTCCACCCGGCTGAGCACGGGGGCGTCATTGATGCCGTCACCCACGAAGGCCACCTTGGCGCCAGCGGTCTTGGCGGAGAGGATTTTCTCCGTCCAATCCACCTTATCAGCGGGGAGAAGTTCAGCGTGGTACTCGTCCACACCCAGCTCCGCCGCCACGTTTTTGGCAACGGCCTCCGCGTCGCCGGTGAGCATGACGGTCTTCTTCACGCCGCTGGCTTTCAGATCGGCGATGGCGGCCTTGGCATCCTCCTTGGGGAGGTCGGAGATGACGATGTGTCCGGCGTAGAAGCCGTCCACCGTCACATGGACGATGGTGCCCGGCAGCTCGCAGGGCAGCCAGTTGACGTTCTGCCGCTCCATCAGGCGGCTGTTGCCAACGCACACGGTCTTGCCGTCCACCTTGGCGCAGACGCCGTGGCCCGCAATTTCTTCCACGTCAGAAACACGGGAGGCATCCAACTCCGCCTTGCAGGCGGCTTTCAGGGACAGGGAGATGGGATGGTCGGACCAGTGCTCCGCCAGGGCGGCGTACTCCAGCACCTGCTCCTGGGTAAAGCCCTCCTCGGGATGGACGGCGGTGACGGAGAAGGTGCCCTTTGTCAGGGTGCCGGTCTTGTCGAAGATGACGGTTTCGGTTTTTGCCAGGGCTTCCAGGTAGTTGCTGCCCTTCACCAGGATGCCGCACTTGCTGGCGCCGCCGATACCGCCGAAAAAGCTGAGAGGCACGGAGATGACCAGGGCGCAGGGGCAGGAGATGACCAGGAAAATCAGGGCCCGGTGGAGCCAGTCCGCCCAGCCGGTGCATGCCAGGAAGCCGGGCTGGCTGGCGGCAGGGATGACCAGCAGGGCGATGGTGGGCAGGAGGAATAGGGCCGTGGCAGCGATCACCACGCAGGGGGTGTAATACCGGGCGAAGCGGGTGATGAAGTTCTCACTGGAGGCTTTTTTCTCGCTGGCATTCTCCACCAGGTCCAGGATTTTGGAGACGGTGGATTCCTCGCAGGGCTTTGTCACCCTGACCCGCAGGACGCCGGACTGGTTCACGCAGCCGCTGATCACAGCGTCGCCGGGGGCCACGTCCCGGGGGACGGATTCGCCGGTGAGGGCGGCGGTGTCCAGTGCGGAGGTGCCCTCCAGCACTTCGCCGTCCAACGGGACCCGCTCGCCGGGCTTCACCACAATGACGGCACCCACGGGGACGTCCTCCGGGTCTACCTCTTCGATCTCACCGTTCTCCCCTTCCAGGTTGGCGGTGTCGGGGCGGATGTCCATCAGGGCGGCGATGGACTGGCGGGACTTGCCCACGGCGTAGTCCTGGAACAGCTCGCCCACCTGGTAGAACAGCATGACGAACACGGCTTCCGCGTACTCAGCAGTGGCGAAGGCGCCCACGGTGGCCAGGGCCATCAGGAAGTTTTCGTCGAACATCTGGCCGTTTTTGATATTGCGGACGGCCTTGTAGAGAACGTCCCAGCCGATGACGGCGTAGGGCGCCAGAAAGCATACGGCGGTCAGCACTCCGTGCTCCGGCAGGATGGAAAGAGCGCACAGCACCTTCACCAGGATCAGCAGCACCGCGGAAATGACGATGCGCCGGAGCATCTTTTTTTGCTTTTTCGTGAGGTTATTCATGGGAGTTCCTCCTTGAAAAAAGACGCCGCCGGAAAAGGCGGCGTCTTCAAATTACAGGTACAGCTCGCAGTCCGGCTCCACCTTTTTGGCGACAGCCACCACTTCCTTCAGAATTTCGTCGAAACGGGCATCGTCAGCGTCAATGGTCATCTTCTGGGCCATGAAGTTGACGGAAGCGTCGTTCACACCGTCGATCTTCTTGACGGCTTCTTCCACCTTGGCGGCGCAGTTGGCGCAGTCGACTTCGAACTTGTAACGCTTTTTCATGTTGATTTCCTCCTGATATTATAAAATGTGGAAAACTTACTCTTTCACGTGTTCAATGCCCTGGTCGATGATGGTTTTCACATGGTCGTCCGCCAGGGAGTAAAAGACGGTCTTGCCCTCCCTGCGGGACTTCACCAGACGGGCGTTTTTCAGGGCCCGGAGCTGGTGGGAGATGGCGGACTGGGTCATGCCCAACAGCGCCGCGATGTCGCACACGCACATCTCCGCCTCAAACAGCACATACAGGATACGGATGCGGGTGGAATCGCCGAAAATGCGGAACAGCTCCGACAGATCGTACAGGGTATCCTCGTCCGGCAGCTCCTGCCGCACCTTTTCCACGATCTCCTCGTGGGCGTGGATGAAATCACAGCACTCCACATTGTAGCGGTCCTCCATAGTCCGCCTCCTTTCATCTGAACAATTGAATGACTGTTCATATGTTCAGTATACTCCGGGAGCCCCATTTGTCAACACTCTTTTCAAAAAATGTGGAAAAAAAGCAGAGAACGTGATACACTGGTGGAGATTCCAGCGAAGGGAGAACACCATGACTCAGGAAGAACAACAGTTGAAGGAACTGCGGCTGCGGGAAAATCCTTTCACCCGCCATAATTTTTTTGAATTGGAGACCTTGGAGCGGGATCGGGCGGTGTTCCGTCTGGACATCCGGCCCGAGAGCAAGAATCCCTATGGTATGGTCCACGGTGGGGCGCTGTATACCCTGGCGGACGACGCCGCCGGAGCTGCTGTCCACACCGATGGACGGCATCATGTGACCCAGAACGGCAGCCTTCACTTTTTGAAGAACCAGCCCGGCGGCATCATCCGGGCCGAGGGCCGGGTCCGCCGCCGGGGCAAGGCCACCTGCCTGGCGGTGGTGGATATCACCAACGAAGCAGGGGAGCTGCTGGCAACGGGAGATTTCAGCTATTTCTGCATCGACCAGGATTGACAGGCAGATGGCAAACGAAACGAGAGGAGCATCGCTCCTCTCTTTTACTTTTTCAGCGGCATGGTGTAGATGAAGCGGGTGGAAACATCGTCGCTCTCCGCTTTCAGCGCGCCCTTGTGCTCCGCCGCGATGGTCTGGGCGATGGACAGGCCCAGGCCGAAGCCAGATTTTTCGCCCCGGGAATCGTCCGCCCGGTAGAACCGCTCAAACAGGTGGCCCAGCTGCTCCGGCGGGATGGGGTCGCCGGGATTGGAGACGGTGAGCTTCGCCTGGCGGTCTGTTTTTTCCAGGGACAGCGTGACGGTGCCGCTGTCGGCGCCGTATTTGATGGCGTTGTCCAGCAGGACGGAGATAAGCTGGCGAAGCTTTTCCCCGTCTCCCAGGACGGCGACGCTTTCCGCCAGGGTGTAGTCCAGGGACTTCCCCGCCTCAAAGGCCACCGGCTCAAAGGCCAGAGCGCAGTCAGCGGCAATGTCGGAGAGGGAGACTTCCGTCAGGACAGCGGTGCGGACCATGTTGTCTGCCCGGGCCAGGGTCAGCATCTCCTCCACCAGGGAGCGCATCCGCCCGGCTTCGGAGAGGATGTTGTCCGCCCAGCGGGCGGGCTTGTCCGGCAGCTCCGCCTGCTCCAGCAGCTCCGCGTTGGAGAGAATAACGGTCAGGGGGGTTTTCAGCTCGTGGGAGGCATCGGACAGGAATTGCCGCTGCTGCTTCCAGGCCTTTTCCACGGGCCGGGTGGCCCAGCGGGACAGCAGGACGGATACGCCCAGCAGGAGCAGCAGCGAGGCCAGGGCAATGAACAGGTAGGAGCCCATCATTTTCCGCAGCACCGCCTGCTCCATGGACATATCCACAAAGGCCAGCTTTTCATACAGGCCGTTGTCCTGCCGCAGATACCGCAGGTGATAGGCGGCGATGGTGCCTTCCCGCCGGTCCTGGGAGAGGCAGTCCTGCAAAATGGCGGTCAGCTCATCGGTGTTCTCCAGATTGGCGTAGGTGCCGCCGGTGATCTGGGCGGTGTAGCCGCCTCTGCGGGAGGTCCAGAGATTCACGGTAAAATAGGGCAGCAGCACCCGGTCGCCGCCGATGCTGATGGAGATGTCCGGCCGCGTCAGGCTGCCGCCCACGGACTCCTCCTGGACGACCCGGTAGAGGACCTGACGACTGAGGTCGGAGATGTTCCGGGCCATGGAGAAATAGACGGAGAAGAACACCGCCGCCAGAATGGCGGTCACCAGGGCCATACAGATGGCCACGAATTTCAGCCGCAGCTTTCGGATCATGACAAGTACACCCCCTTGTCGAAAAGTATGTGGAAAACGTGGAAAACCCAGTGGAGAAGTCGAAAATGTCAGGTCTGCTCCAGGCAGTAGCCCACCATGCGGATGGTCTTGATCTTTACGGCGGAGTGGAGGTGCTCCAGCTTTTTGCGGAGAAAGGAGATGTAGACCTCTACGTTGTTGTCCTCTGCGTCGGATTCGTAGCCCCAGATCTTCAAGAGCAGGTTTTCCTTGGTAATGACCAGCTCCCGGTTCAGCATCAGCAGCTCCATCATGTCGAACTCCTTCCGGCTCAGGCGCAGGGAGTGGTCCCCGCAGGAGAGGGTGAAGGAGTTTTTCTCCAGCTTCAGGTCGCCGTATTCCAGTGTATCCGTATTCCGCAGCTCCGGCTGCCGCCGGGTCAGGGCACGGATGCAGGCCAGCAGCTCCTTCGGCTCAAAGGGCTTGGTCAGGTAGTAGTCCGCGCCGCAGTCCAGGCCCTCCACCCTGTCGCTGACTTCCGACCGGGCGGTGAGCATCAGCACCGGCGTGGCGTTTCCTGCCGCCCGCAGGCGGCGCAGGACGGTGAAGCCGTCCAGCTTGGGCAGCATGACATCCAGAAGCACCACGTCGTAAATGCCGGACAGGGCGTTGTCCAGGCCGGACTCGCCGTCGTGGCTGACGTCGGCAGTGTAGCCGTTCAGCTCCAGAAGGTCCTGGAGGGTGGAGGCGAGGCGCACCTCGTCCTCAACGATCAATACCCGCATGGGGGAAATCTCCTTTCGCGCTCAGCCCTCCAGGCCGTTGACGGACACCCGCATCAGCGGGTCCAGCAGCTCCGTAGGCAGGAAGTAAATGGTGGAGTCGTCGCCCAGCTGGACATACCGTCCGGTCTCGTCCGGCAGGCGGCTGCCGATGGTCATCTGCAGCGTCTGCTCGGCGTCTGTCTCCGTGGTGTAGCGGATGGAGACCTTGGCGGCGGGGCTGTTAAAGCCGCAGAGGGCGGCGGCGTCATTGGAGGGGTGGTAATCCACGCATTTGGTGATGGTGAGGGCCGCAAAGTCCTCCAGCAGCGCCCGGACGACGGGGGCGTCGGTGATGTTGGCGCCGTCGCCCCGCCAGGAGGTCCCCTCTTCGCTCTGATAGGCGGTCAGGACGGTGACACGGCCCACGGTACCGTCCTCCTCGTCGGGGCCCTGGATGGTGACGGACAGCAACTGGTCTTCCGGCAGCTCCGGCAGCTCCGGAAGCTCCATCATGTCATAGATGGGACGGGATATGAGCTGGTACAGGGTGCCGGGAAGGATGTAGGCAGTGGTCTCGTCTCCGTTGAGGCGGACGTAATAGCTGTTTCCGTCGGTGGTGGTTCGGCCAAAGAGCAGCGTGGTGGTGCTGCCGCCGGCAGCGGAGGCGGTGAGAGAGCCGCTGGGCTGGTCAAAGCCCGCGTCCGCCAGCACCTCCGTGTCCGTCACGGTCTGCTGGGGGTTCCAGGACGCCAGCTGGCCGGTGATGCCCAGGATGGTGGTGTCGTCCAGGGGGAAAGAGGGGTCGTCGGCCCAGACCCAGCTTCCGTTTTCGTCCAGAGAAAAGGACAACGTGAAGGAGCCGTTTTCATAGGACAGGGCGGTGTAGGCCACGGGGTCCGCCGCGGGGGATGTGGAGCCGGCCTCCTGGGCGGCCTCCTTCTCCGCGCGGTTTTGCTTATAGCGGGCGCCCAACAGCACCAGCACAATGGCGAACAGAACCGTCAGCACGGCGCTGAGGAAGGTGACGATCCGTCTTTCTTGCCAGGTCATAGAGGGATACCTCCTGTTATTATCAAGTCAAATACATCCAATATTATAGCACAGGCGGCTCTTTCTTGCAATTCCACCTTACCTCGGGAAGCTGAAGCGGAACTGAAAGGCGGCGGAAGTGGAAAAATGAGGTCTAGCGGAACATTTTCTTGCAAAAAAAGACGGGTTTCTGTATAATATTCATGCCAAAATCCCGGACGGTATGCGACCGCCGGATATATGGAGGAGAAACGATATGAGAGGCGTACACAGTGCGGTGGACGATATCCGCCGCAACGTATTCACCGAGGTGGCCCGCCTGGCCTATGAGGGCGGTGACCTGACCCGCGTGGATGAGATCCCCTACAAGATGATCCAGGGCGAGGTGGCCAAGCACCGCGCCGATGTGTTCCTGGAGCGTGCCATCGTGCAGGAGCGGGTGCGGCTGGCCCTGGGCATGGACCTGCAGCCCGCCGAGAGCCAGATGCCCATTTCCGCCAGCATCAACGAGGCTGCCACCGACCAGAAGTATTTTGAGAACCCCCTGGTCAACATCATTCCCTTTGCCTGCAACGCCTGCCCCCCCAAGCAGGTCCGCATCACGGACAGCTGCCAGGGCTGCATTTCCCATCCCTGCATGAATGTCTGTCCCAAGGACGCCATTTATCTGGACAAGAATAAGCACTGCCACATTGACCAGGACAAGTGCATCAAGTGCGGTAAGTGCTTCAACCAGTGCCCCTACCGGGCCATTTCCAAGATCGAGCGCCCCTGTGCCGCCGCCTGCGGCATGGATGCCATCGGCTCCGACGAGCTGGGCCGGGCCAAAATCAACTATGACAAGTGCGTCTCCTGCGGCATGTGCCTGGTGAACTGCCCCTTCGCCGCCATCGCCGACAAGAGCCAGATCTTCCAGATCATCACTGCAATTAAGCGGAACGAAGAAGTCATTGCCTGCGTGGCGCCCGCCTTCGTGGGCCAGTTCGGCCCGGAGGCCACCCCCGCCAAGCTGAAGGCAGCTATGCGCATCCTGGGCTTCGCCGACGTGGTAGAGGTCGCCATCGGCGCGGACCTGTGCACGGTGGAGGAGGCCAAGGACTTCCTGGAGGAAGTCCCCGCCAAGCAGCCCTGGATGGGAACCTCCTGCTGCCCCGCCTGGTCCATGATGGCCAAGACTCTGTTCCCCCAGTTCAAGGATTATATCTCCATGGCCCTGACCCCCATGGTCATCACCGCCCGTATGGTGAAGAAGGACCATCCCAACGCCCGCATCGTGTTCATCGGGCCCTGCGCCGCCAAGAAGCTGGAGGCCAACCGCCGCACCGTCCGGTCTGACGTGGACTTCGTGCTGACCTTTGAGGAGCTGCTGGGCATGTTCGACGCCAAGAACATTGATTTCAGCAAGATCGAGGCTGATTCCGCCGACGACATGCAGGAAGGCACCGGCATGGGCCGGGGCTTCGCCGTGGGCGGCGGTGTCGCAGAGGCCGTGGTAGAGGCCATCAAGCATATCGCTCCCGACCGGGAGATCCTGGTGGAGCATGCCGATGGTCTGAAGGAATGCAAGAAGATGCTGATGATGGCCAAGGCCGGCAAGCGGGACGGTTACCTGCTGGAGGGCATGGCCTGCCCCGGCGGCTGCGTGGCCGGCGCCGGCACCATCCGGCCCATCAAGGAGAGCATGGCGAACGTGGAGAAGTTCAAGAACGATGCTCCCGAGATGAGCTGCACCACCAGCCCCTTCCTGAACCGGCTGGAGGAAGTGGAGAAGAAGTACGAATAAGGCACCCTGAGGATATAGACAGGCCCCCGGCGAAAGCCGGGGGCCTGTTGCGTTTAGCCTTGCAGCAGGTCGCAGAGCTGCTGGAGCTCCGCCGGAGAAGCGGCGTAGTCCTTCACGGGCCGGGGGAGGGCCTCGTTTACTTGCGACAGCGTCACGGTGCGGGTCTGCAATGCGTCGTCCTGGGTGCGGTAAGTCCAGGAGACTTCACCCAGATTCTCCACCAGGGCCATCATCAGCGGAGCAAGATCATATTCCATGGTCTCATCCAGCCAGGCGGCCTGCTTCTCTGTGTAAATATTGGAAAATTCCAGGGTCCAGCCGTAGGGCTCGTGGGATGTTTGCAGGCTATTGGTGTAAGGGCCGCATCCACTTTGGATATTCATGGCGGTCGCCACCCGGTTCAGGGCGGGTATGTCGCCCACATAGGGGGTCTTGGCTGCGTAAAGGTCCATTGTCCCGCTGCTGATGGAAATGCCGTCCTGCCAGATCAGCTGACCCGCGATCCAGACCTCCCGCACACCCTCCAGAGGAATGCGCTCCCGGTGGTCGGCGGAGTCGTAAAGAAGGGAGGGCAGCACCTGTTTGGCGGTGAGCCGGACGATGCCGTCGTTGTTTTTCAAATCCCAGCGGCAGTAGGCCACGCCGGACCAGGTGGAGTATACCCGCAGGTCCATGGCGGTCTCGTCACAGCGCATGGACCAGCTCATGCCCTCCCGGCTGGCGGGCTCACCGATGACGAACAGCTTCAGAGCCACTCCCGCCAGGATCACCGCCAGGGTGCAGGCGATGGCAAGCACGATCCTCCGCCCGCTCTTCCGCCTGACGGTTTTCAGATAGTCCACTTCCCTGCTCTGCTCCGCCTTCTCCGCGGGTTCCGCGGGAGCGGCCATGGCGTCCCGGCGGGCGGCGCAGTCCGGGCAGACGGACAGGTGGCTTTCCACCGCTCGGTTCGTCTCCTCGGAGGTCAGGCCCTCCACGAAGCTGGGCAGCAGGTCCCGCACCACGGCACAGGTCAGATCATTTTTCATCGGATACACCTCCGTTCCGCAGTTTTTCCTTGCTGCGGTAAAACGTTACTCTCGCCCAGGTCTCCGTCTTGCCCAGCACATCTCCGATCTCCCGGAAGCTGAGACCGCCGAAGGCCCGGAGGTACACTACCTCCCGCTGGTCCGGCGGCAGGCTGTGGATGCTCCGCAGCAGCTCCAGGCGGCCCTCCCGCTCCAGCAGGCCGTCCTCCGACGAGGGGACGGGAATGTCCGGTGGGTCGTCTGGCATGGGGACCTCCCGCCTGTGCTTGCGGAGGTGCTGGTACCACAGGTGTTTGGCGATCTGGCACAGCCAGACGGACACCTTGCAGCTTCCGTCGAACCGGCCGATGGAGCGGACGGCCTGGTAAAAGGTCTCCTGGGTCAGCTCCTCCGCCAGGTCCGGGTCGCGGCACTGGGCCAGGAGGAACTTGTAGACGGTCTGGGCGTGCTGCTGGTAAATGGCGCTCATATCATCCATCAAATGCCCCTCCTTTCAACCCTTATATCCGCCCCGGGGCGGTTTCGTTACAGCGGGAGTAAAAAAATTTGACGGGAGGGTCCCGTCAAATTTTCAGTCCGGGATTTCGCTCTCGAACATTTCCTCAAAGGAACGGATATAGTAGTCCGACAGGGCGCGGATCTCCTCCTGGTCCGCCTCGGCGGAGGGGTCGTACACGCCGCAGACCCGGAAGCCGGCGGCCTTTGCCGTCCGGATGGCGTGGAGGGCGTCCTCGAAAATGACGGTGTCCTTTTTGCTGCCCCGTAGACGACGCATGGCCCGCTCGTAAATTTCAGGGCTGTCCTTCTTGCCCACGCCCACCTCGGCGCAGGTCAGGATACCCCTGAAGTAGCCGTCCAGCCCCGTGTGCTTCAGGGCGGCTTCCACCAGGTCCCGGTCCGTGTTGGTGGCGACGTACATCCATACGCCCTCCATTTTCAGCAGGGACAGGAATTTCTCCACGCCGGGCTTGGCCTGGACCTCGTTTTCATAGAAGGCGCGGACCTCAGCCTTGGTCAGGTCCATGATCTCCTCCACGCTCTGGGAGAGGTGATATTCCTCTTTGCAGAGGGCGGCGCCGTCCCGGAAGGTCATCAGCATCAGCCGGTCGCCCAGGTCCGGGGCCGGCTCAATGCCTATGGAGCGGAGCAGGTTGGGCCCCAGGTCGTTCCAGATGTGCATAGAGTCCAGCAGCGTGCCGTCCATGTCAAAAATCGCACTTTGTAAACGCATAGATACCTCGTTTTAAATGATTTTCGGCAGGACATGTGCCTGCCGAAAATACTTTGACTTAAGCGCCTTGGGCGCGTTCACCAGTGACCGATGTCACTGGTGGTAGGGGAGGTCGAGGGGGAGCCTGCTCCCCCTCGAAGTGCTCAGCACAATTTGGCTCCTGCGGGGATGGCGTCGTCCACCATCAGCAGATGCAGCTTCTCCTCGCCCTTTTCGGTGTGGACGGCGGAGATCAGCATACCGCAGCTCTCCTGGCCCATCATCTTCCGGGGCGGCAGGTTCACGATGGCAACCAGCGTCTTGCCCACCAGCTCTTCGGGCTTGTAATACTTGGCAATGCCGGACAAAATCTGGCGGTCGGTGCCGGTGCCGTCGTCCAGGGTGAACTTCAGCAGCTTTTCGCTCTTCTTCACGTTCTCGCAGGCCTTCACCTTCACGGCCCGGAAGTCGCTCTTGCAGAAGGTGTCAAAGTCCACCTTTTCCTCCAGCTGAGGCTCCACCTCAATGGCGGGCAGGGCGGCCTTCTTGGCGGCCTCGGCGGCCTCCTCCAGCTCGGCAATGGCCTTATCCATGTCGATACGGGGGAACAGGTTCTCGCCCTTGGTGACGGCGGCGGTCTCGCTCAGAGCGCCCCAGACAGCGGCGCTGTCCCAGGTCTGGATGTCGGCGGGAGCGCCGATCTGGACGAACAGCTTGTCCATGCTCTCGGGCATGAAGGGCGTCAGCAGGATGCCGCAGATGCGGGTGGCCTCCAGCAGGTTATAGAGGACGTGGGCCAGACGCTTACCATTGGCCTCCATGTCCTTT
The DNA here is from genome assembly GCA_945876285.1 of uncultured Clostridia bacterium. Classification (GTDB taxonomy): domain Bacteria; phylum Bacillota; class Clostridia; order Oscillospirales; family Oscillospiraceae; genus Oscillibacter. The sequence continues at coordinate 1,072 of CAMCNO010000011.1, read as the reverse complement.
GCCAGAGCCCAGGGAGCCGTCTCGTCGATATACTTGTTGGCCCGCTGAATGACCTTGAACACCTCCGCCAGGGCGTTGTGGGGAGCATAGGCTTCCATCTGGGCCTCGTAGGCGTTCCGCAGGGCGGAGGCCATGGAGATGAGGTCGGTGTCGAAGGGCTCGGGATTCTCCCAAGTTTTGCAGCCGGCGGGCAGCTGGCCGCCGAAGTACTTGCCCACCATGGCGGTGGTGCGGCTGAGCAGGTTGCCCAGGTCGTTGGCAAGGTCGGTGTTGATGGTCTGGATCAGCAGCTCGTTGGAGAAGTTGCCGTCGGAGCCGAAGGGGAAGGTGCGCATCAGGAAGAAGCGCAGGGCGTCCACGCCAAACTTCTCCGCCAGAATGTAGGGATCGACAACGTTGCCCTTGGACTTGGACATCTTGCCGCCGTCCAGCAGCAGCCAGCCGTGGCCGAAGACGTGCTTGGGCAGGGGCATCTCCATGCTCATCAGCATGGCGGGCCAGATGATGGAGTGGAACCGGACGATCTCCTTGCCCACGAAGTGGACGTCGGCGGGCCAGTACTTGTCGTAGTCGTTGTACTGGTCGTTCAGGAAGCCCAGGGCGGTGGTGTAGTTGAACAGCGCGTCCACCCACACGTAGACCACATGGCCCGGGTCAAAGTCCACAGGCACGCCCCAGGTGAAGCTGGTGCGGGAGACGCACAGATCCTCCAGACCGGGGTCGATGAAGTTCTTCACCATCTCGTTGACGCGGCTGCGGGGCTGCAGGAAATCGGTGTTCTCCAGCAGATCCCGGACCTTGTCGGCATACTTGCTCAGACGGAAGAAGTAGGCCTCCTCCTCGGCGTCCACCACGGGGCGGCCGCAGTCGGGGCAGCAGCCGTCCTTCAGCTGGCTCTCGGTCCAGAAGGACTCGCAGGGGGTGCAGTACTTGCCCTTGTAGGCGCCCTTGTAGATGTCGCCGTTGTCGTACATCTTCTTGAAGATCTTCTGGACGGCGGAGACATGATAGTCGTCAGTGGTGCGGATGAAGCGGTCATTGGAGATGTTCATCAGCTTCCACAGGTCCTTGA
>CAMCNO010000010.1 GCA_945876285.1 uncultured Clostridia bacterium | reverse complement strand
AGTGCTTCGCCTTCCTGGCCGGCCACGAGTCCTTCGCCGCCGCCGAGGGCGCCATTGGCATCGTCCGCAACGCCAACAAGGCCCGCAAGGAGCCTCTGCGGGTCATCCTGAACGGTCTGGGCAAGGATGCCGCTCAGATCATCAGCCGTATCAACGGCTTCACCTACGTCCAGACCCAGTTCGACTACGCCACTGGCGAGGTGGCCGTGGTCCGCGAGGTCCGTTACTCCGAGGGCGAGCGCGCCAACGTCCGCTGCTACGGCGCTGACGACGTCCGCGAGGGCGTGGCCATCATGCACCTGGAGGGCGTGGACGTGTCCATCACCGGCAACTCCACCAACCCCACCCGGTTCCAGCACCCCGTTGCCGGCACCTACAAGAAGGAGTGCATCGAGCAGGGCAAGAAGTACTTCTCCGTCGCCTCCGGCGGCGGCACCGGCCGGACCCTGCATCCCGACAACATGGCCGCCGGCCCCGCCAGCTACGGCATGACCGACACCATGGGCCGTATGCACTCCGACGCCCAGTTCGCCGGCTCCTCCTCCGTGCCCGCTCACGTGGAAATGATGGGCTTTTTGGGCATGGGCAACAACCCCATGGTGGGCGCGACTGTGGCTGTGGCCGTGGCTGTTGCCGAGAGCAAGAAGTAAGAGGACTTTTCCGGGGCTTTTGCCCCTAAAAAGTTCGGAAGTCTGATTTTCATTCCAAAACAAGCAGGAAGCACATCATCTTCGTGGAAATGCGAGAGATGTGCTTCCTGTTTTTGCGTATTTGGAGGGTGAAATGATGAAGAAAATCAGGATGTGCTTCCCCAATGAAAAGACGTTTCAAGAGGGCTTTGAAGAGTATATTTTAGATTGTAAAGCCCGCAACCTGAGGGATGGGACGATCAACCATTATCGGGAATCCATTAAGCAGATTTACAAGCGTATCCCGGCAGACACGTCGATTTCTTCAATGTCTCCACAGACGATGGCGGATTTTTATATTTCGTTGAGGGAAGACCCTGATTTGAACGAAGTTTCTATGGGAACGTATGCGAGAGACTTGAAAACGCTGATGCGATTTTTTATGAAATGTCAGTATCTGCCGTTCTTTGAAATCCCTCTTCCAAAAGCAGATAAAGCCCCCATCCAGACATACACGGACGATGAATTGAAGATGCTGCTGAAAAAGCCAGATGTGCGGAAGTGTATCTTTTCTACTTATCGCAGTTGGGTGATTGTCAATTTTCTTCTTTCTACTGGCGTTCGTCAAAACAGTCTTATTAACATCAAAATCCGGGATGTGGATTTTGATAACTCGGTAGTCTATGTGAATACCACAAAGAACCGCAAACCTCTCATTATCCCCTTGAATGAGGATATTATCAAAATCCTCAAAGAGTATTTACAGTATCGCGGCGGAGGTATTGATGATTGGCTTTTCTGCTCTGTCTATGGCAAGCAACTTACCAGAAGCAGCAATTATCACGCACTTTGGGATTACTGCCACGAAAGAGGATTAGAACAGACAGGCGTTCATCGTTTCAGACACACATTTGCGAAAAAATGGGCGACTATGGGCGGTTCGGTTGTGGTTCTTCAAAAGATACTCGGTCATAGCAGCCTTGCGATTACAGAGGGGTATTTGAACCTTTTGACGAGTGATTTGAAGAAAGAGATGGACGAAGTAAATATTATTCGGAGCCTGAAACAGGAACACATTCGGATGCGGGCATAATGAAGCATCTTGGAACATCTTTTTACATCTACGAACAAAAGGGAAGGTGATTGAACACCTTCCCTTCATCTTTACTCGTCTTGATACATCTCCACAGCCTTTTGAAGAAACTTTTTCATTCCCTCAACTGCTGGCTCCGGGCTTAATATCTTCATTGATTTTCCAAAAGTAGCAACCCACGCATAAAACGGTGGGCTTAACTCAACAGGCACATTGATGGTGAAATGGCTATCGTCATAGGGAACCATCATTGTATCCTTGCCAAACTGATCTATAACAGCATCCGCCAGCCGATTATGAACCCGTATCCTCACATTGTAGGCTTCTCCGTGATACATACTGAATACTTTTGCCTTTTGGTCGGTCAGGTTTCTCTTGTCGTATTCATCCTTGCCCTCTCGTTTATCCAATAGTGGGTGAGAAATACCCTCCATTCTATCCACTCGGTATGTCCTGAACTTTTTGCCGTCATAAGCATAAAGATAATAATTGCCGTCATTCCACATCAGGGCATAGGGGCTGACAATAATTCTTTCACCGCTTTTGGAGTAGGTTTGCGGATTATCCTTGTTGGGGGTGTAATGGAAATAGCGGAACGCAATCTTGCGGTCTGCGGCAATCGCTTCGTGGATACGGTCAGCGTCTTTCACAACGCTTTCATTTAGACTGCGGACACGCCCGGCAACATACGCCTGACGGTTCAGGCTTTCTTTTGTATAGATGTCCGCCATCTTTTTAATCTTGTTGCTGATTTCCCTTGCCTTTTCTTGTGTGATGAACTTAGAAGACTGGATGCTATCAACCATCAACCGCAATTCATACGGCTCAAATTGAGGCTTTGTGATGTAGTAGCCCCATTTTTTGGGGTTGTATTCTACGGGAACGCCGAAGTCTATTTGAAGGCGGAGAATATCGTTGTAGATGGTTTTCTCTTTGGCAGCAATGCCCTTGGAGGCGAGATAACCGACAATGTGTTTTGCGTTTTTGGGGTTGTCTTTGTTGGTGTGGGTATAGAGATAATCCCGGATGTAAAGCAATTTTACACCTTGTTTTGAGGATCGTCCTTGCCCTTGTGCCATTGTTCTCGCCTCCCACGCCGTTTTCACGATTATACCACGCCAACAGGAAAGAAAAAAGGGCAGTTGCCGAAAATGGCAACTGCTCTATAAATTGGACTTTTTTCTCTATTCTTTGCGTAATTTTTTTAGCGATTCGTAAAAAGTGGTTCTAATGATGTGCCTTTGGTGAGGTGGCAGGCTTCTATCAATGCTTCTTCTCGGGGGAGTGAACCGCTGACGATAAACTTCCCGTTTTGGAAATTGAAGGAGGTTATTCTATCTCCATCTGGCTGATCTGATACCTCCTGCAACAGTACAACAAAGGACTCCCATTTTCGGTCAGGAAGTAGTGAGAAAACATTGGTTGAAATAGGCTGGGAGGAAGGATGAACAGCGTATGCGTTCCAATATGTATGGGAAATAGGGAAATTTGCTTTGAGTATCCACCCTTTTTGTGCGAGTTCCCAGTTTTCTGCCGAAAATACGCCTTCAAAATGACCGTAACCAAAATAGTTTCGTGTATCGTAGCCTTGAATTGTAATGTTGTGGGAAACAGCGTAATTCGGGTCTGTAAAAGAGTATTCCGTTGCCTCCACGATCTTGTCAATTTTTCTGGCCGCAGGGGCCAACGCAATCAATAGAATTATAGAAACAAAAACAGCGAGAGCAATAAAGAACTTTTTCATCCTTGCCTCCTTACACCAAAAGTCCCGATTTATCTCTCTGTATCATATCATTTGCTCTTGGAAATTTCAATAAGCACACCCTTCCAAAAGGTCAATGTATTTATAAACCGTTGTCCTGCTCAAATCGCATACCCTCGCCAACTCTGACACATTCAACTGCTTATTTTTGAAAGCGGGGTAGTGTCGGAGGAACACGGCGGGAATATCGTCTGCCGTTGCCTGCGGTCTGCCGATCTTGGCTCCCTTGGCTTTGGCGTTTGCCATCCCCGATCTGACACGCTCCCGGATGATACGCAACTCCAATTCGGCAAACACCCCGGACATCTGGATAAAAGCATTTGTCATAGGGTCAATCTCTCCGTTGGAGCAATCCACGGTAATGCTTCCCACAATCACCAACCGCAGATGCTTGGAGCGGATGATCTCGATGATCTCACACAACTGCTTTGTGCTTCTGGCGAGGCGGGAGACTTCCAAAGTAATAATCGTGTCTCCCGGCTGTGCCTCTTCCAGAAGAGAGGACAACTGACACTTCACGGCAGCGTCCCCGTGTTCGTATTCTAAAAAAATGCTCTCCGCCCCAGCCTGCTTCAATTCCCGCACTTGGCGGTCTATGTCCTGCTTGCTCTCGTTGGTGGAGCATCTTGCGTATCCGTGATTCATTTAATCTGTCTCCCTTCTGGATTGCTCCACGGGCTTTGTGTGGCCCGTGGAGCGTTTTTCTTATCAGCAGGATACGGAGAAGCGGCGGCTGCTGACGGGCTTTGTGAAGTCCTTGTAGAGGTCAGCATACAGACGCTTGAAGGTGGTGCTGTCGAAGCGGTTGGAGATCACATTGGTAAAGCGGACGATGTAAGCCCCGGCAACCAGTTCTTCGGTGTTCTGCCGAACCATCTCTTCCTTGATGGCCTCCCGGATGGCGTCGGCCTTGGCCTTTGCCTTGGATGCCAGATCATCGTAGTTGTTCATCGTCTCAATCATAGAAATCATTTCGTTCTTACTCATTTTTCATTTCTCCTTTTCTTTGTTTGATCGGGTGGATTATAGAGGGAATATCCGATTCGTCCTCGGCCCGTCCGTCGCAGCCACCCGATCTCTCTTAACTGTCTTTATATTACACCTTTATCGAGTGTAATTCAATTCGCAGAACGCACAATATTTACACTTATTTTATGTGTAAAATTAACACTTGAAATGGGTGTAAATCGTGGTATAATAACAGTATAATGGAGGAGGTGGCAACTATGCCGATGTGCTACAAAGTGGATGTAATCGCCGTTCTCAAAGAAGCAGGCTATAACACCAATAGAATTAGGAAAGAGAAGATCATGGGGGAAGCCATGCTCCAAAAGATCAGAAGCGGGCAGATGGTATCTTGGGCTACCCTTGAAACTATCTGCTCCCTGTTGGAATGTCAGCCCGGAGATTTGATTGAGTTTGTGAAAGAGGACGGCGTTCAGGAAAGGGGCTAATCTGTTTCTTGGACGAAATCAGCCTGTTTTCGGCGGTCTTCTGCCCGGTTTTCTCTGCTCCAAAAGTGTGCGGGAAATCATTTGTTTTTCTGGACGGATGACCGGGGGCATATTCCGTGAAAATCAAAGAATTGTTTGCCGTTTCAATTTTGTCGTGGGCATCACTCCCGCTAAATGGCATTTTCAATCCAGAAGACGGTTTTGTTGGCTGTGATCGGCAGGAGAAGTTTTACCCGTTGGACGGCAGAAAACGAAAAAAGCGGAAACCGCAGTCAATGCTACGGCTCCCGCCTATAAAAATAGCACGCAAAATTTTTTGGACTTCTATATAAAAATAGGAATCCAAAAATTTTTGCGTGCTTTTATTTCCAATCTTTGAAAATGTCATCCAACGCTTTATTCAGGCAGTCTTTCATACTCTTTTCCATAACTGCGTAGATGTAGTTTTCAAACCAAGATTGCTCTTTTTTCTTTTTCTTCTTGTCCTTATCTGGGTCTTTTGAAATTCTCACTTGATCTTCACCTCGCTTGTAATATGGATGCGGGGGAAGTCATCTTCCTCTTGAAGTTGCTTTCGCTGGGTTCGCCGAAATGCTTCCAACACCTGCCACGGCTCATAGCCGTCCTGCTCCATAGTGGGGTAGTAGTCCGGCAGAGAAACCATCTTTTCAAATACTGACATTGTTATTGTCCTCACTTTCAAAATTAGTAATGTCGAATCCATATATTCCATAAACAGGAACTTTGACGGGCGTATAACCATACTTTGCCTTGAACTCCCTGCGGGCGTTTGCGTAGCCGAAATAAGCCTGCTGGCCGATGATGGCGGTCATATCCTCTTTGGTAATAAGCCCGATTTCGTAATCATTCAGAGCATCTAACTCAATTGGAGCGGAAGCCTTTCTCTCGGCATAGAAAAACTCATAAAACGCTTGAATCTGATCTTCTGGCATCGGAATGTAGCAATTATGTTCCAAATCCAACCGACACCATATTTTTTCGAGAATCCGTCCGTCAGTTCCACCGTCATTTTGGTATTTCCCAAACATCTCCCGCATCCGCAGTCGAGTGTATTCTTGAACTGTGCCGAACTTATGATTCAGTTCTTGGATTTCGCTGTCATCTTTGATGATACGGGCAACATTTGAAGCGGTCTGAACATTATCTGCTTTGATGACCTCCACGATTTTGGAGCGGTATGTATTGTTCCTCTTGGATGCGTCCCGCTTGTTTGGGATGCCCTGATAGTCGCCCAGTTTCTTCAAAATGTGAAATGTCGTTTTTCGTCCCTCATACTCAACTTCATAATCATAATAGAGGCTGAGATTTGACAGTAGTTCGTTCCGCCTATGGCTCCATGTGCTTTCGCTGACTTCCATAAAGGTTTGGAGATCGTGCGGAGAATAGTAGTTTCCTTCAATCAATTCCATTGTTATTCCTCCTTCACTTATTCTTGTAAATTCAGATTGAAAGATGTTCCATTTTTGACCTTGCCCCGCATAGCGAGACCTTGGGAGAATACCACGCAAGTTTTTTTGGACTTCTTTTTATATTTAAGACCTCAAAAATTTTTGCGTGCTTTTTGACTAAAATCGCATTTTTCCGAAATTGGGAAAGGCTGGGATAACGCAGGATTCTTCCACATTCTTTTCCTGCTGGATAATCTCATAAGTGCGAAAAATATCCTCTTCGTTCAGATGATCGACTATCTGGTGTGCCAATTCCTCCGTGTTCCCTCTTTCAATGTAATGTTGAAGGCACACTTCATAAGCCTTTTTACCTTCGTCGCTGAAAAAATCTCTTTTCATCACGCAACCTCCTCGGCATTTTCCATAGCCTTCTTCGCAGCCTTCTCCGCTGCTTCTTCTTTTGCCTGCTGAAAGAAAGGTGTAGCCTCAATCACCTTAACCTCATTGTAGAGATAGAAGATGGGGTTCTTGCGGAACTCGGGGAACTGTGCCACGAACCAACGGCGGACGGCAGTATAGCGAGAGGTCAGAGGGAGGCTACCGCAGTTTTTCAGGAAAAGGTAGGGCTTCATATAATCTTCGCTGTTGGAAAGGCCATTGATGAAGCCCTCCATATTCTCGTATTTGAGGTTCTTAAACTGATTACAGTTAAAGGTTTCGCCCGTGCTCTTGGAAACATACTTTCGGGGGGTCTTGTGGGTCTTGTTGATAATCTTCATCTGGGGGAAATCCTTTTTGATCTGCGAGATCGTCTTATACTCGGCGGAGGTGGGGTCATTCATCTTCTTGGCGAAGTCTGCGGTAATGGTGATGGTGCTGGCGGTAAAATCAATCTTGTAGCCTTTCATTTTTATATCCTCCTAAAATTTATTGTCAGTTGGTTTGGTTAGCCTACCAGAGCCAGATCGTTGGACTGCTCTTCCTCCTGCTTCTCGGCGGAAGCAGGGGAGGCACTGATAACAGCCGTGGCAATGCGATAATCGCTGATCTCCTTCTTGGCCTTTTCCATATCAAAGCCCTGCTTGTCGGGGTCGAACTCGCCCAGGAACCACTTCTTGGTGAGGGGATAAACGCTGATCTTGCTATCCTCGGCCTTCTTCTTAACAGCCTCATACTCTTCCATCAACTGCTTGGCGTTCTTTCGGGTGGAGATGTAAGCCTCCATAAAGTCGAAGTCCATACCGTAGTAGGTCTTCTTGGCCTTGGTGGTGTGCTTCTTCTGCTCCTTAACGATCAGGGCGAAGTCGGGATGCTTGGCAACCTTCTCGGCCAATTCCTCATAGATGGGGCCAAAACCCTTGCTTGCCTTGTCAAAACTGGCCTTGGTGCCGATGATCTTCTGGTTGATGAAATCGACGGTGAAACGGACGGCGTGCTTCTTCATAATTTTTCCTTTCTTGTTCCTTTTGGAACGGTGGCTTTTATTCGGGAGCCATACCCTTTAATTATTTAAGTGAGGTTTTTGCCTTGTTTCATCTCTCACTTTCTGGCTTTATTATAGCAAAAGGGGTATCCAATATTGCTGGACACCCCATAAAGATAATTCATATTCTTTTCCTTTATTTCTCTTGGAAGATGTGCGGTTTAAGTTCAAATCCGTTCCGCACTTGTTCGTTGTTCTTTAAAGGCGATAAAAGATGTGCGAAGATGTATAATTTAGTCCAAACATCTGGTTTCCTGAACAAATGATATGATAAAATACCGCCAATAAAGAAAGCATATCACGCTATAAAGGGTGATGTGTGTCTTGTGTTGAGAAATGACAGGCTTACCTCTTCTGGAACCCTTACGCCCCAATTAAGAAACCGCCAAAGGCGGTTTCTTCCGTGGAAATGATGGGCTTCCTGGGCATGGGCAACAACCCCATGGTCGGCGCTACCGTCGCTGTGGCCGTGGCTGTTGCCGAGAGCCAGAAGTAAGAGGCAAAAACCTCCGTTTTTCCTCTGAAAAGTTCGGAAGTCTATCCAATTTCAAAAGCACAACGGGAATCCCATCATTTTGAGAAAAATCTCAATGATGGGATTCCCGTTTTTTGGCTTTTGGAGGGGCAGATGATGAAGAAAAACCGTATGTGCGCCGATACAGATATCGAACTGCACACAATCACCTCTGTTCTCACTTTATAGTTTAAGAGAAAAAGAGATGTTTTGCCTATGACAATAGACGCTTCACGGATAATATGCTATCATACATCTATATCAAAACAGGAGAGTTGGCCATGAAAAAGAGATTATTGTGCATGATTCTTACCCTGATTATGATTTTCTTCCTCGTTCCCTCTGCGGCTGCTGCAAGTAATGAGGCCACCGGGGCGGCGGAGACCCTGTATGAACTGGGACTTTTCAAGGGAACAGGCACCAATTCCGATGGAACGCCTATCTTTGGTCTTGATCGTGCTCCTTCCCGCGCCGAAGCTGTGACCATGCTGGTTCGTCTGCTGGGAAAAGAGGAGGAGGCCGTAAACGGGACTTGGGAGACGCCTTTTACTGATGTGGCGGATTGGGCAAAGCCTTATGTGGGTTATGCCTATATGAATGGTCTGACCGATGGAACAAGCGCGACCACCTTCGGCGGCTCTGCCACAATTACCGCTTCCCAGTATATCACCTTTGTGCTGCGGGCGCTGGGCTATGAAAGCGGTAAGGATTTCAAATGGGATGCGGCGTGGGAACTGTCTGACAAAATTGGTTTGACAGACGGACGCTATCATGCTGGAAACACGACTTTCCTGCGAAGTGACACTGCCATCATCAGCCGCAGCGCAATCGACACGAAACAGAAAGACAGTGAGGAGACCCTGGCTGAAAAGCTGATTGAGAATCAGGTCTTTACCAAAGAAGCATACGAGAAGGCTACCACGGTTCCGGAAGTGCTGAAGGAGCCGCCTGCGCCTGATGGACCGGATGTCACCTTTGCCGTCGACGGAGTGATGCTGCCTGATTGGGATTGGAATTACCAGACCGGTGCGGGAAGCTATATCGTTACGCCCTATTGGAACGGCAGCACGTTCACTGATTTTGAAGTTGAGGTAGCGAGCGGAAAGGGAAGCGTAACGAAAAACGGAGACGGCATGTTCACAGTCATCTTCCCGGCTACGGAAAATCTCGACATTACGCTTTGGTATCGTTTCATCGCACATACGGAAATTGACGAAAACGGAGAGGAAAACACCGAAATCAGCCGCACCAAGCGGAGTCTTACCTTTGCTACTCCGGTTCCGGACAATGGCTTTGCGCTGAGCAGAAAGGGCAATACGCTCCTGCCCGGAAGGGGGTTCGGCGATAATTTCAGTCCTTACTTTGTGCTGGATGTATACTACAATGGGAAGCGTATTGACAATTATACGGTAACAGCCACAGCAAACGCGCCATTTACCGCCTCGGTGCAGGCTGACGGAACCCTGTTGCTCCTGAAAACCGGACGTGGACACGCACAGTTTACCATCTCCTATCAGGGGCAGAGCGCAGACTTTGGCCTGCTTGTCTCCTGATGAATTGCTGCTGCACGATCTGTGAGGAACGCGTACGCCAAAGGCAATTTAGTGAAAAAGTTTAAAGGAGCTGCTGCAGAATGAGTAATTCTGCAGCAGCTCCATTTCCTTTATACAAACAGAGCGCCGGATTTCCAATGCCTTGTTGGTATGATTTCAGCTCGGGGAGGCCAGCTTCAGGTCCTCCACCAGCTCCGTGGCGGTCTCCAGTACGTCGGCGCCGGGCTTCAGCTTCAGTGACAGGGCCGGGGTCTCGCCCGCCGCCAGGGTCAGGCGGTACTTGTACTTTGCCAGGTTGCAGACGGAAACCAGCGCCTCCGGGCGGAACACGCCCAGGGTGAATTTCAGCACGTCCTTCTTCTGGGAGATATCGGAGATACCGGCTTTCGCCGCGGCGGCGCGCAGCAGGGCCACATCCAGCAGGGCCAGGACGGATCTCGGCGCCTCGCCGTAGCGGTCCAGCATCTCATCCAGCAGGTCGGAGGCGTCGTCGTTGGTGCGGATGGCGGCGATGCGGCGGTACAGGTCCATCCGCTGCTCGGCGGAGGGAACATACCGCTCCGGGATGTTGGCATTGACCGTCAGGTCGGCGGAGCACTCTGTCTCGATCTGCTTCTCCTCGCCCCGCTCCTCCAGCACCGCTTCCTCCAGCAGCTTCAAATAGAGGTCGTAGCCCACGCTCATGAGATACCCAGACTGCTCCGGGCCCAGCAGGTTGCCCGCACCCCGAATCTCCAAGTCCCGCATGGCGATGCGGAAGCCGGAGCCGAACTCCACGTACTCCCGAATGGCGGAGAGCCGTTTCGCGGCAGTCTCCTGCAAAATCTTGCCCCGGCGGTAGGTCAGGTAGGCGTAGGCCCGGCGGGCGCTGCGGCCGATACGGCCCCGAATCTGGTGGAGCTGGGCCAGGCCCATTTTGTCGGCGTCCTCGATGATAAGGGTGTTGACGTTGGGGATGTCGATGCCGGTCTCGATAATGGTGGTGCAGACCAGAATGTCCGCCTCGCCGTCCACCATGGCCTGCATGACCGAGGACAGCTCCTGCTCGCCCATTTTCCCGTGGCCCGTCACGATGCGGACCTCCGGCCCCAGCATCTTCTGGATGCGGGAGGCGGTGAGGTCGATGGACTCCACCCGGTTGTGCAGGTAATAGACCTGCCCGCCCCGGCTCAGTTCCTTACGCATGGCGTCCTCCAGAATGGCCCAGTCGTGCTCCAGCACATAGGTCTGCACCGGCTGGCGGTCGGCGGGCGGCTCCTCGATGGTACTCATGTCCCGCAGACCGGAGAGGGCCATGTTCAGCGTCCGGGGAATGGGAGTGGCGGACAGCGTCAGCACGTCCACCTGGCGGCTCATCTCCTTCAGCCGCTCCTTGTGGGTCACGCCGAAGCGCTGCTCCTCGTCGATGATGAGCAGGCCCAGATCCTTGAACTCCACGCCCTTTTGCAGCAGCTTGTGGGTGCCGATGAGCAGGTCGATGGCGCCCCGCTTGGCGGCGTCCAGAATCCGCTTTTGCTCCTTGGCGGTGGTGAACCGGGACAAAACTTCGATTTTGACGGGGAAATCCTTGAACCGGCCGCAGGCGGTGGCGTAGTGCTGCTGGGCCAGCACGGTGGTGGGCACCAGAATGGCGGCCTGCTTGCCGTCCAATACGCATTTCATCACGGCCCGGAGGGCTACCTCCGTCTTGCCGTAGCCCACGTCGCCGCAGAGAAGACGGTCCATGGGCCGGGGCTTTTCCATGTCTTTTTTAATTTCCTCGATAGCCCGGAGCTGGTCGTCCGTCTCGGCGTAGGGGAAGGCGTCCTCAAACTCCCGCTGCCAGGGGGAGTCGGGGGAGAAGGCGAAGCCGGGGCGGCGCTGCCGCTCGGCGTAGAGCTGCGTCAGACCCTTTGCCAGGTCCTTGGCGGCCTTTTTCGCCCGGGTCTTCTGCTTGGCCCACTCCGTGCCGCCCAACTTGTTCAGCTTCTGGCGGTCCTGGTCCTCGCCGCCGCCGATATACTTGCTCACCAGGTCCAGCTGGGTGACGGGGACGTACAGGCAGTCGCCTCCGGCGTAGTCGATTTTAATGTAGTCCTTCTCTACGCCGTCCACCGGCATCCGCTGGATGCCCGCGAACCGGCCCACACCGTGGTGGACGTGGACTACCAGATCGCCGGGGGAAAGGTCGGTGTAGGACTGGATTTTCTGGCGGTTGGATTCCTTTTTCAGCTTCAGCCGCTTCTGGGGGGAGGCGGTGAGCTGGCCCTCGGTCAGCACCGCCAGCTTCAGATACGGCCACTCGCAGCCTGCCGACAAAGCGCCCAGGGAGATGCGAACCTCCCCGGCCTTCGGCATGGCGGCGTTCTTCAAATCCATCGCGGCGGGGATGCCCCGCTCCTCCAGCAATCGGTGGAGGTTGTGGGCCCGGCTCTCCCCGGCACACAGCACCAGCACAGCGCTGCCGTTTGCGCGGTAGTGCTCCAAATCGGTGACGGCGGTCTCCAGACTGCCGCCGTAGGACGAGAGTTGCCGGGCGTTCATAGCCAGCAGGCCCCGGGGCTTCAGGAGGTGCCGGGAGGTGGGGAGGGAGTCCGCCATGATGACGGGGAAGTCCTCCAGGGCGGCGTACAGCTCCTCGCCGGAGAGCAGCAGCTTGGCATAGTCGCCCGCCAGCAGGCCCGCTTCCAGCAGGGCCTCGGTATCCTGCTTGTTCTGGAGCAGGGCGCTTTTCACCCGCTCGTCCACCCGGCCGCTTTCGCAGAGGAATACCACGGCGTCGCCGGGCAGGTAGTGGACGCCTGCGGTGACTTTCGGGTAAATGGCGGCGAGATACCGGTCCATGCCGCCGGGGACGGCGCCGTTTTTTAAGCGCTCGCCGTCCTCCCGCAATCTCGCCACGGTGGTTTCGGTCTTCTGCTTTTTCGCCAGTTTATCAGCCAGATGGAGCAGGGTCTCGCCTAGACCCTCCAGTCCGCCCTGGGCGCTGCGGGGCAGCACCTCGGCGGCGGGCAGCAGCAGGGCGGAGGTCACGTTGGCCGTCCGGCGCTGGTTGGCCGGGTCAAAGGTGCCCATGGAGTCAATTTCGTCGTCGAAAAACTCGCAGCGGACGGGCTGGTCCATCAAGGGGGAGAACACATCCAGGATGCCGCCCCGCAGGGCGAACTGGCCCACGCCCTCCACCTGGTCGCAGCGGGCGTAGCCCGCCGCCAGGAGGCGGTCGGCCAGCCCGGTCAAGTCGGTTTGCCCGCCGACTTCCAGCGTCATGGACAGGGAGGTCAGCAGGTCCGGCGGCAGAGTGCGGGCCATCAGGGCGTCAGCGGTGGCGACGGTGACGGGGGCGTCTCCATTTGCCAGGGCGTACAGCGCCGCCAGGCGGCTGCGCTCCCAGTCCCGGGAGCTGACAGCGCCGGGACGAAACTGCCATTCCCGGCTCAAAAGCAGCACCGGAGCACGCCCGGTGAGGGCGGTGAGGTCGGCGGTGAGCTGGCGGGCCTCCCGGTCGTCGCCGCAGACGAACACGGCGGGGCGGCCGGCGGCCCGGGACACGGCGGCGCCTACGCAGGCCCGCTGCACCGGCTGGAGCCCGGTGACTGCCGCGGGGCATCCGCCGTCCTCTGCCCGGCGGATGAGCTCCGCGACTTCCGGAATGGTTTGCAGTTGTTGCAGGAAGTGTTCCATAGGGCACCTTTCTTGTTAAAATATGGAAGTTATGGGGCGGAGTAGGGCCGCTGCCGTTTCCCAGCCTGAGGCCCTACTCAGTTAAAGTCATTCATCGCCTTCTGGCAGCCGTGTTCAATGATGCACTCCGCCGCCTGGATAGCTTTTTCAAAGCTCTCCACCAGCACCTTCCGCTCCGCCTGAGAGGGCACGCCGATGACCCAGTCGATCATGTCGCCGCCCTCGCCGGGGGCGCCGGTGCCGATCTTGATGCGGGGAAAGTCCTGGGTGCCCAGGTGGGCGATGATGTTCTTGATGCCGTTGTGGCCGCCGGCGGAGCCGGTGGGCCGGACCCGCAGCTTGCCCACGGGCAGGGATACGTCGTCATAGATGACCAGCACATGGTCGGCGGGGACCTTGTAGAACTGGACCGCCTCCCGGACCGCCTCGCCGGAGAGGTTCATATAGGTCTGGGGCTTCATCACCAGGCATTTGCGCCCGGCGAAGTTCAGAATGTTGAAAGCGGACTTGAATTTCACCTTGTTCAGCTTCACACCGGCCTTTTCCGCCAGCAGGTCCACGGTGAGAAAGCCCATGTTGTGGCGGGTGTGCTCATATTTCTGGCCGGGATTGCCCAGGCCCACGATGAGCCAGTCCACGGCCGAGGATTTGTTTCCGAACAGCATAGGGGGAATTCTCCTTTGTGTTGGGTTGATACAGCCCACAAAGGCGGGAAAGAAGTCTTTCCCGCCTTTGTAAACATATTTGAGGGTGTGGGGGGCGCTTTCTCAGCGGAACAGCTTGGAAATGGAAACCTCCTGATAGATGCGCTCGATGGCCTCGGCAAACATGGGGGCCACGGGGAGGTACTTGATCTTGCTGCTGAGAGAGGGATCGATGGCGGGGATGGTGTCCAGCAGAGCCAGCTCCTGAATGGCGCTGTTGTTGACACGCTCAATGGCAGGGCCGGACAGCACGCCGTGAGAGGCACAGGCATAGACATGATTGGCGCCGCCCACTTCCACGATGGCCTTGGCGGCGTTGCACAGGCTGCCGGCGGTATCCACCAGGTCGTCAAACAGGATGCAGTCCTTGTCCTTCACGTCGCCGATGACATTCATGACCTCGCACTGGTTGGCCTTCTGGCGGCGCTTATCCACGATGGCGAGGTTCATGTGCAGCTTCTGGGCGAAGGCGCGGGCACGGGCCACGGAGCCCACATCGGGAGAGACGACCACCATATCCTCGCAGCGGTCACCGAACTTCTTGGCGTAATAATCCACGAAGATGGGGTTGCCGGCCAGGTTGTCCACGGGGATGTCAAAGAAGCCCTGGATCTGGGCGGCGTGGAGATCCATGGTCAGCACACGGTCAGCGCCGGCGGCGGTGATCATATTGGCCACCAACTTGGCGGTGATGGGATCGCGGGCCTTGGCCTTACGGTCCTGCCGGGCATAGCCGAAGTAGGGGATGACGGCGGTGATGCGGCCGGCGGAGGCGCGCTTCAGGGCGTCAATCATGATGAGCAGCTCCATCAGATTGTTGTTGACGGGAGTGCAGGTGGACTGAACCACGAACACATCACTGCCGCGGACGGTCTCATACAGGGAGGAAAAGATCTCGCCATCAGAGAAGGTGCCGACCTCCGACTCGCCCAGCTTGGTGCCCATGAGTTTGCAAATATCTCCCGCCAGCTTGGGGTTGGAATTGCCGGTAAATACCTTGATGTCTTTGCCGTGAGAAATCATACCAAACGCCTTCTTTCTGTTATCTTTTTTATATGTTTGTATTTGTTATCAGCGTTATGCGTTTTCGCCGGAGGAGCGTTTTGCCCGCTCGCGCAGAAGGAGTTCCAGTTCGTCGATGGTCTCCTGACTGTACACAGGCAGCCACCCGGGCAGCAGTTCCGCACCGGAAACGGCGTTGGTCATCTTGTCCTTCCAGACCTCCCGCAGTTCCCGGCCAGGGGCGGCGTAGGCGAAACCGGCGCCGGCCTCCGCCATGGGAATGGCGGAACGGGGCAGCACCGCTACCTGCTCCTCAGTGTCCAGAAAGGCCAGCAGGTCGTCGTGTCGGTTGGATACGGTGACCTCTGCTCCCACTGGGAAGCACTTCCGGGCTTCCTCGGCAAAGCGGTCGTCACAGGCAAGAAAAAACCGCTGCACACCGTCGGCCAGCAACTGGTTGCTCATCCACGACAAGATCGGGCAAGAGAGAACGGCTTTCAGCATCAGCGGTTTGGAGTCGGCCGGACAGGCAGGCTCCTCTTCCATAAAGAAAACAGCGCGCTGGAGGCGGATCATGATGCTTCCCTCCTTTGGTCAAAATCATACACACACGGGTATTATATCAAATTTTTACCGGAAATCCAGTGTTTCCGGCGAAATTATCAGAGAAATTTCCCTGAATTCTTTTTCCGGGAGCCGCCCTTTTTTGTGGGAGGCAACGGAAATGTCGGAAAAAGGAAAAAATTTGCGCAGTTTTTCGGCAAATTGCAAAAATCGGAACGATTGAATCGTGCTTTTCTATAAAAAGCGGAATTTCTCCACACAATATGGTTGAATTTGCCCAGGCAAAGGATTACAATATAGTCCATTCGTACAAAACGGGGGGATTTTGGCATGCTCCATATCGTGCTGGTGGAACCGGAGATCCCCCAGAATTGCGGAAATATCGCCCGCACCTGCGCCGCCACCGGCAGCAGTCTCCACCTCATCCGGCCTCTGGGTTTTGACATCTCAGACAGGGCGGTGAAGCGGGCCGGGCTGGACTACTGGCATCTGGTGGAGGTCTCCGATTACGAAAATCTGGACGACTTTTTTGAAAAACGCCCGGAGGCCGCCGCCGATCTGTGGCTCACCACCACCAAGGCGCCCCGCTCCTATCAGGAGGCGTCCTTTTCCCCGGACTGCTGGCTGTTTTTCGGCAAGGAGACCGCGGGACTGCCTCTGGCGTTCCGGGAGCAGTACCGGGATCGCTGCATCCGGCTGCCCATGATCTCGGAGGCTCGAAGCCTGAATCTGAGCAACACCGTGGCTGTGTGCGTCTACGAAGCGCTGCGGCAGAACAACTTTCCGGGGCTGATGGGAACCGGAGAGATGGCCTGAATTTGTGATACCCGGCGCTGAGCGCCCTTATCAATTATATCTATGGAGGAAATCCACATGAATTACAACAAGAAGACTGTCCGTGACGTGGAGGTGGCCGGCAAGAAGGTCCTGCTGCGCTGCGATTTCAACGTCCCCCAGGACAAGGAGACCGGCGAGATCACCAGCGACAAGCGTATCGTCGCTGCTCTGCCCACCATCCGGTATCTGCTGGATAACGGCGCCGCCGTCATCGCCTGCTCCCACCTGGGCAAGCCCGTGGCCACCTTTGAGTCCTATGTGAAAAAGCAGGTGGAAAAGGGCAAGGACGCATCTTCCGTCAAGAAAGAGGACTGGGAGAAGTCCCTGAAGAAGCTGACCCTGGCTCCCGTCGCCAAGCGCCTGAGCGAGCTGCTGGGTCAGGAGGTCATCTTCGCCAGTGATGTGGTGGGTGAGGACGCCCAGGCCAAGGCTGCCGCGCTGCAGCCCGGCCAGATCCTGCTGCTGGAGAATACCCGCTTTGAAAAGGGCGAGACCAAGAACGACCCCGAGCTGGCCAAGGCCATGGCTTCCATGGCGGATCTGTACGTGTCCGACGCCTTCGGCGCGGTTCACCGTGCTCACGCCTCCACCGCCGGCGTGGCCGCCTATCTGCCCGCCGTGTCCGGCTTCCTGATTCAGAAGGAGCTGGAGTTCCTGGGCGGCGCTATTGCCAACCCCAAGCGTCCTCTGGTGGCTATTCTGGGTGGCTCCAAGGTGTCTTCCAAGATCGGCGTCATCAACAACCTGCTGGAGATCGCCGATACCATCATCATCGGCGGCGGCATGGCCTACACCTTCTCCGCCGCCATGGGCGGCAAGGTGGGCAACAGCCTGCTGGAGGCCGACTGGATGGACTATTCCAAGGATATGATCGAAAAGGCCAAGACCAAGGGCGTGAAGCTGCTGCTGCCTGTGGACACTGTCTGCGCCGACGCGTTCGCCCCCGACGCCAACAGCCAGGTGGTCAAGGCCGGCGAGATCCCTGACGGCTGGGAGGGCCTGGACATCGGCCCCGAGACGGTGGCCCTGTACTGCGAGGCCGTGGCCGACGCCGGCACTGTCATCTGGAACGGCCCCATGGGCGTGTTTGAGTTCCCCGCCTTCGCCAAGGGCACCGAGGCTGTGGCCGAGGCCCTGAGCAAGACTTCCGCCATCACCATCATCGGCGGCGGCGACAGCGCGGCGGCCGTGGAGCAGCTGGGCTACGCCGACAAGATGACCCATATCTCCACCGGCGGCGGCGCATCCCTGGAGTTCCTGGAAGGCAAGGAGCTGCCGGGCGTTGCCTGCCTGCTGGACGCGGAGTAAAGAGGGGACTGCGTTTCCGCCTTTTTCCCTCTTTGGCACCGCAGCTGAACATTTTTCCACAAAAATGTGACTAAACGCTTGACAATCATCCCTTTTTTCGTTATAAAATAATAGGTTTTTGCTTAGCGCATCAATGGGTCAGACCCGGAATATGATATACACATAAAAGGAGACATGCAAGATGAACCGCAGATATCGCAAGACCGTCATCGCCGGTAACTGGAAGATGAACATGACCGCCACCGAGACCAAGAAGTTCGCTGAGGAAATGAAGAAGATCATGCCCCGCGCCAAGTGGTGCGAGACGCTGATCTGCGTCCCCGCCTGCAACATTTCCACTGCTGCCAAGGCCTTCAAGGACCTGCGCATTTCCGTGGGCGCCGAGAACGTCTACTTCGAGGAGAAGGGCGCCTACACCGGCGAGGTCTCCGCTGATATGCTGAAGGATCTGGGCGTGAAGTACGTCATCGTCGGCCACAGCGAGCGCCGCCAGTACTTCTGCGAGACCGACCAGACCGTGAATAAGAAGGTCCACGCCGTGCTGAACGCCGGCATGAACCCCATCATCTGCGTGGGCGAGAGCCTGGAGCAGCGTGAGACCGGCATCACCAACGAGTGGATCGCCCTGCAGGTGAAGAGCGCCCTGTACGGTGTGCCCGCCGACAAGCTGCGCCGCTGCATCATCGCCTATGAGCCCATCTGGGCCATCGGCACCGGCAAGACCGCCACCGCCGAGCAGGCCGGTGAGGTCTGCTCCAACATCCGCGCCACCATCCGCAGCCTGTACGGCGCCCGCGTCGCCCGCAGCGTGACCATCCAGTACGGCGGTTCCATGAATCCCAAGAACGCCGCCGAGCTGCTCTCTCAGCCCGACATCGACGGCGGCCTCATCGGCGGCGCTTCCCTGAAGCCCGAGCAGTTTGTGGACATCATCAACGCCGCGAATCAGGAGTAAAGCCGTAGGAGGGGAGCAGGCTCCCCTCCTAACCACCCCACCACCAGTGACTTCGGTCACTGGTGTGTGCGCCCCAAGGGCGCACGGGTCGGGGTATTTTTGTCAGGTACACGCCCTGACAAAAATGATTTCATGTTCTTCATTCGCCTCCGGCGAATGAACTGGGGGAACCTCCGGTTCCCCCTAGCCCCTCCTCTGGAGGGAGAGGGCTTGCGCGAAACGAGGTTTTTATGAACAAAACTCCCACTACCTTAATTATTATGGACGGCTTCGGCATGGCACCCGGCAGCACCGTGGGCAATGCCGTGCAGACCGCCAGAACGCCCCGGCTGGACCAGTTCTTCCAGGAATTCGCCCATACGGAGCTGTCCGCGTCCGGACTGGACGTGGGCCTGCCTGACGGGCAGATGGGCAACAGCGAGGTGGGCCACACCAACATCGGCGCCGGCCGGGTGGTGTTCCAGGACCTGCCCCGTATCACCAAGTCTATTGCCGACGGGGACTTTTTCACCAATCCCGCCTACAACCACGCCATGGATTCCTGCAAGGAGAAGGGCACCGCCCTCCATCTGATGGGCCTGCTGTCTGATGGCGGCGTTCACTCCCATCTGGAGCACCTGTTCGCCCTGCTGAAGCTGGCGAAGGACAAGGGCCTGGAGAAGGTCTATATCCACGCCTTCCTGGACGGCCGGGACGTGTCTCCCACCTCCGGCGCCGATTTTGTGGCCCGGACGGTGGAAAAGTGCCGGGAGCTGGGCGTGGGCAAGATCGCCACGGTGATGGGCCGCTACTACGCCATGGACCGCGACAAGCGCTGGGATCGGGTGGAGCAGGCCTATGACGCCATGGTCTACGGCGAGAGCGCCGTGTTCAACCCCGTGCCTGTGGCCGCCGTGAAGGATTCCTACGCCGCCGGTGTCACCGACGAGTTCGTGGAGCCTGTGGTGTGCGACACCGAGGGCACTATCTCCGACAACGACAGCGTCATTTTCTTCAACTACCGGCCCGACCGGGCCCGGGAGATCACCCGGACCTTGGTGGACCCGGATTTCGACGGCTTTACCCGTCAGTATTTCCCCGTTACCTTTGTGTGCAACACGGAGTACGACGCCACCATGCCCAATGTGGAGGTGGCCTATCCCCGCATCACCGTCCGCAACGGCCTGGGCGAGTTCCTGAGCCAGATGGGGATGACCCAGCTGCGCATCGCCGAGACGGAGAAGTACGCCCATGTGACCTTCTTCTTCAACGGCGGCAGCGAGACCGTGTTCCCCGGCGAGGATCGGGTGCTGGTGGCTTCCCCCAAGGTGGCGACCTACGACCTGCAGCCGGAGATGAGCGCCTACGAGGTGTGTGACAAGTGCGTGGAGCGCATTGAGTCCGGCGCCTATGACGTCATCATCCTGAACTTCGCCAACTGCGACATGGTGGGCCACACCGGCGTGTTCGACGCCGCTGTCAAGGCCGTGGAGACCGTGGACGAGTGCGTGGGCCGGGTGGTGGACGCCACGTTGAAGATGGGCGGCATCGCCATGATCACCGCCGACCACGGCAACGCCGAGCAGATGGAGGAGCCCGACGGCTCTCCCATGACCGCCCACACCACCAACCCCGTGCCCTTTATCCTCTGCGGCGCCGGAACGGAGCTGCGGACCGGCGGCCGGCTGGCAGATATTGCACCTACCATTCTGGACGTGATGGGTTTGGCCTGCCCCGAGGAAATGGACGGAAAGACCTTGATTGTGAAATAACTTCTCTGAAAAGCGGCGCATTTGCGCCGCTTTTTTGTATAAGGGGTGAAAAAGGTGTCCATACTTCCCTTGAACACAAAATGCAAGGGAGGAAATTTTACATGGACAACAAAAAGTGGGAGGCGCTGCGGGGCAGTGCCGGGTTTTATATCACGCTGGCGGTGTGTCTGCTGGTAGTGGGCGTCAGCGGCTGGATGCTGCTGTCGGACCGGGGAAAGGAACCTGCTGTGGTGGAGGAGGATCCCGTACCGGAGGTATCCGCCCCCGCGCCGGAGGTAACGGAGGAGGAGCCGGAACCGGCGGTGGTGGAGACCATCCAGCCCCAGCCGGTGGAGGAGACGGTGCCGATGCCGGAGGTGGAGGTGGACGACACCCCGGTGGTGGTTCAGGCGCCCCGGCTGGTGGTCTCGCCCCTGAACGGACAGGTGCTGACAGCCTTTTCCGTGGACAAGCTGGTGTATGACGTGACTATGGACGACTGGCGGGTCCACGACGGCGTGGACATCTCCGCCAAGCCCGGCACCACGGTGCTGGCGGCCTGCTCCGGGGCGGTGCTGGCGGTGGAGGACGACCCCATGATGGGGACCACCGTCACCATCGGCCATGACGGCGGCTACCAGACCACCTACGCCAGCCTCCAGTCCAGGCCTACGGTGGAGGCGGGGGACACGGTGTCCGCCGGACAGATCATCGGCGCCGTGGGGACCACCGCGAAAGCGGAGTCCGGCCAGAGCCCCCACCTGCACTTTTCCGTCACAAAGGACGGAGACGCGGTGGACCCGGAGGAATTTTTGAAGCGCTGACAGGAAACCGGCACACGCTCTCAGACAGGGCGTGTGCCGGTTTTTGGCGTTTTTTGCCGTATTTCGCTTTACAACGTGCAGAGATTTCGATATGATATAAAAGAACCGTTAAGAAAATATCTTTACGGAACCGCCGCAAAGCGGCGAGAACAAGAGGAAGGAGCGTATCGATCGGAAATCTCTGAACTGTGATGTGAGAAAGGAGAAAACACATGAAATTTAACCTGACAGTAACCGTGATCGTGGTACTCTACCTGCTGGTGATGCTGTTCATCGGCTGGTACTCCTCCAAGAAAATTACTTCCAACACGGACTTCATGGTGGCTGGCCGCCGTCTGGGCCCCTTCCTGATGGCGGGCACCCTGGCAGCCACGGAGATCGGCGGTGGCAGCTCTCTGGGCGTGGTCCAGCAGGGCATGCAGAACCACGGCATCTCCGCCGCCTGGTACATCATGACCATGGGCTTTGCCTTTGTGATCCTGACCTTCCTGGCGCCCAAGTTCCGGGCCGCCACCGTCAAGACCGTTCCTGAATATTTCCGCCGGCGGTACGGCAAGAGCGCGGGTCTTATCACCGCCATCATCATGCTGCTGCCTCTGATTGGCCTGACTGCCGGCCAGTTCATCGCTTCCTCCGTTATCCTGTCCACCATGCTGGGTATCAGCTACAAGACCGCCGTCATCATCGTGGCCGTGGTCGTCACCATCTATTCCATCATGGGCGGCCTGTGGAGCGTGACCCTGACCGACTTCATCCAGGTGTTCCTCATCATCATCGGCATGATCATCGCCGTGCCCTTCGCCATGAACCTGGCAGGCGGCTGGAGCAACGTGGTGGCCAACGTCCCCGCCGAGACCTTTGATATGTTCAAGGGATACAGCCCCATGGCGGTCATCTCCCTGACCATCATGTATGTGGCGACCTTCACTGTCGGCCAGGAGGCCGTTTCCCGCTACTATGCCGCCCGTGACGGCAAGGCTGCCAAGCAGGGCTCCATTCTGGCTGCCATTATCAACTTCATCTATGCATTCATCCCCGCCGTTCTGGGCATCATCACCCTGGCCCTCATCAACATGGGCAAGTTCAACGCTGAGGACTTCGCCGACGTGGGCGCCCGCTACGCGCTGCCCGTGCTGGCCATGGAGGCCATGCCCGCCGTCATCTGCGGCCTGCTGTTCGCCGGTATCATCTCCGCTACCATGTCCTCCTCCGACTCCGACCTGCTGGGCGCCGGCTCCATCTTCGCCAACGACATCTACCGTGCCGTGCTGAAGCCCGACGCCACCAGCGAGGAGGTCATGAAGGTCACCAAGATCGTCATGGCTGTCGTGGGTGTTGTGTCCATGTTCATTGCCCTGTTCAACACCTCCAGCCTGGTGACCCTGCTGATGTTCTGCTTCACCCTCCGCGCCGCCGGCGCATTCTTCCCCTATGTGCTGGGCCATTACTGGACCGGCGCCTCTCTGGCCGGCACCATCGCCTCCCTGATCTCCGGCTCCGTCGTGGTGGTGTATCTGGAGAAGATCTCCGGCAGCATGCTGTTCGGCATGAAGGTGTCTCAGCCCATCATCCCCGGCCTGGTCGTGGCCCTGGTGTTCTTCCTGGCGTTCTCCAAGATCTTCCCGCCCAAGGTGAAGACTACAGAGCTGGCTCCCGAGGAAGACTGACACACAAGGTTTTCCCAGCGATTTGCGAATCAGACGCAAAAGAGCTCCCGCCGCGGCGGGAGCTCTTTTTTTGCGGTTATTCGGCGTGATCGGGATGGGCCGCCCGGTTTTCCTCCAGATACTGAAGGAAGATGCCAATGGGCTGGGGATGGGCGTAATAAAAGCCCTGATGGTGGTCGACGGGATAGCGCAGGACAAAGTCCCGGAGCTGTTGATTTTCCACGCCCTCCAGACAGATGTCGATGCCCAGCTTGCGGGCGAGGTCGATGGTGCCCTCCACCACCAATTGGGTGTTCTTGTTTTCCAGGATATGAAGAACAAAGCTCTGGTCGATCTTCAGCCCGTCCACAGGCAGATCACAGATCAGATTCATGGAGGACACGCCGGTGCCGAAGTCGTCCAGCGCCACCCGGATGCCACGGGAACGGAAGAACTGAAGCTCCGCACGCAGATATTCCATGTCCATGGACCGGCACCGCTCTGTCAGCTCCAGGCAGAGGTTCTGGGGAGGGTACCCTGTTTCACGCAGAATATCCATCAGGCTGTCCCGGAAACCCCTGCGTTCGATTTGGGTGTAAGCGATGTTGACGTTCAGGAAGAAATGGGGGTTCTTATCCACGATGGGTTTGGCCTCTGTCAGCGCCTGCCGAAGGATCCAGTTGCCCAGCGTGAAGAAGCAGGCGTCCTTTTCCAGAACGGGAATGAAGCGGCCGGGAGAAACTTCGCCGAAGACGGGACTCTTCCAGCGCAGCAGGGCCTCTGCGCCCTCGGTACGGCCATCCGCCGGCCGTACCAGCGGCTGATAGACCATGTAGAAGCCGTGGCAGCCGTTGATAATGTCCTGGCGCAGCGCATCCAGCAGCTCCATGGAGTGGTGTGTGTCACCGCCCAGCTCGTTGTCGAAAAATACCAGCTCGCTGTGGCGTTCCCGTTTGGACAGGCCCAGCGCATAGGCGGCGCAGGAAATGATAGGGAACTCACTGCCTGCGAATTTTTCCACAAAAACGGCACCGCCGGAAATGCTGAGGGATATAGGCGTTCCCTCCACCGTCAGGGATTCGCTGGCCAGCCGGCGCAGGACTTCATACAGTTCCCGGACGCTCTCCTGCGTGGCCTCCCGGAGGCACAGGGCGAACTTGGCGCCGTCCATCCGGTAGACTGTGCCATGCCGCTTCTGCGCCTCCTTCTGTATTGCCTGGGCCAGCGCATACAGCACCTTGTTGCCGAAGACATAGTCGTAGATATCGTTGACGAAATGGAAATGGTTGATGCCGACCATCAGTACCATGGTGGGCGTGCGGGAGGACTGAATGGTCTGGATGGCGTTGTTGAACTCGTAGATGTTATAGAGATTGGTGACAGGGTCCACGGTGTCGATGATGCCGTGGTTGGTGAGCGTGCCCACAAAGAAGTCCGGCTCGCCGTCCGTGCCCTTCTGAACGATGCCGTTGCAGGTGCAGATGACATAATCACCGTACTTGTTGCGGGCCCGGTATTCCAGACTGTGGCGCTTCTGCCTGCCGGAGAATACGTTACCGATGTCGGTGAGGTACATCTCCCGGTCCTCCGGGTGGATGTGCTCCGCCCAGATAGCGCCGGCGTCAAACATGTACTCGCCCGGCAGAGCGAAATACTCCACGGCGTTGGCGGACCAGCGGGAGACGTTGGTCTGCATATTGCACAGGTAAATGTACGTCCGCTCGGACAGGCTGGCGATGGCCTGGAAGGTGTAGTCGTCCAGACCGGTGCGGTCCAGGTCCGGGGGCGGGGCGGTTTTTACGGGAGGCGCATTGCGGACTGTCCGCTTGCTGTGGTACATGGCGCGATCCGCCTGCTCCATCAGAGAGGGCAGCTCCCATCCGGGGCCGGCGGCCCAGCCAACTGACGCGGAGAGAGGGAAAGGCAAACCGGCCTGCCGGGCGGCCAGCATACCGGAGAATTCAGCAAGGACGCTGTCCGGCTCGTCCGGCTTGGGATTTTCCAGGATCACCACAAATTCGTCGCCGCCGATCCGGTAGGCCCGCCGGGTCTCGCCGGTGATGCCGGAGATACAGCCGGCGACGCTGTTGATAGCCCTGTCGCCCTGGGCGTGGCCGTGGGTGTCGTTGATCTGCTTGAGGTCGTTGAGATCGATGAACAGCACCGCGATGCGGTCCAGCGTGGAATAATAGTCGGCTGTCATGGTGTCCAGCTTCTGCCGGTTGTAGAGCTGGGTCAGCTTGTCCGTTTCGCTGAGACGGACAAGCTCCGCCGTGTATACGGCATTTTGGGCGATACCGCCGGAGATATACTGGATAATGGGGACGAAGACCAGCAGGATGATGCTCCGGGGGAAAACAAAATTCAGAGGGAGGCTCACCCAAGGGTTGGGATTGATGGGAATGGTTCTGGAGGGATCGGCAAACATGCGGATGAGATCGGCCGTGGAGCTGTTGCTGAGCAGGAGCATATTGGCGTCACAGATACCGAAATAGTAGCCGCCCATCACGCTGATGAACAGCCCGCACACCGAGAGCACATAGGTGTATATCACGACTTTCCGCTTGGAATACTGAGACGCGCAAAACAGCGGCAGGGCAAACAAAAGAACGGCGTGATAGGTGAGCAGGGTGCTGATAAAGGTCAGGGCGGCCTCCGCACAGAACAGGACCATGTATTTGACCCAGTTTTTTTCGGTGCCGGTAAAGAGACAGACCGCCCACGGTGTCAGAAGGATCACGTCGGACACCAGGCAGGTCAGGGTCATCAGACCCTTGTCCACAATGAAAACACCCAACAGGGTCAGTATCCAGATAGCGGTCATGGGAAGCGCGGAAAAGGCCAGGCAGTTGATGGTATGCCGGTTTGCCTTGGACTCCTGTGCCGCGGCGCTGTGCGTAACGAGGTCAAAGTTCATTCGGGGGTACACCTCCCTGAGTTACCTTCAAATATTGCTCCATAGGCTGGCTTTCGGGGGCAGAACGTTGTATTGTTGTATTGTTTAGAATTATAGGGGAAAATACAGGAAATGGCAAGGGTTTAAAGAGGAGAGGAATTTATTAAAAACGAGTTTTGGCGGGATGTCCGGCTCTGCCATTTTTCGTGTTGCAATTCCAGGGGAAGTGTGCTATCATACCTTTCAGATGCGGCTGTAGTTCATCGGTAGAACGGCAGCTTCCCAAGCTGCATAGGGGGGTTCGACTCCCCTCAGCCGCTCCAGCTCAGAAATTCCCTGTTTGGCACGAATCCCCGCCTTGCGGCGAGGCTTCTTAGCCGGACAGGGAATTTCTTCGCTTCCGAACCGGATTCGCTGCGCAGCCGTTGGCGGCTTTGCCGCCTTACGGATGCGGCGTACCCCTTGCGGGTGCTCCGCTGGGTTCGCGGTTGGTTTTGAGTTCAGACCTGAAAGCCTATGCCTCGAAAGTGTTCGCGCGTTCCATTTCGTCGCAAGCGTTATATCGCTTGCGACGAATTTTTATGCTTCGCATCAAAAACTCAAGGACATAGCCGCGCATCTCCCTGCATATCCATAGTGGGACGGGAGGTGCGTGAAGGATGAAAAAAGCGATGGCCGTGCTGCTGATGTGCCTGTGCCTGTCCGCCTGCGCCGCGCCTGCGGAATCGGGCGGCATTTTGGGACAGGCTTCGGGACTGGACGAGGAGGAGATCCTGCTGACTGTGGACGGCAGGGAGGTGCCCTCCTGGCGGTATCTCTACTGGCTGGCCTACACCTGTGACCGGGTGGCGGAGCGCTACCGGGACGCCGGGGCCGTTCTGGACTGGCAGGCGCCGCTGGACGGCGGCACGCTGGCGGATTACGCCAAGGACCAGGCCCTGGCGGACACCGCGCTGTACGCCACCGTGGAAAACTGGGCGGAGCGGTACGGCTGCCAGCTTTCTGAACAGGAACGGCAGGTTGCCGGGGATGACTGGGAGCAGCGGACCGGAGAACAGGGCTATCTTGAGAAGCTGGCGGACCTGGGACTGGACCGGGAGCGGGCGCTGGAGCTGAACGAAGTCGGGGCCTTGTACGCGAAGCTGTGTGCCCTGGCGGACCAGCCGGACAGCGCGCTGGCTCCTGCGAAAGAGGCAATGGACGCCTTTGCCGCGGAGGACGGGCGCATCACCGTGGACCGTATTCTCGTCGCCGCTGGGGAGGACCGGAACGCCGCCCGGGAAAGGGCGGCGGAAGCATTTGCGAAGCTCAACGGCGCGGAGGACCAGGAGGCGGTCTTTGACACGCTGGCAAAGGCCGGAGATGACAAGGCCGGGCCACGGACCATCCTGCCGGGAGACGGGCAGTTTTCCAGGGAGCTGGAGGAGGCCGCTGAGACCCTGGAGGTGGGGCAGTGCTCGGGAATTCTGGAGTCCGACGAGGGCTTTTCCATTCTCCGCCGGTTGGCCCCGGAAACCGCGGAGATCGCGGAGGAGTATTTTGACAGCCGTTTGCAGGAGGCTGCCGCCGGTGCGAAGACCACACTGTCCCAGGCCTATGAACAACTGGACGCGGCATCGTTTTACAAGAAGCTGGAGGCACTTCGGGTGAAAAAAACGCAGGAGTGAACCGTGACTGTCGGGAAAGAGGAAGATAGTTTTCGTCACCTTGACGAAAACTGGAAGCATTTTAACAAAATTCGGGAAGGACAGTAGTTTCCCATTGACGCGGCATGGAAAAGCAACTATAATCATTTTCGTGAGGTAAGAAACTGTACGGCATTGCCAAAAAATTGACAATCATGTCAAGAGTTTGACAATCCCCCTCGCTCTGTGATCCAAGGCGGGAATGGACCGCCAACCTATATTATAATAAAACGGAGGAACACTATGAAAGACCTGTACATCGTGAACTGCTGCCGTACTGCTATCGGCTCCTTTGGCGGTTCTCTGAAGAACACTCCCGCTGCCGACCTGGGCGCTGTTGTCGTCAAGGAAGCTCTGAACCGCGCCGGCGTGAAGCCCGAGCAGGTTGACGAGCTGATGTTCGGCTGCATCCTGACCGCCGGCCTCGGCCAGAACGTGGCCCGCCAGGTCTCCATCAAGGCCGGCATCCCCTACTCCGTTCCCGCTTACACCGTGGGCATGGTCTGCGGCTCCGGCATGAAGTCCGTCATCGAGGGCGCCCGCTCCATCCTGGCCGGTGACTGCGACATCGTCGTCTGCGGCGGTACCGAGAACATGAGCGCCGCTCCCTACGCCTCGATGGACGCCCGCTGGGGCGCCCGCATGGGCGACAAGAAGCTGGTGGACACCATGATCAAGGACGGCCTGTGGGACGCCTATAACAACTATCACATGGGCACCACCGCCGAGAACATCAACGACATCTGGGGCATCACCCGCAAGGAGCAGGACGAGTTCGCCGCCGCTTCCCAGCAGAAGACCGAGGCTGCTCAGGCTGCCGGCAAGTTCGACGACGAGATCGTCCCCGTGATGATCAAGGTCAAGAAGGACATGGTGGAGTTCAAGAAGGACGAGTTCCCCAAGGCCGGTGTCACCGCTGAGGGTATCGCCAAGCTGCGCGGCGCCTTCCCCGTCGGTCCCGAGTCCCCCAACCCCGAGGTCGTTCACACCTTCGAGCCCACCGGCTGCAAGGACGCTGACGACAAGGGCACCCAGCGCGTTACCGCTGCCAACGCCTCCGGCATCAACGACGGCGCTGCCGCCATCGTGCTGGCTTCCGGCGAGGCTGTTGAGAAGTACGGCCTGAAGCCCATGGTCAAGCTGATCGGCTGGGGCCAGGGCGGTGTTGATCCCAAGATCATGGGCGTCGGCCCCGTTCCCGCTTCCCGCGCTGCCATGGCCAAGGCCGGCGTGACCATCGACGATATCGACCTGGTCGAGGCCAACGAGGCTTTCGCTGCCCAGTCCATCGCCGTGGCCCGTGAGCTGGGCTTCGACATGAGCAAGGTCAACGTCAACGGCGGCGCCATCTCCCTGGGCCATCCCGTTGGTGCTTCCGGCGCCCGTATCATCGTCACCCTGGTGCACGAGATGATGAAGCGCCCCGAGGCCAAGAAGGGCCTGGCTACCCTCTGCATCGGCGGCGGCATGGGTACCGCTGTCGTCGTGGAGAAGTGCTGAGAACTTCCAGGGGGGACTGACGTCCCCTGGACACAATAAGCAAAAAGGTGGACCGCGAAAGCGGTCCACCTTTTTTGCTGTCACTGTTCTCTTCCCGGGGTCAGCAGATGACAGAAATGGCATTGACGGGGCAGCCGTTTTCGGCGTTGGAGACTTTGGGGTCCCGGCGGCCCTCCGGCTGGGAGATGACGGTGGAATACTTTCCAACGACCTGGAAAACCTGGGGCGCGGCGTAGGCGCACATGCCGCAGCCGATGCAGCGGGTGGTGTCGATGGTGATGGTCATGGCGGGCCCTCCTTGGTTTTGGTTTTCCCCATTGTACTCCAAAATCCGCAGTCCTCCAAGAATTTTTTCCCGGAGAGAAACTTTCTTGTTTCCGGCAACGTCTTAATCGGTATCAAGGCACTTGACCCGGTACAGGAAAGACCCGGCGAAACTGGAGGATTTTTGTTTACAAATTGACATTTACTTTAAAACGGGAATGTGCTATGGTATAGGCGTTATGTAGACCACACCCACGGACTTTGGAGGAACACATGAAACATTTTCTGCGCAAGACCCTTTCCCTGCTGCTGACGCTGTCCCTGGCCGCGGCGCTGGCGGCGCCTGCCGCCGCGTCGGAGGCGCTGGGCAGCGACCTGACTAGCCGGGATACGCTTTTGAACGAACAGACCCAGCTTTCCACCAACGTGTTCTGGAGCAGTACCTATTCCGACCTCCGCACGGAGAACCTCATTACCTATACGCCCAACAAGGACGTGACGCCCATCGTCACCTTCGGCAGCGTGCTGACGGACAGAAGCAAGGTCTCCGCCATGGCCAAGACGTTGGAGGACCAGGGCTGCCGTGTGGTGGCCGGTATCAACGGCGACTTCTACAACACCGGCACCGGCCTGCCCATCGGCATCGTGGTGACGGAGGGCCAGCTCCGCAGCAGCGACGCGGGCTATTACGCCGTGGGCTTCCGCGCCGACGGCACCGCCGTTCTGGGCAAACCCGGCGTCAAGGTCGTCGCCGACCTGGGCTATCAGGCACTGGACAGCGCCGGAGCCTCCCTGCAGGTGGTCCGCCAGCTCAGCGGCGTCAACAAGGCCCGGGTCTCCTCCGGCGGCATCTACCTCTATACCTACGACTTCAATGACCGCCATACCACCGGCAACACGGAGCCGGGCATCGATGTAGTCTGCTCTATCGAGGATGGCGAGCTGTCCATCGGCGGCACACTGACGCTGCGGGTGGAGCAGGTGGTGGAGGCCTCCGCCGCCACGGCCATCCGGGAGGGGCAGGTGGTGCTGTCCGTGAACCTGCTGTCCGACGCATACCATGTGGACGCCCTGCGGAACGTGCCTGTGGGGGCGGAACTCACCCTGGACGTGACCGCCGCCGATGAGGCGTGGAACGATGTGGATTACGCCGTGGGCGCCCTGTACTCCCTGGTGGAGAACGGCGCCGTGGTCTCCGGCCTCCAGGCCGGGGCGGCGCCCCGCACCGCCGTGGGCCAGCGGGCCGACGGCTCCCTGGTGTTCTACACCATCGACGGCCGGAAGTCCGGCCACTCCATCGGCGCCACCATGAGCCAGGTGGCGGCACGGCTCATTGAGCTGGGCTGCGTCACCGCCCTGTGCCTGGACGGCGGCGGCTCCACCACCCTCTCCATCACCGAGCCGGACGAGACGGCGGCCAAGACCGTCAACACGCCCTCCGAGGGCAGCGAGCGGGCGGTGTCCAACCATATTTTCCTGGTGGCGGACAACGAGCCCTCCGGCAAGCTGAGCCATTTCTATGTCAGCGCGGATTACGACTATGTCCTGGCGGGCAGCAAGGTGAACATCTCCGCCGCCGCCGTGGACACCAACTTCATCCCCATGGAGAAACGCTATGACCTGTGGGCCAGCGACGGCGAGCTGGACGGCAATGTGCTGACCACCCCCAGCCGGGGCGGCGACATCACCGTCACCGCCGAGAGCAGCGGCAAGCAGGGCGAGACTACCGTCCACGCCATCAGGACGCCGGATTCTGTGTCCATCCGCAGCAGCGGCGGCACGGCGCTGCAAGAGCTGACTGTTTCTCCCGGCAGCACCACGACGCTGACTGCCTCGGCGGTGTACAGCCATTTGCCGCTGAAGGCGGACCAGGCGCTTTTTAGCTGGACAGTGGAGGGAGACATCGGCGGCATCAGCGTGGGAGATACCGGAGGCATTTTCTATGCTGAAAAGCCTGGCACCGGCACCATCACCGTCTCCGCCGGTGGGCAGAGCGCGTCCATCAACGTGACCGTTTCCAAGGTGGCATACAGTACCGTGCAGGATTTCGAGACGGCCTTTACCACCCAGGAGAGCGGCACCGCCAGCATCTCCCGCAACCAGAACATGGAGTATGTGCGCTACGGGAGAGCCTCCGGCAAGCTGGTCTATGACGCTGTCGATGGCTTCGCGGAGGTGCCTGTGAATTACGCATTCCCCGCCAGCGCACCCATGGTGAGCTTCTGGGTCTACGGCGACGGCAGCGGCAGTGAGCTGGGCCTGCGCACTGTGGATGGCAGCGGGAATGTATCCAAGACGGACCAGGTGACGCTGGACTTCACCGGCTGGATGCCCATTCTCAGCGCCATGCCGGCGGGTACCACCGCCATCACCGGATTGTATGTCCACGGCCCCGCCTATGTGGATGAAAACGGCGAGACCGCCTATCTGCCCGGCACAAGCGGCACCATTTATCTGGACCAGTTTACGGCGGCCTACGGCAGCCTGGACCAGATGTCGCCCACCGTGACCACCTCCCTGGACCAGGAGAACGGGCGGCTCATTGCTACCATCTCCGACGATGTGGACGGAGTGCTGCCCCAGTCCGCCGTTTCCGTGACCTGGGACGGCCAGAAGCAGGACTTCACTTATAACGCCGAGACCGGCGCCCTGTCCACCTCTCTCATTTCCGATGGACGCCCTCACCGCGTCACCGTCACCGCCAAGGACGCCTCCGGCAACATCGGCCGGGCTTCCTATGACGTGCCCGTGGCCGAGGATTACCAGCCCGCGTTCACCGATACCAAGGGTCACTGGGGCGCTGATTATGTGGAGTTCCTGTATGACTGCGGCGTCACCAACGGTTATTCCGACGGCACCTTCCGCCCCAACCAGAACATCACCCGGGCACAGTTCTCCGTGATGCTGTTCCGTTATCTGGGACTGGAGGAGAGCAAGTACGCAGACGTGGAGCTGCCCTTTGTGGACGCGGATAAGATCGAGGAATATGCCGTTCCTGCTGTCAAGGCGCTGTATACCGAGGGCGTCATCAACGGCTCCGCAGGCAAAGACGGGAAGCTGTACTTCAACCCCAACAGCCCCCTGACCCGCGCCCAGGCGGCCGCCATGATCGGCCGCACCCAGGAGAAGGGCTACGCCACGGTGGAGCTGACCTTTACGGATGCCGGGAAAATTCCCGCTTACGCCACGTTCTATATCCAGACCATGGCGGCTCAGGGTATTCTCGGCGGCTACCCCGATGGCAGCTTCAAGCCAAACGACAATATTACCCGAGGTCAGATGGCGAAGGTTTTGTATAATCTGGTGTGATAAAAAACGAGGAGAGCAACCGCTCTCCTCGTTCTTTTTAAATATCCCTTCGTCCCTCCAGCGCCCGCATCAGTGTGGCATCGTCGGCAAATTCCAGATGGCCGCCCACGGGAATGCCGTAGGCCAGGCGGGTGACCCGAACCTCAAAAGGCTTCAACAATCGGGCGATATACATGGCGGTGGCCTCGCCCTCGGTGTCCGGGTTGGTGGCCATGATGACCTCCTGGACACCGCCCTTGGCAACCCGTTCCACCAGGGACTTGATGGACAAATCATCCGGACCCACATGGTTCAGGGGGGAGATAACGCCGTGGAGCACATGATACTGGCCGTTAAATTCCCGGCTCCGCTCAATGGCCGCCACGTCCCGGGGATCCGCCACCACGCAGATGGTGGAGCTGTCCCGCTTGGGGGAGGCGCAGATGGGGCACAGCCCTCCGGCGGTGAAATTCTGGCATACCGGGCAGCAGGTGACGGAGTGCTTGGCGTCCAGAATGGCGTCGGCGAATTCCTGTGCCTCCTCCTCAGGAAGACCCAGCACATAGAAAGCCAGCCGCTGGGCGGACTTGCCGCCGATACCTGGCAGCCGGGCAAATTGCTCCACCAGTTTTTCCAAGGGCGCGGGAAAGTATTCCATAACAGGGATGCTCCTTTAATTTGTTTGCGCAGCAAACAAATGAATTTCAATTATTTTCGCCGCGGCGTGTACGTGGCGAAAATACCCCGACCTGTGCGCCCTGGGGGCGCACACACCAGTGACGCGGCGTCACTGGTGAGGGGGAATCTACTGCGCAGCCGTTAGCAGCTTTGCTGCTTTACGGATGCGGCGTCCCCCTTGCAGGGAAAGGGGGGACGAAGTCCCCTCTTTAAGCCAAGTCCATGGCAAACAGCGCCGCCGCGCCGCCGGTGTGGACGAACACGATGTCGCCGTCGCCGTCGAAATTGCCCTCCTGCAGCAGCTTCAGCATTCCGCTCCAGGCCTTGCCGGTGTAGACGGGGTCCAGCAGGATGCCCTCCAGCCGGGCCAGCTCTTCGATGTACGGGGTGTCCTCCGGGTTGGGGATGGCGTAGCCCTGGCCCACATGGTACACCATGCGGAAATCGCCGGGGAGGCGTTCAAGTCCGCAGCCCAGCAGCTCCGCCGCTCCGGCGGCCAGGTCGGGGACGATGTCCTCGAAGGGGTCGGTATCCACGCCCATGCCGGTGACCTTGGTGTGGGGCAGGTACAGCCGGGCGCCCAGCAGCAGTCCGGCGGTGGTGCCGCCGGAGCCGGTGGCGGAGACAATGTAGCTCACCTCAGCGCCATGCTTCGGGAGTTGTTCGGCAATTTCCCGGACGCAGTTCGTGTAGCCCACGGCGCCCAGAGGTGTGGAACCGCCCACGGGGATGTGGAAGCACCTGCGGCCTTCTTTTGCCAGCTCGGTATCGACGCGGTCCATCTCGTCATAGATGTCGCCGTAGCTGTCAGTGTCCATGAAGCGGACGTCGGCGCCGTAGATGTCGTCCAGAATGAGGTTGCCCAGACGCTCTGTCACGCCCCGTTTTTTCAGAATGAGGATGCACTTCATGCCCAGCCGGGCGGCGCAGGCCGCCGTCAGCATGGCGTGGTTGGACTGGGCGCCGCCTGTGGTGAATACCGTGTCGCACCCTTCGGCCTTGGCCTCCGCCAGCAGGTATTCCAGCTTGCGGACCTTGTTGCCGCCCAGCGCCACACCGCACAGGTCGTCCCGCTTGACCCAGATGTTCCGGCCGTATTTGGCGCTGATGTTCTCCAGCTTGTAAAGGGGCGTGGGATACACGCCCAGAGCCACATGGGGCAGCTTTTTCAGTTCAGACATGGCTTACCCTCTCAGCTCCGCGATGCGGGCGGGGATGTCGGGGGCCTTGTACACGGCGCTGCCCGCCACCAGCACGTTGGCGCCGGCTTCAATGCAAGTTTTGCAGGTGTCGGGGGCCACGCCGCCGTCCACCTCCAGCTCGCAGGCGGGGTTCTTCTCGTCAATGAGCTTGCGGATGGCCGTCACTTTGGGCATCATATCGGCCATGAACTTCTGGCCGCCGAAGCCCGGCTCCACAGTCATCACCAAAATCAGCTCTACCTTTTCCAGATAGGGCAGCACCGCCTCGGCGGGAGTGGCGGGCTTGAGCACGATGCCGGCCTTCTTGCCCTTGGCGTGGATCTTGTCAATGGCATCGTGGATGTTCTCCTCCGTATCGGACTCCACGTGGACCGTCACCAGGTCGGCGCCCGCGTCGCAGAACCGCTCTACATAGCGGACCGGCTCCACGATCATCAGGTGGACGTCCAGGAACATGTCCGTCACCTTGCGGATGGACTGGAGGACGGGCAGGCCGATGGAGATGTTGGGGACGAACACGCCGTCCATCACGTCCACATGGACGTAGTCGGCGTCGGCAATGCGGTGGATGTCCCGCTCCAGATTGGCAAAATCAGCGGAGAGAATGGAAGGTGCGATTTTGATCATGGAAATCCCTCATTTCTGTCTGTTTTCCCGCGGCGGCTGCCGGACGGGCCGGACAGCCCCGGTGGCGGCCGGAAACGGCGCGGCATAGGATGTTGCAAGCGGCCCGGATGCCCCCGGTCAACTGTTTCCGCGCAGCGTCCGCCCCCCTGGGCATGGCACCGCCGCTTTTTTGAATAAGGAGCCGGTGGAGCAGTCCGCCGGCTCCTCTTTTGCGCTGCCAACAGTGTATCAAACTCCTGTGTCAAAAGCAACCAAGGGACTGAAATTTTTGCACTGTTGCAAAGACAACACCTATTTACAGAAAAACGCTTGTATGATACTATCATGTCATCATACGAATGAGGAGGGGATGGAAATGGCCCATGATGTACTGGTCATCGGCGGAGGCCCGGCGGGCTTATCCGCAGCGCTGAACGTCCGCGCCCGGGGACGGAGCGTCCTGGTGGTGTCCAATCCCCTGGAGGAAAATCCCCTGTGGCGGGCGGAACGGGTGGACAACTACATCGGCCTGCCCGGCGTGTCCGGCGCAGAGCTGCTGACGGCCATGCGCCGCCACGCGGAGGATGCGGGCGCGGAATTCCGGCAGGGAAAGGTATTGAATGCCGTCCACATGGGAGATACTTGGTATGTCAGTGTGGACAGCGACATGGAGAACGCCCCGGCTGTTATTCTGGCGGCTGGTATCGACCGGGGGAAGAAATTCCCCGGAGAGGCGGAATTCCTGGGCAGGGGCGTCAGCTACTGTGCCACCTGCGACGGGATGCTGTACCGGAACAAGCCTGTGGCTGTGCTGGGATACAGCGATTCCGCCCATCATGAGGCGGATTTTCTGGCGGGCATCGGCTGCTCCGTCACCTACTTTGACAGGCCCAAGGACTGCGTGATTTCCGGCGGGGACCGGGTGGAATCCGTGACCTGCGGCGGGGAGACGGTGCCGGTAGAGGGCGTGTTCCTGCTGCGGCCCACCATGGCGCCCACGGATGTGTTTCCGGGACTGGCTGTGGAAAACGGCCATGTGGTGGTAGACGGGAAGATGGCGACTAACCTGCCGGGCCTGTTTGCTGCGGGCGACTGTAACGGCGGGCCCTTGCAGGTGTCCAAGGCCGCAGGCGAGGGCCTGGCGGCGGGACAGAGCGCGGCGGCTTACGCCGCGGCGCTGGCGCGGAAAAACAAGTGAGTTCACAAATTAAAATATAAAGGAGAATGACAACATGGCACTCAAGCATTTGACAACTGCGGAATTTGACGCCGCTGTGGAGGCGGCTCCTCTGGCGATGGTGGACTTCTGGGCCTCCTGGTGCGGCCCCTGCAAGATGCTCTCCCCCCTGGTGGAGGCGCTGGCGGAGCAGTACGACGGAAAGGCCCTGGTGGCCAAGGTAAATGTGGACGAGGAGCCGGACCTGGCGGCCCGCTTCGGCGTGATGAGCATTCCCACCGTGGTGTTCCTGAAAAATGGCCGGGAGTTCGACCGGAAGGTGGGCGTGATGCCCCCGGACGCGTTCATCTCCGTGCTGGACAAAAACCTGTAAAAGCGGAAAGAGCGGCAATGCCGCTCTTTCTATTTTCGCAGAAGTCTGGTATACTGGCGATACACATACATAAAGGAGGAATCCGCTATGGCCTGCGACAATACCCGGCCCTGCCCCTGCACCTACAACTGCCCCCGCCACGGCAAATGCTGCGAATGTGTGGCCCATCACCGGGACCACGGAGAGGGCGTGCCCGGCTGCTTTTTCTCCCCGGAGGCGGAAGCCACCTATGACCGCAGCGTGGAGGCCCTTGCCCGGGACCGGGGACTGATTTGAACATAAAACAGCGCCCGCAGGGGCGCTGTTTTGCATCATTCGGAAAAGACCTCCGTCAGCAGGGCGGTGGTATCCGCCAGCCGCTCCGGCTCCAGTCCGCCGTAATTCACCACCAGGGTGTGGGCGTGCTCCTCCCGGGGCACGGCGGCGTACTCCGACAGAAAAGCCAGGCGCACTCCCAGGCCCTCCGCCTTTTGGCGGAGGGTTTCGTCGTCCAGGGAGGTGTCCAGCCGCAGCAGGAAGTGGAGCCCTGCGCCCTGCTCGGAAAAGGTGACGCGGCCGGCGAAGGGGCTGGCCTGGAATGCCGCCAGCACCGCGTCCCGCCGGGCCCGGTACTCCTTCCGCATCCGGGAGAGGTGCTGCTCGTAGTAGCCGCCGGACAGGAACCGGGCCAGAACGTGCTGCTCCAGCACCGGGACGGTGCAGGCGTAAAAGCCCAGCTCCCGGCGGTAGCGCTCCAGAAGCTGGGGCGGCAGCACCATGAAGCCCATGCGCATGGAGGGCGAAATCGTCTGGGAGAAGGTGTTCATGTACACCACCCGGCCGTGGGTGTCGATGCTCTGGAGGGCGGGGATGGGGCGGCCCGCGAAGCGGAATTCGCTGTCGTAGTCGTCCTCAATGATGGTGGCCTCTCGTTCCTCTGCCCATTGCAGAAGGGCCTGGCGGCGGCCGATGGTGGTGATGGTGCCGGTGGGGTAGTGGTGGTTGGGGGAGAGGTGGGCGGCGGTGGCGCCGGAGGCTGCCAGGACGGCAGGATCCATGCCCTGTCGGTCCAGGGGAATGGGCCGGCAGACGGCGCCGCACTTGCCGTAGACCTGGCGGATCTTGGGGTAGCCCGGGTCTTCCACGGCCACCACGGTCTTAGGCCCCAGAAGCTGGGCCAGCAGCATATAGAGGTATTCCGCGCCGGCGCCGATAACGATCTGCTCCGGTGAGACGGACATGCCCTTGAAGGCATGCAGGTCATCGGCAATGGCTTGGCGCAGGGCATAGAGGCCCTGGTGGGGAACAGAGGTGAGGAAGCTGCCTTCAGACAGCACCTGCCGGGTCAGCCGGGCCCAGGTGGCGGCGGGGAAGCGGGAACCGTCCGCCTGGTTGCTCCGCAAGTCCACTTTCCACACCGGAGCGGGCTTCTCGGTGGGGATGGCGGCGGGCCGGGGCGGCTCCGGCGTCTGCTGTACCGGGCAGACGAAAAAGCCCTGCTTGGGCTTGGCGTAGACGTAGCCCTCTGCCTCAAGCTGGGCATAGGCACCCTCCACGGTGATGACGGACAATCGCAGGTGCTCCGCCAGCGTCCGCTTGGAGGGCAGCCGCTCTCCCGCCGCCAGGGCGCCGCTGAGGATGTCCCGGCGGATGCAGCGGTACAGGTATTCATACAGGGGCAGGCTGCCCCTGTCCTCCATGGAATAGGTCAGCATATCAATTCCTCCCTGACCTTATATAAAAGTCATGTTTTGGATATTTCAATCATATCACATTCGGCCTATGATGGCAATATCGAGAAACACATGGAAGGAGATCACGGAAATGGAAAAAACAATTCAGAAACAGGAAACCACTGTCCATGAGCGGACAAAGCTGCTGGTGATGACCGGATTGTTCATCGCGCTGGGCTATGTGGCCACCACAGTGCTGATGGTTCCGTCTCCCACCGGCGGGTACATGAACCTGGGCGACACGGTGGTGCTGCTGGGCGCCTATCTGCTGGGACCTGTCTACGGCGCCATTGCCGGCGGCGTGGGCCCCGCTCTGGCGGATCTTCTGGGCGGCTACGGTATTTACGTCCCTGCCACGCTGGTCATCAAGGCCCTGATGGGCGTGACCGTCGCTCTGCTGTACCGTGCCCTGCAGAAGAAGGACTGGGCGCTGCTGGTCTGCGGCGTGGCGGCGGAGGCCATCATGGTGGTGGGCTACTGCCTGTTCGACGGCTTCCTGGCGGGCAATCTGGCCGCGGGCCTTGCGGGCATCCCCAGCAACCTGATGCAGGCGGCCTTCGGCCTGGCAGCGTCCACCCTGCTGGCGCTGGTGCTGAAAAAGAGCGGCTACGTCCGCAAGCAGTTCCCCAACCTGTAATACGATTCTTCAATAAAAACATTTGAAAATGTTTTTATTACGGCGTTTCACGCCGTGCCGCCTGCGGCGGTGAAGATCGTATTGAACAACATTTTCAGCGGCTTTGCCGCTTGCGCCGCATTCTGCGGTGCAATAAAACGATGAAATCGTTTTATTGAAAATTAGTATAAGAAGTATGCGAAAATCCCCGGCGGGTTCTGAAACCCGCCGGGGATTTGTGCGTTTCAGGAGGGAGTTACAGGCCGCCCAGGCCGTCGGGGCCTGCGCCGCGCCCCGCGCCGATGGCAGGCGGCTCCGCGCTCAGCCCTACGCCGGAGGTGCGCTTGGCGGTCTCAAAATAGCCCAGCTCCACGCACTGGAAATGGGGCAGGTAAAACAGGGACACCGCCATGCTCCACAGGCCGCAGATCAGTGTCCACAGCCAGGCGGGCAGGATGACGGAGGCTGTGAAATCCGTGGGCATGACCGAAATGGCGCCGGTCATATAGTCATAATAGGAGGAGAACATGGCGTAGTACATCATGCCCATCTCCACCATGGCGGGCAGGGAGGCCAGTAGGGTCCAGCCGATGTAGCTCAGGTCCAGGGCGAAGATCTGGCCCTTGTAGCCCATGGTCTGCCGCTTGCTCATATCCAGGGCCTCCATGATGCTGATGCCCGGATTTTCGTACAGGTTATACGTCGCGAAGCGGTAGCGGTAGGCGGCGACGATGCCGGGGATGACGAACAGCATGGACCACAGCCAGATGAACGCATAGGTGACGATGGTCAGGGCGATCAGCTTTCCCACGAAGGAGAACCCGTCGAACAGCGTCAGGTACTCCGCCCGCTCGCCCCGGCGGATCGCCATGCAGTACATGGCAAAGCCCGCGCCCAGCAAAACGGACAGCAGGGAGGTCAAAATGGAGATAAACGTGGACAGGATGCCTTCGCCGGTAAAGGCGCAGACCAGGTTCATGACCAGCAGCAGCCCGGTATACAGCGCCGTCATGGCCCTGGGGGAGACCTGGGCGCCGGAAAGCAGTTCCCCCACTTCCTCCTTTAACTTTTTTCTGTCAATGAGTTCAGCCGTCATAGTGGGTCGGTTCCTCCGTATGTGTTTGGATTTGCCGGACGGGCCGGCGAAATGAGTATCTTAGTCTATCATGTTTCGGCGGAATTGACAAGACGGGATACCGGAAATGGTCTGCTTCTTCACAAATGCTGGTAAAATGTCCAAAAGTGTGAGGCAATTGCAAAAACTTGGCCGGATTCCTCCAAAAAATGTCGTTCATAGACTGGACATTTTTAAAGTTCAGGTGTAGAATAAAACGCAGTATGTGGTAGTATCGCCAGAGCGCTGGGTTCTGTTCCTGCATGGACTGGACTGTCCGCGCTTCGGACGCTATCAGGAGTAAAAATGAGGTGAAGACAATGGCACAAGCGTTCTTTGGCGGCGTTCATCCCCATGACATGAAAGCCGCGACCAATGAAAAGGCCATCGAACAGCTGGCACCCCCGGCAGAGGTGGTCATCCCCATGTCGATGCACTTCGGTGCACCGTGCACGCCGCTTGTCAAGGTTGGCGACCATGTGAAGGTTGGTCAGAAGATCGGTGAGTTCCGCGGTTTGGGCGCCCCGATCCACGCCAGCGTTTCCGGTACGGTCAAGGCTGTGGAGCCCCGCCCCTATTCCATGGGCGGCAACATGACATCCGTGATCATCGAGAACGATTTCCAGGACGAGCTCAGCGAAGAGGTCCAGGCTCCCGCAAATCCTGACGCCCTCACCGTTGATGAGATGGTGGAGATCGTCAAGAATGCAGGTATCGTCGGTATGGGCGGCGCTACCTTCCCCACTCACGTCAAGATCTCCGGCGGTATCGGCAAGGTGGACACCGTGATCATCAACGGCGCCGAGTGCGAGCCCTACATCACCGGCGACCACCGCACTATGCTGGAGCGTCCCGAGGAGATCATCGGCGGCGCTACATATCTGGCCAGGATGTTCGGCGTGGACAAGGTCGTCATCGGCGTCGAGGACAACAAGCGCAACGGTATTGACGCCATGAACAAGGTCATTGCCGAGAAGAAGGCCCCCGTAGTGGTGGAAGCCTTGCGCTGCCGTTACCCCCAGGGCGGTGAGAAGCAGCTCTGCCAGGCCATCACCGGCAAGCAGGTGCCTCCCGGCGGCCTGCCCAGCAACATCGGCTGCGCCGTGTTCAACATCAACACCACCTGCGCCATCTTCCGCGCCATCACCGAGGGTATGCCCGTGGTGCGCAAGATCGTCACCGTGTCCGGCTCCGGCATCATCGAGCCCAAGAACATCGAGTGCCCCATCGGCACCCCTGTGAGCTGCCTGCTGGACGCCTGCGGCGGCGTGAAGGACGGCACCTACAAGCTCATTGCCGGCGGCCCCATGATGGGTATGGCCCAGTACACCGCCGACATCCCCGTTGCCAAGGGCACTGGCGCCATCCTGGCCTTCTGTGAGAAAGAGGAGCAGACCGTCGAGCATCCTCAGTGCATCCGCTGCGGCAAGTGCGTGGCTGCCTGCCCCGTGCACCTGGAGCCTCTGTTCATGTACCAGTACGCCGAGAAGGGCATGGTGGATGAGCTGAACGAGGCCCACATCATGGACTGCATGGAGTGCGGCGCCTGCTCTTACACCTGCCCCGCCCGTATGCACCTGACCCATATGTTCAAGACCGGCAAGCAGCTGGTCAAGAACAAGATGGCTGCCGACAAGGCCGCCGCTGAGGCCAAGAAGGCCGCGGAAGAGAAGAAGGAGGCTGTGAACAAATGACTGATTACAAGAATCTGAAGCTCATTGCCACTT
Source organism: uncultured Clostridia bacterium (assembly GCA_945876285.1). Lineage (GTDB taxonomy): Bacteria > Bacillota > Clostridia > Oscillospirales > Oscillospiraceae > Oscillibacter. The sequence continues at coordinate 30,173 of CAMCNO010000010.1, read as the reverse complement.
CCAATCCTCACATCCGCGGCAGTGAGACCACCCGTTCCATCATGCTGGACGTCATCATCGCCATGCTGCCTGCTCTGGCGTTCGCTATTTTCAACTTCGGCCTGCGGGCCCTGACCCTGACCGCCGTGTCTGTGGTGGGCTGCATTTTCTGGGAGTGGCTGTACCGCAAGCTGATGAAGAAGCCCCAGTCCATCGGTGATCTGAGCTGCGTCGTCACCGGTATGCTGCTGGCTTTCGTCTGCCCTGTGCAGATGCCCTACTGGATGATCCTCATCGGCGACTTCTTCGCCATCATCGTCGTCAAGCAGCTCTTCGGCGGCATCGGCAAGAACTTCCTGAACCCCGCCCTGGCCGGCCGTGCCGTGCTGCTGGCGAGCTATGCCGGCACCATGACCAGCTGGGTGGATCCCGCCGCCGGCAAGGCCCCCATCATCGGCTCCATGGCTGACGTTGTCACCACCGCCACCCCGCTGGCTGTCATGAAGACCGGCGACTTCGCCGCTCTCACCGGCACCTACAACGTGGGCAATATGTTCATCGGCCAGATCCCCGGCTCCCTGGGTGAGGTCTCCGCCCTGGCTCTGCTCATCGGCGGCGCTTACCTCATCTGGCGCAAGGTCATCAACTGGCAGACCCCCGTGTCCTACATCGCCACTGTGGCTGTCCTGACCTTCCTGTTCCCCAAGCAGGGCTCCGGCGTGGAGTGGATGCTGTACAGCGTCTTCGGCGGCGGTCTGTTCCTGGGCGCCTTCTTCATGGCCACCGACTACGCCACCTCTCCCGTCACCAAGAAGGGCCAGCTCATCTTCGGCATCGGCTGCGGCCTGTTCACCGTGCTGATCCGCTACTTCGGCTCCTATAACGAGGGCGTCTGCTATTCCATCATGGTGATGAACCTGCTGGTGGCCCTCATCGACAAGTACACGAAGCCCACTCGTTTCGGCGTCGTGAAATCCGATAAGAAGGAGGCGGCTGCGAAATGAGTAACGAAGTGAAGACCAAGGAAAAGGTCAATATGGACCCCAAGTATATCGCCAAGCTGGCCGTGACCCTGCTGGTGACCTGCGTGGTCGTGGCAGGCCTGCTGGGCTTCGTCAACAAGCTGACCCTGCCCAACATCACCGCAGCCAATGAGAAGAAGACCGCCGAGGCCATCCAGAAGGTCCTGCCCGAGCTGGAGGGCTCTCCCGTTGCCATGGAGCTGACCGAGGATATGACCGCCGCCGCTTCCGGCGCCGGCGCCACCGTCACCGAGGCCTATGAGGCCCAGGCCGGCGGCAGCACCATCGGTTACGCGCTGAAGATCGTGGCCTCCGGTTCTCAGGGCAACATCGAAATGATGGTCGGCGTGGACACCGAGGGCGCTGTCAGCGGTGTTTCCATTGTCAAGAACTCCGAGACCTCCGGCATCGGCTCCAAGGTCATGACCAACCAGCCCACCGCCAAGGGCGTGGGCGTGCTGGACCAGTTCGAGGGCAAGACCGCCGCTGACGCTCCCCTGAATGTGGGCACCAATGTGGACGCCATCTCCGGCGCTACCGTGTCCTCCAAGGGCGTCACCACCGGCGTCAACGCCGCGCTGGCCGTGGCCGGCGTGATCGGCTGAGAAAGGGGGAGCAACTAATATGAACTTCGGCAAACAGTTAAAAGAAGGTCTGATTACCAACAACCCCGTTCTGGTGCAGGTCCTGGGTATGTGCTCCACCATGGCCATCACCACCTCCATCATGAACGGCCTGGGCATGGGCGTGTCCGTGCTCATCATCCTGACCGCCTCTAACGTGGTCATTTCCGCCATCCGTAAGATCGTGCCCGACAAGATCCGTATCGCCATGTTCATCGTGGTCATCGCGGGCTTCGTCACCTGCGTGGACCTGCTGCTGCAGGCCTTCGTCCCGGCCATCGCCGAGTCCCTGGGCGTGTTCATCCCGCTGATCGTGGTGAACTGCATCATCCTGGGCCGCGCGGAGTCCTTCTCCTACAAGAACGGCATCGCGGCCTCCTTCGTGGACGGCATCTGCCAGGGCATCGGCTACACGCTGGTTCTGCTGGCCATGTGCTTCATCCGTGAGCTGCTGGGCGCCGGTACGCTGGCTGGCTTCCGCATCATCCCCGAGCAGTTCCCCATCGGCGTGCTGACCCTGCCTGTGGGCGGCTTCCTGGTGCTGGGTTGCCTCATCGCCGCCATGCAGTGGGCGCTGTCCAGAAATAAGAAATAAGGAGGAGAGAAAGAAATGGATCAAATCTACGAACTCCTGGCGATCACGCTGGGCGCCATTCTGGCGAACAACTTCATCTTCTCCCAGTTCCTGGGCATCTGCCCCTTCCTGGGCGTTTCCAAGAAGGTTGACACCGCTGTGGGCATGGGCATGGCCGTGACCTTCGTCATGGGCCTGGCCTCCGCCATCACCTGGCTGGTCAACACCTTCATCCTGATCCCCTTCGACCTGGGCTATATGCAGACCGTGGCCTTCATCCTGGTCATTGCCTCTCTGGTCCAGTTCATTGAGATGTTCCTGCAGAAGTCCATGCCCTCCCTGTACACCGCTCTGGGCGTGTACCTGCCCCTGATCACCACCAACTGCGCGGTGCTGGGCGTCGCTCTGCTGAACATCCAGAACAACTACAACTTCATCTCTTCCGTGGTCTACGGCATCACCGGCGGTCTGGGCTTCCTGCTGGCCATCGTGCTGTTCGCCAGCATCCGGGAGCGTCTGGTCTTCGCCGACTATCCCAAGTCCTTCGAGGGCTTCCCCATCGCGCTGGTCACCGCCGGCCTGATGGCCCTGGCCTTCATGGGCTTCTCCGGCCTGAAGATCTGGTAAGGAGGCAACTGAAATGGGTAATATTATTGCTGCTATCGTTGTGCTGGGCGTGCTGGGCGCTGTGTTCGGCCTGGTCCTGGCTGTCGCCTCCAAGATTTTCGAGGTCAAGAAGGACCCCCGCGAGGAAGCGATCCTGAGCCATCTGGCCGGCGCCAACTGCGGCGGCTGCGGCTATCCCGGCTGCGCCGGCTGCGCTGCCGCCATCCTGGCCGGTGACGCTCCCATCAATGCCTGCGCTCCTGCCGGCGCTGAGAACGCTGCCGCCATCGCTGAGATCATGGGTCAGGCCGCTCCTACCGGCGAGCGTCAGGTGGCCTTCGTCCGCTGCAACGGCGGCGTGAACGCCAAGAAGCGCTTCGACTATGTGGGTGTCCATGACTGCCTGTCCGCCACCAAGGTGGCTGCCGGCCCCCTGGAGTGCAGCTTCGGCTGCCTGGGCTTCGGCTCCTGCGTGGCTGCCTGCCAGTTCGGCGCCATGTCCATCGGTCCCAATGGGGCCGCCGTGGTGGACCCCGACAAGTGCACCGCCTGCATGGCCTGCGCCAACGCCTGCCCCCGCCACCTGATCACCTCCGTCCCCGTCTCCAAGAAGGTCCATGTGGCCTGCGCCAACCAGGAGAAGGGCAAGGCCGCCATGAGCGTCTGCGCCAACTCCTGCATCGGCTGCGGCCTGTGCCAGAAGGAGTGCAAGAAGGACGCCATCCATGTGGAGAACGGCGTGGCTGTTATCGACTATGAGAAGTGCGTGGGCTGCAAGCTCTGCACCAAGGTCTGCCCCCGCGACGCCATCCTTCCCGTGGCTACCGCCGAGGAGAAGGAGAAGTACAAGGCCATCAAGAAGGCTCAGGCCGAGAAGGCCGCTGCCGCCAAGAAGGCCGCCGAGGAAGCCGCTGCTTCCGCTCAGTAAGTTTTACTGAAAAAAGTTCCCCAAATCGAGAGATTTGGGGAACTTTTTGTATTGCTTTTCTGTATAGGAAGGGCTATGATAATAGCAATTTGAGGCAGAGTAGGAACACACGTGACCAGTGCCGGAAAAACGGGGAGTTGTTTTCCGGACGAAAAGGAGAGAAGGATAGCCTTCCTCCTGCAGTGTGTGTTCCGCATCCCGCTGCCGCATGAAGGCGCGGTTGATCCCCCTCCTCTGTGCGGCGCTCCGGAAACGGACTGCCGAAACACAGAAGGAGGATTTTTTATGTATCTACATCCCTTTTCCGCCGACTATTGGCGTTCCGCCGCCCGGGAACTGAAGGACCTGCGGAAGCTGATCTTCGCGGCGCTGATGATCGCCATGTGCGTGGTGCTCAGCCGCATCCCCTCCGTGCCCCTGTTCGGCGGCGCCAAGATCACCTGGGGCTTTCTGGCCCGGTCCGTCTGCGCCCTGGTGTGCGGCCCTGTGCTGGGGTTGCTGTTCGGCTTTGCTGAGGACATCCTCAGCTTCTCCCTCACCGGAGGCGGCGGGTATCCCTTCTTCCCCGGCTACACCCTGACCACCATGCTGGGTGTGCTGACCTATGCGCTGTTTTTCTACCGGGCGAAGGTCACCATCGGCAGAGTGTTCCTGGCAAAGCTGCTGACCAACATCCAGAACGTGGTGCTGGGCGCGTTGTGGATGGCCATCCTCACCGGCAAGGCGTGGTATGTGACAGCCTCCGCCAGCGCGCTGAAAAACCTCATTATGCTGCCTGTCCAGACGCTGCTGCTGGTGGTGCTGATCGGCGCCCTGCTGCCTGTGCTGCGGCGGACGGGTCTGATCGACCGGAGCCTCCCCACAAAAATTCGCTGAAATGTCTGGAAAGCCGCCCCGAAAGGGGCGGTTTTTTTCTTGCGGGGAGCTGTTCAAAAAATTGTCCCCCTTTGTTCACAAATTGTTTATCATCCATCCATTGACAATGATTTCCCATGGTGGTACACTGCCTTTAGCACTCCGGGAAAGCGAGTGCTAAACCACTTGTAAGACCCGGAAGCGGGACCAGAGGTGCGGTCGTGGAACTGACAGAACGAAAACGGCAAATACTGAAGGTGGTCGTGGAGGATTACATCCGCTCCGCCGAGCCGGTGGGCTCCAAGGCCATCGCCGCCCGGATGGGCGGCAGCGTCAGCTCCGCCACCATCCGCAACGAGCTGGCCGACCTGGTGGACCTGGGGTATCTGGAACAGCCCCACACCTCGGCGGGCCGTATCCCCTCGCCCAAGGGCTACCGGCTGTACGTCAACGAGCTGATGGAGCAGCAGAAGCTGTCCATCGCGGAGACGGAGAAGATTAACCAGTCTCTCCACATTAAGATGGAGGAGCTGGACCGGGTGATCTCCCAGGCGGGCAGGGCGATATCGTCCTTTGTGAATTACCCCGCCTATGTTGCCGCCGCCGGAAAGAAGCGGATGACCGCCCGCCGGTTCGACCTGCTGCCGGTGGATGAGCGAAGCTGCATCGTGGTCATGATGATGAGCAACAGCCGGGTGAAGAGCCAACTGCTGAAGCTGCAGCTGAAGGTGGATCTGGAACAGCTTCCGACCCTGGTGGGCGTGCTGAACAGTCACTTCACCGGCATCTCTACGGAGGAGATGAACCAGCGGCTCATGGATGTGGCCGAACAGGTGCCGCCCCAGTTGTTCCTGCTGCTGTCCCAGACCGTGGGCTACGCGGTGGACGCACTGGAGGAGGCAAGCCACCGGGAGATCATCACCGCCGGAGCCAACCAGCTTTTGAAGCTGCCGGAGTTCCGGGATGCCGACAAGGCCCACGAGCTGATGAGTTTTTTGGCCGACAGCAAGGAGAACCTCCCCATGCCGGAGGAAGACCGGCTGAAAATCCTGATCGGCCCGGAAAACGTCAGTGATGCGCTGAAGGACACCAGCGTGGTGGTCGCCAGCTATGATATCGGCGACGATATGCGGGGCCTCATCGGCGTGGTGGGCCCCACCCGCATGGATTACGCCACAGTGGCCGCACGGCTCTCCGGCTTTGCCGAGGGACTGACGCGGCTGTTCGGAAAACAGGAATTACCCCCGAAGGAGGATACGAAGGAATGAGCGAGGAGACGAAGCAGCCTGTGGAGGAGACTCCCGAGGTCCAGACGGAACCCAAGGAGGACGCTCCCCAGACGGAGGCGGCGGAACAGACCGCCGAAAAGGCCACCAAGGGCAAGAAGAAAAAGGAGAAGGGCTACACCTTCACCCGGGAACAGGTGGAGCAGATGGAGCTGGCTGCCAAGCAGCTGGAATCCGTGAAGGACCAGTTCGTGCGGCAGACGGCCGAGTACGAAAACTACCGCAAGCGCACCACAAAGGAAAAGGAAAACATCTACCAGGACGCCAAGGCGGACACCATCAAGGAGTTCCTGGCAGTGTACGATAACCTGGAGCGGGCCGCCGCCAGCGAGGGCGGAGACGACTCTCCCCACAAGAAGGGCCTGGAGATGATCTTCCAGCAGGTCAAGGACATTCTGGCGAAGCTGGGCGTCACGGAGATCGAGGCCGCGGGAAAACCCTTTGATCCGGAGAAGATGAACGCCGTCATGCACATCGACGACGAGAACTTCGGCGAGAATGAGGTGGCCCAGGTATTCCAGGCGGGCTTCGAATTGAACGGCAAGGTCATCCGGCACGCCATCGTGCAGGTAGCAAACTGATTTCGGATTCAAAAATAAACTTTTCGATATATTTAGGAGGAATTTGTTATGTCTAAGGTAATCGGTATTGATCTGGGTACTACCAACTCCTGCGTAGCCGTCATGGAAGGCGGCGAGGCAGTGGTCATCGCCAACGCGGAAGGCAACCGCACCACCCCTTCTGTCGTGGCATTTTCCAAGACCGGCGAGCGCATGGTGGGCCAGGTGGCTAAGCGCCAGGCTATCACCAACCCCGACCGCACCATCGCTTCCATCAAGCGTGAGATGGGCTCCGACCACAAGGTCACCATCGACGGTAAGGCCTACACCCCCCAGGAGATCAGCGCTATGATCCTGCAGAAGCTGAAAGCCGACGCCGAGGCCTATCTGGGCCAGACCGTCACCGAGGCGGTCATCACCGTCCCCGCTTACTTCACCGACTCCCAGCGTCAGGCCACCAAGGATGCCGGCAAGATCGCGGGCCTGGACGTGAAGCGTATCATCAACGAGCCCACCGCCGCCGCTCTGGCCTACGGTGTGGATAAGGAGCAGAGCCAGAAGATCATGGTCTACGACCTGGGCGGCGGCACCTTCGACGTCTCCATCCTGGAGATCGACGACGGCGTCATCGAGGTTCTGGCCACCGCCGGCAACAACCGTCTGGGCGGCGACGACTTCGACGAGTGCGTCATGAAGTATCTGGTCAATGAGTTCAAGCGCACCGACGGCGTGGACCTGTCCACCGACAAGGTGGCTATGCAGCGCCTGAAGGAGGCCGCTGAGAAGGCCAAGATCGAACTGTCCGGCGTCACCACCTCCAACATCAACCTGCCTTATATCACCGCGGACGCTACCGGCCCCAAGCACCTGGATGTTACTCTGACCCGGGCCAAGTTCAATGAGCTGACCGCTCATCTGGTGGATGCCACCATGGGCCCTGTGCGTCAGGCCATGTCCGATGCCGGCCTGCGTCCCTCCGACCTGAGCAAGGTCCTGCTGGTGGGCGGTTCCAGCCGTATCCCCGCTGTGCAGGAGGCTGTGAAGAACTTTACCGGCAACGAGCCCTTCAAGGGCATCAACCCCGACGAGTGCGTGGCCATGGGCGCTGCCCTGCAGGCCGGCGTGCTGACCGGCGACGTCAAGGGCCTGCTGCTGCTGGACGTCACCCCCCTGTCCCTGGGCATTGAGACCATGGGCGGCGTGTGCACCAAGCTGATCGACCGCAACACCACCATCCCCGTGAAGAAGAGCCAGATCTTCTCCACCGCCGCCGACAACCAGACCTCCGTGGAGGTCAACGTGCTGCAGGGTGAGCGTGAGATGGCCGCCGCCAACAAGTCCCTGGGCCGCTTCCACCTGGACGGCATCGCTCCCGCTCGCCGCGGTGTGCCTCAGATCGAGGTCACCTTCGACATCGACGCCAACGGCATCGTCAACGTCTCCGCCAAGGACCTGGGCACCGGCAAGGAGCAGCACATCACCATCACCTCCTCCTCCAACATGAGCAAGGAGGATATTGAGAAGGCTGTTAAGGAAGCCGAGCAGTATGCCGCCCAGGACGCCAAGATGAAGGAGGAGGTCGAGGTTCGCAACCAGGCCGACCAGATGGTCTACCAGAGCGAGAAGACCCTCTCCGAGATGGGCGACAAGATCCCCGCCGACGACAAGAGCAAAGTCCAGGCCGGTATCGACAAGCTGAAGGAGACCCTGAAGGGCCAGGATACCGCCGCCATCAAGGCCGCCACCGACGAGCTGACCCAGGCGTTCTACGCCGTCAGCGAGAAGCTGTACCAGCAGGCCAATCCCCAGGATGCCCAGGCTGGCGCTCAGCCCGGCCCCGACGCCGGCGCCCAGGGCGGCCAGTATTACGACGCCGACTACAAGGTGGTCGACGAGGACGACAAGAACAAGTAAGCCCCCTCTCTATAAAACGTATCAGGGACAGCGCGTTGGAGCCTGTCCCTGATACGGCGTTTCGGATTACGAGGAGTTTTCAATATGGCAGATAAGCGAGATTATTATGAAGTCCTGGGAATTGCCAAGGGCGCTTCCGAGGACGAGATCAAAAAAGCATATAAGAAAATGGCCCGGAAGTACCACCCCGACCTGAACCCCGGCGATAAGGAGGCCGAGGAGAAGTTCAAGGAGGTCAACGAGGCCTACGAAGTGCTGTCCGACACCAACAAGAAGGCCCGGTACGACCAGTACGGCCACGCGGGCGTGGATCCCAACTTCGGCGCCGGAGCCGGGTTTGACGGGAGCTTCGATTTCGGCGACCTGGGCGACATTTTCGGCAGCTTCTTCGGCGGCGGCTTCGGCGGCGGACGGCGCACCAATCCCAACGCCCCCCAGCGGGGCGAGAGCATCCGCCAGTCCATTGCCATCAGCTTTGAGGAGGCGGCCTTCGGCTGTGAGAAGGAGGTCGTGGTGGACCGGATGGAGGAGTGCGGCACCTGCCACGGCAACGGCTGCGCCCCCGGCACCACACCGGAGATCTGCCCGGACTGCCACGGCAGCGGCCAGGTTCAGGTCCGCCGCCAGACACCCATGGGCGTGTTCGCCACCAGCTCCCCCTGCCCCAAGTGCGGCGGCAAGGGCAAGATCATTCACCAGCCCTGCAAGGACTGCCACGGCACCGGCGTGGTACGCAAGCGCAAGACCATCCAGGCCAGCATCCCCGCGGGCATCGACAACGGCCAGACCATCTCCATCCGGGGTCAGGGCCACGCGGGCAAGAACGGCGGCCCGGCAGGCGACTTGCTCATTACCATTACCATCCGGCCCCACGAGCTGTTCCGCCGGGAGGGCACCAGCGTCCTGTGCGAGGCGCCCATCACCTTTGCCCAGGCGGTCCTGGGCGCGGAGCTGGAGATCCCCACCATCGACGGCAAGGTCAAGTACGACCTGCCGGAGGGCACCCAGTCCGGCACCACCTTCCGCCTGAAGGGCAAGGGCATCCCCTCCATCAACGGGCGAGGCCGGGGCGACCAGTACGTCACCGTTTATATTGAGACGCCCAAGAACCTGAACAAGGAACAGAAGGAAGCTCTGAAAAAGTTCGCCGATACCATGGGCGACAACAACTACGAGGAGCGGAAGAAGTTCTTCAAGAAATTCAAGAAGTGAGGGAGCCTATGTACCTGGCTGACTATCACAACCATTCCCGCATGTCCCCGGATGCTCGTTTTCCCATGACCGCTTTGGCGGAGGCCGCTGTTGCGGCGGGGCTTGACGAGCTGTGCTTTACCGACCATGTGGAGCCCATCGTCTGGGGCACTACGAGACTGCGGCAGGAGCCCTACGACTGGGACGCCCTGGAGCGGGAGTACCATACCGCCCGGCAGGCCATGGGGGACCGCATCCAGCTGCGGCTGGGCATGGAGCTGGGGGACGCCCCCTGGAGCTTCGCCCATACGGAGAAGATGATCGCCGACGCGCCGGAGCTGGACTTCGTCATCGGCTCCGTCCACATGCTGTCGGAGGAATTCAACGGTGTGGATCTGTATTATTTCGACCCCAAGGATGACAACGAGGCCCGGGCGGGCATGGCGGATTACCTCCGCCAGGTGCGCCGTCTGGCGGAGTGGGGGCGGTTCAGCGTGCTGGGCCACCTGACCCTGCCGGTGCGGTATCTCAACGAAAACCGTGGGTTCCACCTGACCTTTGACGGCTTTGAGGACGAAATTGAAGACATTCTTCGCACCCTCATCGGCAAGGGCCTTGGCATCGAGCTGAACACCAACCGGGGGAATACCCCGCTGCCGGATGAAAAGTGGCTGCGGATGTACCGGCGGCTGGGCGGAGAGATCATTACCCTGGGTACCGACGCCCACAGCCCCGACTTCGTGGGCTGCGCCATCCGGGAGCGGCAGGCGCTGCTGAAGGAATGCGGCTTTACCCGCTTCTGCACCTTTGAAAAGCAGAAGCCGATTTGGCATGAACTATGATTGATTTTTACGGGAAAACCGTGTAAAATGAGTTCGCAAATTTAAAAACAGGGGGAAAATAACTATGAAAATCGCATTGGGCTGTGACCATGGCGGCTATGAGCTGAAGCAGCACATCATCAAGGTCCTGGAGAAGCTGGGCCACGAGTACGAGGACTTCGGCTGCTACAACCTGGACAGCTGTGACTATCCCGACTTCGGCGCCGCCGCTGCCAAGGCTGTGGCGGATGGCAAGTGTGACAAGGGCATTGTCATCTGCACCACCGGCATCGGCATCTCCATTGCCGCCAACAAGGTCAAGGGCATCCGCTGCGCTCACTGCGCCGACTGCCTGCAGGCCGAGATGACCCGCAAGCACAATGACGCCAACATGATGGCCATCGGCGCCGGCTTCACCGGCAAGAACATGGCCGAGCGCATGGTGGAGGTATTCCTGAGCACCGAGTTCGAGGGTGGCCGCCACGAGCGCCGTGTCAACAAGATGATGGCTCTGGAGGGCTGAATCCTCCTGAGCGGAAAGGGGATGACGGACAATGGCATATTCCAGGGGCTACAACAGCTACCGGGGCCGGACGCCCAGGTGGCGCATTGTTCTGATGGCACTTCTGGTCGTTGTGATCCTGGCAGCTGTTGCCGTCATGGCCCTGTCCCGCTATATCGTCTATGATGAGGAAGGGACGCTCCAAATGGAGCTGCCCTGGCAGGAGGAGCCGGTAGAGGAGCACCCGGAACCGCCGTTGGATCTGACCATCGAGGAGCCGGTGAAGGCACAGACTCTGCGGGGCTTCTGCACACCGGTTCCTTTGACCAGAGAGAGCTGGTCCCATTCCCTTGACCAGGCGAAGGGATCCTTTGACTGTAACACGGCGGCTGTGACGCTGAAGGACGCCGCGGGCAATGTGTATTTTAACAGCACCGTCGCCTTACCCGGAACTGTACGATTCCAGGAGGGGGAAACGGATGCGGCGCTGGCGGCGGTGGTCGCATACAGCCAGAGCACCGAAGGCCACTCCATTGCCCGGCTGAGCTGCTTCCATGACCCTAAGGCCGCCAACCGGGATGTGGAGGGCATGGGCCTGAAAAACACCGGCGGCTATATCTTCTACGACGGGAACAACAGCCAGTGGCTGGACCCCGCCAAGCCCGCCGCCAGGGAATACCTGTGCGGACTGGCAAAAGAGGCAGCGGAGCTGGGCTTCGACGAGATTTTGCTGACCGACGTCAGCTACCCCACCGCAGGCAAGCTGAATAAGATCGACTACGGTGAGGGGGAGAAGAGCGGCCACCTGGCGGATTTTCTTGAAGAAATGCGGGCGGCGCTGGCGCCCTACGGCGTGATGCTCTCCATTGAGGTGCCGCAAGCCGTTATCAGCCAGGGGGCCGACGAGAACGCCGGACTGCTGCTGGCCGACATCGCCCCCAAGGTGGACCGCGTTTACGCCCCTGCCGATGCGGCGGAGGTCCCGGCTTTGGCCCAGGCTGTAAGCACTGCCAGCCAGTTTGCGGAATTTGTCCCGGAACTGGCGGAAGCCGACCCTGCGGTCGGCAATTTCCTGGTATCCTGAGTGTATCATGACCGCCCACCCGTGCCCACCGGCATGGATGGGCGGCCTTTCATTCAAATGCACAATGCATATTCATTCGAATATGCAGACTGGCAGCGGCAAAATACACAAAAGATTCCAGAAAATAGAGGAAGTTCTATGGCGTTTTCCGGCAATTCACAAAATTGGGACAAATATTTATGCATTATTTTTGAAAAAGTATTGACATTGGATACAGTGCGTGGTAAGGTATCCATTGTCAGCGGGAGGAAAACCTTTCCTCCCCCACCGGACAGATACGGCTCTCCCCGTCCGGGAGAGAAGAATAAGATTGGAAAAGGAAGTTTTGTATCATGAAAAAGCTGTTTGCATTGCTGCTGACCATGGCAATGGTCCTGTCTCTGGCCGCCTGCGGCGGTAAGAAGGAAGAGCCCGCTAAGACGGAGGAGCCCGCCAAGACCGAGGAGCCTGCTGCTCCCGCGCTGACCACCGTGACCCCCGGCAAGCTGACCGTGGCTACCAGCCCCGACTTCGCCCCCTATGAGTTCTACGCCATCGGCGCCGACGGCACTCCCACCCTGGCCGGCTTCGACATGGCTCTGGCCCAGTACATCGCCGATTACCTGGGCCTGGAGCTGGAAGTCATCCCCATGGACTTTGACGGTGTCCTGACTGAGCTGGCTACCAAGAACGTGGACTTGGGCATGGCTGGCCTGTCTCCCGATCCCAAGCGTGCTGACGCCATGGATTTCTCCGACCTGTACTACATGGGCGGTCAGTCCTTCGTGTGTGTGAAGGCCAACGCCGGCAAGTTCACCTCTCTGGAGGAGACCAACAAGGCTGAATATTCCATCGGCGCCCAGACCGGCTCCATCCAGATGGATCTGGCCAACACCAACTCCCCCGACGCTGACATCATCGCCCTGCCCAAGGTCACCGACATCATCTCCGAGCTGCTGGCCGGCAAGCTGGACGGCGCTTACATCGAGACCGACGTGGCCAAGAGCTATCAGAAGAACTATCCCGACCTGGAGATCGTCCTGGACGTGCCCTATGACAGCGAAGGCTCCGCTATCGGCGTGAGCAAGGGCAACGAGGCGCTGCTGGCTGCCGTCAACGAGGCTGTCAACGCCGCTCTGTCCGACGGTTCCATGGAGAACTTCGTGGCCGAGGCCGCTGAGCTGGCCGCCGGCGAGAAGTACGAGGGCCTGCTGGACGCTGACGGCCAGGTGCAGCAGTAATCCGCAAGCGCAATTTTATCCGATTCCTCCCCCCAGAAACGGGGGGAGGAATTGGCCTGTTTTCCGATTCACGTTGAAAGGAGCACGTCCCTATGGATCATTTTATCCAGCTGGAGAATTTCTCCAAAATTGCCCCTTATGCGCAGCTCTTCTGGCAGGGCTTGCTGGTCACGGTGCTGCTGTCACTGTTTACGGTGGTCATCGGCTTTGTGCTGGCGCTGATCCTGGCTCTGATGCGGATGTCCAATGTCCGCCCCTTCCGGGCCCTGGGGCTGGATAAGGATGGCCACCAGAAGGAGGAGGGTTTTCTGCTGGCCCTCAGCAAATTCAACCCTCTCAGCTTCCTTGCCACCGCCTATGTGGAGATCCTGCGCTCCACTCCTGTTCTGGTGCAGGTCATGATCATTTATTTCGGCGTGTTCGGCATCATTCAGCTGCCCAGCTTCCAGTTGTTCGGCTTTATTAAATTCAACCGCTTCTTCCCCGGCGTGGTGGCCCTGGGCATGAACTCCGGCGCTTACCTGTGCGAGATCATCCGCTCCGGCCTCCAGTCTGTGGACGGCGGCCAGACTGAGGCCGCCCGCTCCCTGGGCCTGACTCAGAAGCAGAACCTGCGGTTCATCATCCTGCCTCAGGCGGTAAAGAACATCCTGCCCGCCATCGCCAACGAGTTCGTGGTCATCATCAAGGAATCCGCCATTACATACACCATTGGCGTGCAGGATATCATGTCCGCCGTCAACGCGGTGAAGGGCGCCACATTCATCATCATCGAGCCTCTGCTGGTGGCGACGGCTATCTACTTCTGCCTGTGCTTCCCGACCAGCAAGGTCATTGCCTACTTTGAAAGGAGAATGAGCCGTGGCGACAAGAGATAGTCTCATCCAGGTCACCGACCTGAAGAAATACTATAACAAGGGCGCCATCAAGGCTCTGGACGGCGTCACCGTGGATATCAACAAGGGCGATGTCATGGTGGTCATCGGCCCCTCCGGCTCCGGCAAGTCCACCTTCCTCCGCAGCCTGAACCTGCTGGAGGAGCCCACCGGCGGCTCCATCGTCTTTGACGGCGTGGACATCACCAAGAAGAAGGTGAAAAACGCCGAGGGAAAAATGGTGAAGCTGGACATTGACCAGCACCGTCAGAAGATGGGCATGGTGTTCCAGCACTTTAACCTGTTCCCCCACATGACCATTCTGGACAATATGACCCTGGCCCCCATCCAGGTCAAGCATGTGGACAAGGCAGCCGCCGAGGAAAAGGCCCTGGCCCTGCTGGACCGGGTAGGCCTGAAGGACCGTGCCGGGGCGTATCCCATCCAGCTCTCCGGCGGTCAGAAGCAGCGTGTGGCCATTGTCCGGGCCCTGGCTATGGAACCGGAGGTCATGCTGTTCGACGAGCCTACCTCCGCCCTGGACCCCGAGATGGTGGGCGAGGTGCTGGACGTCATGAAGGGCTTGGCCCAGGAGGGCATGACCATGGTGGTGGTCACCCACGAGATGGGCTTCGCCCGGGAAGTGGGCAACCGGGTTCTGTTCATGGCGGACGGAAAGCTGCTGGAGCAGGGCAGCCCGGAGGACATTTTCGGCAATCCCCAGCATCCCCGGCTGCAAGACTTTTTAAGTAAAGTTCTTTAATCTTTCAAGGGCACGCACTTCCGTGCGTGCCCTTTTCTGTCAGAAGGGAGTATCGTTATGACGAAAGAAAAGAAGGCGGCCATTGCCGCCGTGGAGGAAAAGACGGCGGTCATTGCCGATGTGGCGGACAGCGTTTGGGGCTATGCCGAACTGTCCCTTCAGGAGGAAAGGTCCGCTGCCAAGTATTGCGAGGTCCTGGAAAAAGAGGGCTTTACGGTGGAAAGAGGCATCTGCAACATTCCCACCGCCTTTTCCGCCAGCTTCGGCAGCGGACGGCCCGTTATCGGCATCCTGGCGGAGTATGACGCCCTGTCCGGCCTGTCCCAGAAGGCCGGGAGCCTGGAACGGGAGGAGGTGCTCCCCGGCGGCTGCGGCCATGGCTGCGGACACAACCTGCTGGGCGCGGGCTCTCTTGCTGCCGCCTTGGGCGTGAAGGCATATCTGGAAGCGACAAAGACTTCCGGCACTGTGGTGCTATACGGCTGCCCCGGCGAGGAGGGCGGTGCTGCCAAGGCGTTTATGGCCCGGGAAAATCTGTGGTACAATTTGGACGCGGCTCTGACCTGGCACCCCAAGGATGTAAATGAGGTAGTGACTGGCTCCTCCAACTCCTGCATCCAGACCCAGTACAAATTTACCGGCATCGCTGCTCACGCCGCGGGCGACCCGGACCGGGGCCGCAGCGCCCTGGACGCGGTGGAGCTGATGAACATCGGCATCCAGTTCCTGCGGGAGCACATGAGCGACAAGGCCCGCATCCACTACGCCATTACCGACGCCGGCGGCCGCAGCCCCAACGTGGTCCAGCCCCGTGCCAGCGTGCTGTACATGGTCCGTTCCAACCACGTTGCCGAGGCGGTGGAACTGCAGAAGCGGGTGGACGACATCGCCAGGGGCGCGGCGCTCATGACCGGTACAACCTTTGAAAAGCAGTTCATCGACGGCCTTGCAGACACCGTGCCCAACCACACCCTGGAGACCGTCCTGTACCGCAACTTCGAGGCGCTGGGTGTCCCCGCCCACACAACGGAGGAGAAGGCCTTTGCCGACGCCTTGTCCCAGACTTACCCCGGCAGTGATGCTCTGCCCGGCATCGGCGCGGACTTTGATGCAGATGTGGCAGACCAGGTGCGGGAACTGCGGGCAAGAATAGGCGGCGCTATGAACGACTTCCTGGCGCCCCTGTACCAGGGCCCTGCCTTTGAGCCTGGTTCCACCGACGTGGGGGACGTGAGCTGGCAGTGCCCCACGGGACAAATTCACGTGGCGGCGTGGCCCAACGGCTGCCCCGGCCATAGCTGGCAAAACGTGTCCTGCGGCGGCACGGACCTGGGCCGCAAGGCTGCCGTCCACGCGGGCAAGGTGCTGGCAGCCGCCGCCATCGACCTGCTGACGGACCCAGCGCTGCTGGAGAGCGCCAAAGCAGAGTTCCAAAAGCAGACGGCGGAGGGCTACACCTGCCCCATCCCGGAAGACGCGGTGCCTGTGGTGCCCGACTGATTTGAAGCAGCTCACCGTTTTCGGCGGGCTGCTTTTTCTGGACAATCTTCCGGGCAGATGTTAGAATGAGAAAAACAGGGCATGGCCCGAAAACGGAGGGAACAGCCATGAAATATTCCGTGAATATTGAAGTCATCTATAAAGAACTCCCCTTCGCGGAGCGATTCGCCGCCGCCAAGCGGGATGGGTTTGACTACGTGGAGATCTGGGACTGGGAATCTAAGGATTTGAACGAGCTGAAAGCCCTGTGTGCCCGGCACGGTCTTGGAATTTCCTGCATGGGCGGCGACGGCCCTATTTCCCTGTGCGACCCCGCCCACGGCGGGGAATATCTGGCCTATCTGCGCCGTTCTTTGAAAGTGGCGCAGGAGGTGGGCTGCAAGCTGCTGGCGGTCCATTCCAACGAGCTGATGGCCGGAGAGAAAAAGTACGCCGCCGACCTGTTCCCGCAGTACAGCGATGCCGAGAAGACCATAGCCATGTACCGCTCCCTGGCGGCTATCGCGCCGGAGGCCGAAGCGGCGGGCGTCACCCTCTGCCTGGAGGCCCTGAACGTGGAGGTAGACCACCTGGGCAACTTTCTGCGGTATACCAAGGACGCCGCGGAGATTATCCGCATGGTGAATTCTCCTAACGTGAAAATCCTGTACGATGCCTACCATATGTATCTCAACGAGGGCAAGATCATCGAGACCCTGCGGAAGTACCAGGATCTCATCGGCTGCATCCACATCGCGGATGCCCCTGGCCGGGGCGAGCCGGGCACCGGCTGCATCAACTACCGGGCGGTGCTGCAGGATCTGTACGACCACGGCTACGACCAGATGATCGCCTTTGAGCTGTGTCCCCGCAGCGGCTCCGAGGCGGCTGTCAAGGCCATCAACGAGGTTCGGGCCGGACTGTGAATATGGTAAATAGCCCCTGTGCCAACGGCACAGGGGCTATTTTCGTGAGAAGCACCAAAAAAACGACCAAACTTTTTTTGAGATAAACAGAAAATTTGTTTGATTTTGTGGAAACCTGTGTTACTATAGAAAGGTAAACCTATTTTGAACAAGGAGGCCCCTCCCATGGAACCCTCACAGTCCCGGCAGAATCTTCTGTTTCAGTTTCACGGCACGCCCCCCATTGGTACGTCCATCTCTCTGGCCCTGCAGCATCTGGTCGCCATGATCGTGGGCTGCGTCACGCCGCCCATCATTATCGCCGGGGCCATCGGCCTCAGCCAGGCGGATCGGGTGCTGCTGATTCAGGCGTCTCTGGTGATGTCCGCCGTGTCCACGCTGCTCCAGCTGTTTCCCATCGGAAAGCGGTTCGGCTCCGGTCTGCCGGTGATTTTGGGCGTCAGCTTCGCCTATGTGCCCAGTATGCAGGCCATCGCTGCCTCCGGCGGCGGAGTGGCCGCCATTGCCGGCGCTATGCTGGTGGGCGGCATCGTGGCGATGATCGTGGGTGTTTTCGTGAAGAAGATACGGCTGCTGTTCCCGCCGGTCATCACCGGAACGGTGGTGTTCACCATCGGCCTTTCCCTGTATCCCACCGCCATCAACTACATGGCCGGCGGCACGGGCAACACGGCGCAGGTCGTGGCGGCCAAGGGCCTGCCGGAATCCCTGATCTACGGTTCCTGGCAAAACTGGCTGGTGGCGGCCCTGACGCTGACGGCGGTCATGGTGCTGAACAACCGCGGCAAGGGCTTCTGTAAGCTGGCTTCCATCCTGCTGGGCATGGTATTCGGCTACATTGTGGCCTTGTGCTTCGGCATGGTGAGCTTTGCCGACGTGGGCGAGGCGGCCTGGTTCTCCCTGCCCCGGGTGATGCATTTTGGCATCACTTTTGATGCGGCAAGCTGCATCGCGGTGGGCCTGCTGTTTGCCATCAACTCCATTCAGGCCATCGGCGATTTCACCGCCACTACCGTGGGCGGCCTGGATCGGGAGCCGACGGACAACGAGCTTCAGGGCGGCATCATTGCCTACGGCGCCAGCAATATCCTGGCGGCGCTGTTCGGCGGCCTGCCCACGGCTACCTACTCCCAGAACGTGGGCATCGTCACCACCAACAAGGTGGTGAACCGGACGGTGTTTGCCTTCGCGGGCGGCTTCCTGCTGCTGGCGGGCGTGTCGCCCAAGTTTGCGGCGGTGCTGACCACCATTCCCCAGTGCGTGCTGGGTGGTGCCACCGTTACCGTGTTCTCCACCATCGCCATGACGGGCATGAAGCTCATTGCCTCCCAGGAGCTGACGGCCCGGAACACCACCATCGTGGGCCTGTCCGCCGCCCTGGGCGTGGGTATCTCCCAGGCCAGCGCGGCCCTGAACCAGTTCCCGGAGGCAGTCACCATGATTTTCGGCAAGTCTCCGGTGGTCATCGCCACGCTGATGGCAGTGCTGCTGAATATCATTCTTCCCAAGGACAAATAATGTGTGAAAAGACACTGAGGCCCCTGCCGCATTTTGCGGCAGGGGCCTCATGTATTTGCGGGACAATTGGATTTATTCCAGCTCCGCCATGCTCCGCTTGAACTGCCGGGCAAACATGACGGCGGTGGTTGTCACCGCCAGCACATCCGCCACCGGCTCCGCCAGGAACACGGCGAAGACCTTGTTGGTGAAGAAATGGGGCAGGATAAAGATCAGGGGGATCAGCAGGATGATCTTCCGCAGGATGGCCAGGAACAGGGAGGTCTTGGCGTTGCCCAGGGCGATAAAGGTCTGCTGGCAGGCAATCTGCACGCCGAAGATGCCGGTGGTCGCCATGTAGACCCGCAGGGCCCAGGCGGCGTACTCCACCAGCGCCGGGTCGTTGTTGAAAATCAGGGCAAAGGCCCGGGGGAAGAGCTGCACCAGCGTCCACAGGGTCATGGAGTAGGTCACGCAGGACAGCAGCAGGCAGCGGAAGGCCTCCCGCACCCGCTGGGCGTTCCGGGCACCGTAGTTGTAGCTGACGATGGGCTGGGCGCCTTGGGTCAGGCCCTGGAGGGGCATCATGGCGAGCTGCATGATGCTGATGAGCACCGTCATAGCGCCCACGGCAATGTCGCCGCCGTATTTCAGCAGGGAGGAGTTGAAGCAGACGGAGATGAGGCTCTCCGTGGACTGCATGATGAAGGGGGACAGGCCCAGGGCCAGGCAGGGCAGGAACACCGACGGCACCGGCTTCAGATTCTCCCGGCGGAGCTTCCACTTGGTCCGGGACCCGGTGAGAAACCGCAGCACCCACAGGGCCGACACTGCCTGGGACAAAATGGTGGCGAGCGCCGCACCCCGGACGCCCAGGCCCAGAACAAAGATGAAGATGGGGTCCAGAATGGTGTTCAGGATGGCGCCGATGAGCACCGTTTTCATGCTGACGGTGGTGAAGCCCTGGGCGGTGATATAGGCGTTCATGCCCAGGGTCATCTGCACGCAGATGGTGCCCAGGGAATAGATTTTCAGGTAACTCAGAGCGTAGGCGATGGTGTTTTCACTGGCGCCGAAGGTCAGCAGCAGCGGCTCCGCGCAGAGCTGGAGCACCACCGTCAGCACCAGGGAGGTGCAAAGCAGCAGGGTAAAGGCGTTGCCCATGATGTGCTCCGCCCCCTGGAGGTCGCCCCGCCCCTCCTGAATGGAGGCTCTGGGCGCGCCGCCCATAGCCATCAGCGCTGAAAAAGCGGAGACGATCAGAATGACCGGCAGGCATACGCCCACGCCGGTAAGGGCCAGGGCGCCCACGGTGTCCACCGGCTGCATATGGCCGATGTAGACCCGGTCCACCAGGTTATAGAGCATATTGACGATCTGGGACGTGATGGTGGGCAGGGCCAGGGAAAACAGCAGCTTTCCCACCTTGCCGCTGCCCAGGTCCGCCGCTTTCTTTTCTTTCATATGGATTCCTCCTCAGTCAGGTGGGAGCCGTTGTCCAGCACAGTCCCCAGCAGCAGGGCGAGCTGCCACACCTGTTCTTCCGAAAGCCCCGCCAGCAGGCGCTGTCCGCAGGCAGCCTGAATGGTCTGACACTCCCGGGCCAGGGGCAGGCCCGCCGGGGTAATGGACAGATGGACCACCCGGCGGTCGGCTTCGTCCGGTGTGCGCAGGAGGAAGCCCTCCGCCGCCAGCAGCTCCACCGCCTGAGAGACCTGGGATTTGGAGAGACCCCGCAGCTCCGAGATGTCCCGGGCGGTGTCATAGCCGGGGTTGTTGGCCAGAAACAGCAGGACGTGGATCTCCCGCATGGAAAGACCGGTCCGGGCGGAAAAATCCCCAAACTGCCGGTCATAGAATTTCCCGAACTGCTTGTAAAATTGCAGCAGCCGGGTGTAGCTGAGCGTCATAGTATCCTCCGTTAGTTTTTTATAAAACTGTTTTGAAAAGAACTATATGAGAATAGCACCAGGCGGCAAAAATGTCAAGAGGGCGCCTTTTCGGTTGACAAACAGGCGGTTTGGGAGTATGATAAGAAAAATATGATATACAAAACCAGATTATAAGGAGAAAGATATGATTTGGAATATCGTGAGCGACAGCAGCTGCGACCTGCGTGTCAGCGACTTTGCCAGTGAAAAGGTTTTGTTCGAGACGGTGCCCCTGCGGCTGCAGGTGGGACCTCGGGAGTTTATTGATAACGACACGCTGGATACCCGGGAGCTGCTGGCGGCCATGGATGCGGAAAAGACCGCTTCCTCCACAGCCTGCCCCTCTCCTGCGGCTTTTGCGAGAGCCTTTGAAAAGGGCGACAAGACCGTCTGCTTTACCATCTCCTCCAATCTCTCCGGCACCTACAACGCCGCCGTCATGGGCCGAGAAATGGTGCTGGAGGAGCACCCGGAAAAGGAGGTCTGTATCATCGACTCCAAGGCTACCGCCGGAGCCATGGTGCTGCTGATCCGCAAGGCCAAAGAGCTGATGGAGGCGGATACCACCGGGGATTTTGAGGCCATCTGCGACCAGCTTCGGATGTATCAGGCGTCCCTGCGGACCTGCTTCACGCTGGAGAATTTCGACAACCTCATCAAAAACGGTCGGATGCGGCCCCTGGTGGGCACCCTGCTTCACAGTCTGGGCATTCATGTCATCGCCGACGCCACGCCCCAGGGCACCATCCATGTGGCGGACAAGGCCCGGGGAGAGGCCAAGACCTACAAGGCCATCACGGAGCTGATGGGCGCCAGCAAGGACTGTGCCGGGGCCCAGGTGGTTCTCTCCCACTGTGAGAACCTGGCGGGCGCTCTGAAGCTGAAGGAGCAGATCGTGAAGGACCTGCCGGTAAAGAGCGTGGACATCATCTCCTGCCGGGGGTTGACTACCTTCTACGCCATGGAAAAGGGCCTGATCGTCGGATATTGAGCATATGAAAACACCCAACGGCGACAGCCGCTGGGTGTTTTTTCGTCAGCGCACGGTGTTCCGCAGGGTGCCGATGCCCTCAATGGAGCACTCTACTACATCGCCGGGCTTCAGGAATTTGGGCGGGTCGAAGCCCATGCCCACGCCAGCGGGGGTGCCGGTGGCGATGATAGTGCCCGGCAGCAGCGTCATACCGGAGGACAGCTCCTCGATGATCTCGGCGATACTGTTGAGAAGCAGCTCCGTGTTGGAGTTCTGCCGCAGCTCGCCGTTGACCCGGGTGGTCAGCGTCAGCGCGGGGGGGAAGGCGATCTCGTCCGCCGTGGTGATGCAGGGGCCCATGGGGGTGAAGCCGTCCAGACTCTTGCCGAAGTAGAACTGCTTGTGGGAGGTCTGGACCTCCCGGGCGGACACGTCGTTGACGATGGTGTAGCCGAAGATATAGTCCGCCGCGTCGGCGGCCTTCACGTCCCGGACGGTCTTCCCGATGATGACGGCCAGCTCATTCTCGTAGTCCAGCCGCTTTGTAAGACCAGCGTGGCACTCAATGAAGCCCTCCGGCGCCACGGCCTGGCTGACCCGCTTGGAAAAGTACACGGTGACGGGCCGCTCCTTGGCGAAAGCGCTGTCATAGTTGGCCGCCTCGGTCAGGTGGTCCCGGTAGTTCATGCCAAGGCAGATGATATCCTGACGGGGCAGGGGGATGGGCGCCAGTAGCGTGACGGCGGACAGGGGCAGGGCGTCCTGCGCCGCTTCCGCGGCGGCAAGCAGCTGCTCCCGGGGGGCTTCAATGAGGGTGTTCATGTCAGCAAAGGGCAGGGGATGGACAACGACGCCGTCCTCGCTCAGGACGCCCACGGCCTCCTTGCCGTCATAGAGATAGGTAACGAGTTTCATGGGGAAATCTCCTCTCAGTCAGAATGAGAACGGCGGACAGAGAGACCTGTCCGCCGTAAGTGCTTTTCAGGAAAGCAACAGCTTGTCGTCAGCTTCATCAGAGCCGCTGACCTTGCTGAACAGCTCCAGCAGCTGGGGGACGGTCAGCTTCTTCTTCTCCTCGCCGGAGACGTCGATGACGATGCGGCCGTCATACATCATGATGAGCCGGTTGCCGTGGGCGATGGCGTCCTTCATGTTGTGGGTGACCATCATGGTGGTCAGGTGGTTTTCTGCCACAATGCGGTCAGACAGCTCCAGGACCTTGGCGGCGGTCTTGGGATCCAGAGCGGCGGTGTGCTCGTCCAGCAGCAGCAGCTTGGGCTTCTGCAGGGAGGCCATCAGCAGCGTCAGCGCCTGGCGCTGGCCGCCGGACAGCAGGCCCACCTTGCTGGTGAGGCGGTCCTCCAGACCCAGATCCAGGCCGTGGAGCATCTCCTGATACTGCTCCTTTTCCGCTTTGGTGATACCCCACTTCAGGCCCCGGCTTTGGCCCCGGCGGGCCGCCAGTGCCAGATTTTCAATGATTTGCATGGTGGGAGCGGTGCCCATCATGGGATCCTGAAACACGCGGCCGATGAATTTGGCCCGCTTGAACTCCGGCAGGTGGGTCACATCGGTGCCGCCGATGGAGATGGTGCCGGCGTCCACGGGGAAGGTGCCCGCCACGGCGTTGAGCATGGTGGACTTACCCGCGCCGTTGCCGCCGATGACGGTGCAGAAGTCGCCGTCATTCAGGGTCAGGCTGACGCCCCGAAGGGCCTGCTTTTCGTTGACCGTCCCGGCGTTGAAGGTCTTCCAGATCTCTTTGATTTCAAGCATTGGTGGATACCCCCTTTGTGGTTTTCACGCTGGCGCGGATATACTTGTTTTTCCAGTAGGGGATGGACAGGAAGATGGCCACCACCACGGCGGACAGAAGCTTCAGGTAGTTGGGATTCAGGCCCATAGCCAGAACTGCCTGGATGACGATGTAGTAGATGATGGCGCCGATGGAAACGCTGAGCAGCTTCAAACCGAAGTTGTGGAACAGCTTGGAGAAACCCACCTCGCCGATGATGACAGCAGCCAGGCCGATGACAATGGCGCCGCGGCCCATGTTGATCTCGCTGGCGCTGTTGTACTGAGCCAGCAGAGCGCCGGACAGGGACACCAGACCGTTGGAGATCATCAGGCCCAGCACCTTGCAGAAGTCGGTGTTGATGCCCTGGGCACGGGCCATGTTCTGGTTGGAGCCGGTGGCCCGCAGGGAGCAGCCCAGCTCCGTGCCGAAGAACCAGTACAGGACCAAAATCAGAATTGCGGTAAAGATGCCCACCACCAGGATGGGATGACGGTAGAAGGGACGAGTGCCGTTGGCCACGTCCTTCACGAATCGAAGGGAGACCAGCAGCTTGTCCAGCAGCTCCGGCGTGGAGACATTGATGGCAACGGTGGCCTTCATGCCCATGATGGCCATGTTGATGGACCACAGGCCCAACTGGGTCAGAATACCGGACAAAATGGCCGGGATGCCGCAGAAGGTGTGCAGGATACCGGTGACCAGACCTGCCAGCATACCCGCCAGCAGGGAGGCCAGCATGGCGATCCACAGGTTGGTCCCGCCGGTATACAGCACCACGAACACCGCGGCGCCGGTGCAGAAGGAGCCGTCCACCGTCAGGTCGGCAATGTCCAGAATTTTGTAAGTGATGTAGACGCCGATCGCCATGATGCCCCAGATCAGGCCCTGGGATATGGCGCCCGGCAGCGCGTTGATGAAATTCAGCATGATTGCGTGTTCCCCCTGTTCAGGTGATAAAAGTCAATAGACTTCATTAGTATAGCGTGAATCAGCGGAAAAGGGAAGCCCTTTTCCGCTGATTTTTGCCTGTTTTTGCGCTGTTTCGCAGGAATTAGCCGATGGCCTCGTAGCCCTCGGGAACGGTCAAGCCCAGATCGGTGCAGATGGTCTCGTTGTACTTCTTGGTGAACTGGGGAGCGTACTCGATGGGCATGGAGGCGACGTCGGCCTCGCCGGTCAGAATCTTGGCTGCCATCTTGCCGGTGGCAACGCCCAGGTCATAGTAGCTGATGGACAACGTGGCCACGCCGCAGCCGCCGCAGATGCCTTCCTCGCCGGCGATGATGGGCACGCCGGAGGGACGGGCGATGTTGTCGATGATACCGGCGTTATTGGCGCAGGTGTTGTCGGTGGGGACATACAGCACGTCGCTGTTATCAACGGCGCTCTGGGCCACGGAAGCCATGTCGTTGGTGTCAGAGAAGGGATACTGGGTGCAGGTCAGGCCCAGCTTCTCCAGCTCAGCCTGGACAGTGTCCACCTGATACTGGCTGTTGGCCTCGGCGGAGCAGTACAGCAGGCCAACGGTCTTGGCCTCGGGGAACCATTCCTTCACCATAGCGGCCTGCTGGTCCAGAGGAGCTAGGTCGGAGGTGCCGGACACGTTGGTGCCCACAGTGCCGTTAAATTCCTTGATGCCCAGGGCCACGCCGTACTCGGTGACGGAGGTGCCCAGGACGGGGATGTCGCTGGTGGCGGCCACGGCAGCCTGCAGGGCGGGGGTGGCGTTGGCCATGATCAGGTCCACATCGGCGGACACGAAGCCGTTGACAATGGTGGCGCAGGTGGCGCTTTCACCGGCGGCGTTCCGGTTGTCGAATTCCACCTGGCCGGGCAGGGCCTCGTTCAGAGCGTCGATGAAGCCCTGGGTTGCGGCGTCCAGAGCGGGGTGGGGGGCCAGCTGGCAGATGCCGACCTTGTAGGTCTCAGCGGCGGGAGCAGCAGGCTCCTCGGTCTTGGCGGGAGTCTCAGCGGGGGCGGGGGTTTCCTTGGCGCCGCCGCAGGCGGCCAGGCTCAGGACCATCATACCGGCCAGAGCAAAAGCAAGTAACTTCTTTTTCATCACAATGATCTCCTTCATTCCGGGCAGGTCAGCGTTCTGCCGTCCGGTTAATGTACTTTTGCAGTATATAGCTTTAAAGGGATAAAGTCAACCGTCATTTTCTACAAAATAACCGGGGCAAAATCAATGGGACATACAGAGGAAGCGTGAAATAAGGCAGAAAAAGGCTTACAGACAGGAAATTTCCGCCCTTTGGTAAAATGCGGCAAAGGGATCTGAACGGCGGAAAAATATCCCGTTGACAACGGAAAAGCGGGGTGTTATAGTGGAAAAGTATTTTTTGGTATGCTTTTAGGCGGCGGTTTGCGGCCTGAGCCGCAAAGCGACAATCGAACAGACGAGCGACACCGCGGATCGCAGCTGAAAGTCCCGAAAGAGACTGGGATTTTTAGCCGCAAAAATGGTCCGGCGGTGTTTTTTGTTTTTCAAAATGGAACCGGTTTGTCCGTTTTGCGCGTACAAATTCCATTTCCGGCAAAACTGTTGTGTGGAACATATAGAAAAGGTAAGGTGAGAGGAATGTCAACAAAATTCGTATTCGTGACCGGCGGTGTGGTGTCCGGCCTGGGCAAAGGCATCTGCGCGGCGTCCCTGGGACGGCTGCTGAAGCAGCGGGGCGTCCGGGTGCGCAACCAGAAGTTCGACCCATATATCAACGTGGACCCCGGCACCATGAGCCCCTACCAGCACGGCGAGGTGTTCGTCACCGAGGACGGCGCTGAGACCGACCTGGACCTGGGCCACTATGAGCGCTTCGTGGATGAGGACCTCAGCGGCAATTCCTCCGTCTCCTCCGGCAAGATCTACTGGTCCGTGCTGAACCGGGAGCGCCGGGGCGACTACCTGGGCGCCACCGTCCAGATCATCCCCCACATCACCAATGAGATCAAGAGCCGCATCTACGCCATGGCCTCCGACGATGTGGACGTAGTCATCAGTGAGATCGGCGGTACCGTGGGCGACATTGAGAGCCAGCCCTTCCTGGAGGCCATCCGCCAGGTGGCGTCCGAGCGGCCCCACGGCGATGTGGTGTTCATCCATGTGCCCCTCATCGTCCAGATCCCCGGTTCCGGCGAGCTGAAGTCCAAGCCCACCCAGCACTCCGTCAAGGAGCTGCTGTCCCTGGGCATCCAGCCGGATATCCTTGTGTGCCGCTGCGACACGCCCATCACCGAGGACATTCGAAAGAAGATCGCCCTGTTCTGCAACGTGGAGCCGGACTGCGTCATCCAGAACGCCACGGCGGAGACGCTGTACGAGGTGCCTCTGCTGATGGCCAAGGAGGGCCTGGACGAGGTGGTTTGCCGTAAGCTGGGCCTCATCACCCACCAGCCGGATCTGCGGGAGTGGAGCGCCATGGTGAAGCGGGAGAAGGCCGCCCACAAGAAGGTACGCATTGCCCTGGTGGGCAAGTACACCCAGCTCCACGACGCCTATCTCTCCGTGGTGGAGTCGCTGAACCACGCCGGTACCGCCAACGATGCCATCGTGGACATTGAATGGGTCAATTCCGAGGATGTGAATGACGCCAATGTGGCGGAAAAACTGGCAGGCTGCACCGGTATCCTGGTGCCCGGCGGCTTCGGCGACCGGGGCATCGAGGGCATGATCTCCGCCGTAAAGTACGCCCGGGAGAATAAGATCCCCTACTTTGGCATCTGCCTGGGTATGCAGATGGCGGTCATTGAGTTCGCCCGCCACGTTCTGGGCTGGGAGGACGCCACCTCCTCTGAGTTCTCTGAGACGACGAAGCACCCGGTCATCGACCTGATGCCCGACCAGGTGAACGTGACAGAGAAGGGCGGCACCATGCGGCTGGGCAAATACCCCTGCGTGCTGACCGCGGGTACCCACAGCCGGGAGTTGTACGGTGCGGCGGAGATCTCCGAGCGCCACCGCCACCGCTTTGAGTTCAACAACGACTACCGGGAGGCCATGCAGGACGCGGGCATGGTCCTGGCGGGCCTGTCTCCCAACGGCCACCTGGTGGAGATCGTGGAACTCCCCGACCACCCCTGGTTCGTGGGCGCCCAGTTCCATCCGGAGTTCAAGAGCAGACCGGACCGGCCTCATCCTCTGTTCTACGGCTTTGTGAAAGCTGCCGTGGAAAAGGCCGAAGCGTAAGGAAAGGATGTTTCAGTGAATCATTTTCAGAAAATTGCGGCCCGCCTGGAGAGCAATGGGTTGGATGCCATCCTGCTGACCGGGGAGGCCAACCGCTTTTACGGTTCCGGCTTTCACTCTGCCGGGACTGACGGCGTGGCCTTGGTGACCCGGAAGCGGGCCTACTACTTTACCGACTCCCGGTATACGGAGGCCGCGGCCCGGTATGTGCAGGGCGCCCAACTGCGGGAGATCGGCCGGGGGCGGGGCTATGCTGCCCTCATCCAGGAAGTCGTCGGGGACGAGCAGCTCCGCCGGGTGGGCTTTGAGGACGCCTACATGACCGTCCAGGACTACGAGCGCTACCACAAGGCCCTGTCCTGCGACCTTGTGCCCGCAACGCAGCTCCTGTGGGACCTGCGGATGGTAAAGGACGATGAGGAGATAGAGGCCATGGTGGCTGCCCAGCGCATCGCGGAGCGGGCGCTGACGGACATCCTGGAGGAGATCCGGCCCGGCGTCACGGAAAAGGAGATCGCCGCCCGCCTGCAATATCTCATGCTCCACTACGGCGCGTCGGACATGTCCTTTGACCCCATCGTGGTGTCCGGCCCCAACGGCAGCCTCCCCCACGGCGTTCCGTCGGAGCGGATCATTCAGCGGGGCGAGTTCGTCACCATGGATTTCGGCTGCGTCTATCAGGGCTATTGCTCCGATATGACCCGCACCGTGGCGGTGGGCTTTGCCACCGAGGAGATGCAGGCGGTCTACAACACGGTCCTGTCCGCCCAGAAAGCCGGCATCGCCGCCGCCAAGGCGGGAGTCACCGGCCGGGAGGTGGACGGCGCCGCCCGGGCGGTCATCGACGCCGCCGGGTACGGAGACTATTTCGGCCACAGCTTCGGTCATGGCGTGGGCGTTGAAATTCACGAAGCGCCAAACGCCTCTCCGCTGAACGACAAGCCTCTGCCCGCGGGGGCGGTCATCTCCGCCGAGCCGGGCATCTACCTGCCGGGGAAGCTGGGCGTCCGCATCGAGGACGTCATTCTGCTGACGGAGGACGGCTATCTGGATATCACGAAAGCGCCGAAGGAGCTTTTGATTCTGTAAAAATATTTCCGGCAGGCCCGCGAAAGCAATCGTTTTCGCGGGCTTTTCCAACGGAAGGAGACGTTGACAAAGGGACCTCCGGCGAAGCATAATATGAATGAAAAAGCCACCGCAAAGGAGAAACGCCTATGGATACAGTTTATATCACCGGCCACCGCAATCCGGACACAGACTCCATCGTGTCCGCCATGGCCTACGCCGCGCTGAAGAACGCCCTGGGGCAGCGGGAGTACAAGGCCGCCCGCCTGGGCCAGGTCAGCGATGAGACCCAGAGCGTGCTGGACCGCTTCGGTTTCCAGGCGCCCATGCTCATCACCGATGTACGCAACCAGGTGCGGGACCTGGATTACGATACGCCGCCCACCCTGGACGCCTCCGCCACCATCAGCCGGGCCTGGCAGGCTATGCAGAAGGATCGGGTCTCCGCCATGCCTGTGACCAACGAGGACGGCACCCTGTACGGAATGCTGTCCGCCGGTGACGTGGCGAACTACGATATGACTTCTGTCCGAAACCCCCGGGTCCAGAATATCCCGGTGTACAATTTGCTGTCCGTGCTGGAGGGCCAGATCCTTAACGAGGGAAGTGAGCTGTGGGAGGAGGTCTCCGGCACGGTGACCATCGCCCTGCCCGCCGGGCGGGAGAACCTGATGTTCTCTGACCGGGACGTCATCCTGGTCTGCGGCGACCAGCCGGAGATGCTGCGCCGGGCGCTGGAGCTGGAGGTGAACTGCGTGCTGGTGTGTCAGGCGGAGGTAAGCCAGGAGTTCATCGAGATGGCGAAAAAGACCTGCATCATCTCCACGCCCTTTGACGCTTACCGGGCCGTGCGGCTCATCCAGCACGCCATGCCCATCAGCAGCATCTGCAAGACCAGGGATATGGTCTGCTTCCACCTGGATGACTACATCGACGACGTGCAGGACACAGTCCTGGAGAGCCGCTTCCGTTCCTATCCCATTCTGGACGAGGAGGAGCGGGTGGTGGGCACCCTGTCCCGCTACCATCTGCTGCGGCCCCGCCGCAAGCGGGTCATACTCATGGACCACAACGAAAAGGCACAGTCTGTGCCGGGCCTGGATCAGGCTCGGATCATGGAGATCGTGGACCACCACCGCCTGGCGGATATTGAGACCAAGGACCCCATTTACGTCCGCAACGAGCCGGTGGGCAGCACTACCACCATCGTGGCGGGAATGTACCAGGAAAAGGGCCTGATGCCCACGGCGAAGATGGCGGGCCTGATGGCTGCCGCCATCGTGTCCGACACGGTCATGTTCAAGTCCCCCACCTGCACCCAGCGGGACATCGACATGGCAAACCGCATGGCCCGTATCGCCAACGTATCCCTGGAGGATCTGGGCAAGGCCATCTTCTCAGCCACCTGCGGCGACGATAAGACCGTGGACGCCATGCTGAAGACCGACTACAAGGAGTTCCACATCGCCGGGCATAACCTGGCGGTGAGCCAGATCACCTGCATGGACTCCG
>CAMCNO010000009.1 GCA_945876285.1 uncultured Clostridia bacterium | reverse complement strand
TCAACGAGAGCAGCTACGACCAGACCAACGCCACCGGCTTCATCAACCTGTGGGGTCTGCCCGATACCGTGCTGGCGCTGCGGGAGCAGGGGAAACTTTAATAAAGAGGGGACTTCGTCCCCCCTTTAGATTCCCCCCACCAGTGAAGCGTTCTTCACTGGTGTGTGCGCCCCAGGGGCGCACGGGTCAATGTATTTTCGGCAGGCATATGTCCTGCCGAAAATGATTGAAATTTATTTCGCCGTTGAGGCGGCGAAACCAGAGCAAGCCCCTTGACAAATGACAAGAAACACACGGCAGCGGGACGGAGAAAACCTCTTCGCCCCGCCTTCGTGGTGAAAGGACAACATCTATGAAACTTTGGGGTGGCCGGTTTCAGAAGGAAACCGACAACTTGGTAAACGAACTGAACGCCTCCATCAGCTTCGACCAGCGGCTGTACAGGGAGGACATCACCGGCTCCATGGCCCACGCCAAGATGCTGGGGGCCTGTGGCATCATCTCCATGGAGGACGTGGCCGCCATTCTGGAGGGATTGCAGTCCATTCTGGAGGATGTGGAGGCGGGAAAGGTGGAATTCACCGCCGACAACGAGGATATCCACATGAACGTGGAGGCCCTCCTCACCGCCCGCATCGGCGACGCCGGAAAACGGCTCCACACCGCCCGCTCCCGCAACGACCAGGTGGCCCTGGACTTCCGGATGTACGTCCGGGAGCAAATTCCCACCATCGTGGGCCAGCTTCTGGAGCTGGAAACGGTCCTCTGCAAGCAGGCGAAGCAGTACCAGAGCGCCGTCATGCCCGGCTACACCCACCTGCAGCGGGCCCAGCCCATCTCCTTCGCCCAGCACCTCATGGCCTACGCCAGCATGTTCTCCCGGGACGTGACCCGGCTGGAGGACTGTGCCAAGCGGCTGAATGAATGCCCTCTGGGCAGCGGCGCATTGGCTGGCACCACCTACCCCATCGACCGCTGGCAGACGGCAAAGGCGCTGGACTTCGACGCCCCCATGAGCAACTCCCTGGACGGCGTTTCCGACCGGGACTACGCCCTGGAGCTGATGTCCGCCCTGTCCATTTTGATGATGCACCTCTCCCGCTTCTCCGAGGAAGTCATCCTCTGGTGCAGCTGGGAGTTCAAGTTCATCGAGTTGGACGACGCCTATGCCACCGGCAGCAGCATCATGCCCCAGAAGAAGAACCCGGACGTGGCTGAATTGGTCCGGGGCAAGACGGGCCGGGTATACGGCGACCTCATGAGCCTGCTGACCGTCATGAAGGGCCTGCCCCTGGCCTACAACAAGGACATGCAGGAGGACAAGGAGCCGGTGTTCGACGCCATCGACACCGTGGAGATGTGCCTTCCGGTGTTCGCCGCCATGATCGGCACCATGACCGTCCGCACCGACAACATGCGCAAGGCCGCCGGCAAGGGCTTCATCAACGCCACGGACTGCGCCGACTACCTCACCAAAAAGGGCATGCCCTTCCGGGACGCCTATACCGTCACCGGCAAGCTGGTGGCCGCCTGTACGGCCCAGGGACAGACATTGGAGGACCTGACGCTGGAAGAGCTGAAGGCCGTGTCCGAGTTGTTTGAGGCGGACGTGTACGAGGCCATCAACCTGGAGAACTGCATGGCTCTGCGCTCCAGCTACGGCGGCCCCGCCGTCAGCGAGACCACCCGCCAGATCGGAGCCATCGAGGACTTCGTGAAGGCCCATACCAAATAAAAGGGGATGTTCCCATTGAAACCAACCGTATATATCGACGGCAAGGACGGCACCACCGGACTTCAGATTTACGACCGCCTTGCCGCGCGAGACGATATTGACCTCCTCCTCATCGACGAGGAAAAGCGCAAGGACCCCGCGGAGCGGAAGAAGCTGATGGACGCGGCGGACATCGTGTTCCTGTGCCTGCCGGACGCGGCGGCTGTCGAGGCCGTGGGCCTCATTGAAAGCCCCACCACCCGCGTCATTGACGCCTCCACCGCCCACCGAACCAGCCCTGACTGGGACTACGGCTTCCCGGAGCTGTCGGCAGCCCACCGGACGGCCATTCAGAACTCCAAGCGGGTCGCCAACCCCGGCTGTCACGCCACGGGCTTCATCAGCGTGGTGTACCCGCTGGTTGCCATGGGCCTGCTGCCGAAAGACGCGTGCCTTTCCGCCTTCTCCCTCACCGGATACTCCGGCGGCGGCAAGAAGATGATCGCTCAGTACGAGGCGGCGGACAAGGGGACTGAACTGTTCGCCCCCTGCCCCTACGGTATGGGCCAGGGCCACAAGCACCTGCCGGAGATGCAGAAAATCTGCGGATTGACGAACCGACCCGTGTTCACCCCCATCGTGGACGACTATTACAAGGGCATGGCCACCACCGTGCCCTTCCACATGAGCCAAATGAACGGCGTCTCCACCCTGGCGGAGGTCCGGCAGAAGCTGGCGGACTGCTACGGCGGAGCGGCGCTGGTCCATGTGGCGGACACCACAGACACCGCCAAGCTGTACGCCAACGCCCAGGCGGGGAAGGACACACTGGAGCTGATTGTGGCGGGCAATGACGAGCAGTTTACCGTCACCGCCCTGTTCGACAATCTGGGCAAGGGGGCCAGTGGTGCCGCTGTTCAGAATATGAATCTGATGCTGGGGTTCGACGAGACCACCGGCTTAAACCTGTAAATAACGAGGTAACGAATATGCTGAAATTGATCGACGGCGGCGTCTGTGCCGCCCAGGGTTTTAAGGCCGCCGGCATTCATGTGGGCGTTAAGACCCACGCCAACTGGAAGAAGGACGTGGCCCTCATCGTCTCCGACGTGGACTGCGCCGCCTCCGCCGTGTTCACCAAAAACGTGGTAAAGGCCGCCCCCATCCATGTGGACAAGGCCCACCTGGCAGACGGCGAGGCCCGGGCCATCATCGCCAACAGCGGCAACGCCAACGCCTGCGCTCCCCACGGAGAGGAAAACGCCATCAAAATGTGCCAGGCTGCGGCCAAGGCCATCGGCTGCAAGCCGGAGGACGTGCTGGTGTCCTCCACCGGCGTCATCGGCCAGACCATCAACGTGAAGGTCATCGAGGACGGCGTGCCCGAGCTGTACGCAGCGCTGGCGGCCACTCCGGAGGCCAGCGACGCGGCGGCCCATGCCATCATGACCACCGACACCGTGAAGAAGGAAGCGGCGGTGGAGACCGTCATCGGCGGCAAAGTGGTCCGCATGGGCGGCATCGCCAAGGGCAGCGGCATGATCCACCCCAACATGGGTACCATGCTCTGCTTCCTCACCACCGACTGCGCCATCTCCCCTGAGATGATCAAAACGGCCCTGCTGGAGACCGTCAACGTCAGCTTCAACCGCATCAGCGTGGACGGCGACACCTCCACCAACGACTCCTGTATCGTGCTGGCAAACGGCATGGCGGGCAACGCGGTCATCACGGAAAAGGGCGAGGACTACGCGGCGTTCCTGGAGGCCCTCCAGGCGCTGTGCATGACCCTTGCCAAGAAGATGGCCTCTGACGGCGAGGGCGCCAAGCACCTCATCACCTGCACCGTCCAGGGCGCCGCCGACGAGGCCCAGGCCGAGACGATTTCCAAGTCCGTCATCTCCTCCACCCTGACCAAGGCCGCCATCTTCGGCGCCGACGCCAACTGGGGCCGGGTCCTGTGCGCCATGGGCTACTCCGGCGCGGAGTTCGACCCGGACAAGGTGGATGTCCACTTCGCCAGTGCCGCGGGCGACATTGAGGTCTGCCATCAGGGCCGGGGCCTGGACTTCGACGAGGATCTGGCGAAGAAAATTCTGACCGAGCACGATGTGGAGATCAACATCACCATGGGCGAGGGAAGCGGTTCCTGCACCTGCTGGGGCTGCGACATCACCTACGACTACATTAAAATTAACGGCGATTACCGGACTTAACCGACAGAAACCCAACAAGGAGCTGATTTCCATGTCATCCCATGAACAGCAGGCGCGGACCCTGGTGGAAGCCCTGCCCTATATCCAAAAATTCACCGGCAAGACCATCGTGGTCAAGTACGGCGGCAACGCCATGATCTCCGAGGAGCTGCGCAAGGCCGTGATGAGCGACATCATCCTGCTGTCCTTAGTCGGCATCCGGGTGGTGGTGGTCCACGGCGGCGGGCCGGAGATCAGCGACATGCTGAAAAAGCTGAACCATCCCTCCAAATTCGTGGACGGCCTGCGCTACACCGACGAGACCACCATGGACGTTGTCCAGTCCATCCTCTGCGGCAAGGTCAACAAGAACCTGGTGGCCCAGCTGAACCGCCTGGGCGGTCAGGCCATCGGCCTGTGCGGCATGGACGGCCAGCTGTTCCAGGCGGAGTGCCTGGACGAGAAGTACGGCCTCGTCGGCAAGATCACCGGCGTGAACCCGGAGCCGGTGGAAAACGCGCTGATGACGGGCTACATCCCTGTGGTCTCCACCGTGGCCCAGGGCATGGACGCCGACACCGCCTACAACATCAACGCCGACACTGCCGCCGCCAAGCTGGCGGAGGCGCTGAACGCCGAAAAGCTGATTTTGCTGACGGACGTGCGTGGCCTCCTGCGGGACCCCCACAACGAGGATACCCTCATCCACGTGCTCCACACCTACGACGTGCCAGAGCTGGTGGCCCAGGGCGTCATCTCCGGCGGCATGATCCCCAAGATGCAGTGCTGCGTGGACGCCATCGCGGGCGGCGTGGAGCGGGTCCACATCCTGGACGGCCGCATCCCCCACTCCATTCTGATCGAGCTGCTCTCCGACGAGGGCATCGGCACCATGCTGAAAAAGGAGGACTGAGCATGACTTCCAATGAGATCAAGGCCCTGACGGGCCAGTACATCATGAACACCTACGGCCGCTTCCCCGTGGCCATCGACCACGGCCAGGGCGCCACCCTCTACGACCCGGAGGGTAACGCCTACATCGACTTCACCAGCGGCATCGGCGTGACGGACCTGGGCTACGGCTATCAGCCCTGGGTGGACGCCATCACCGCCCAGGCCAAAAAGCTGGGTCACGTGTCCAACCTGTTCTATACCGAGCCCGCAGCGAAATTGGCGGAGACCCTCTGCAAGCGTACCGGGGAGAACTGTGTGTTCTTCGCCAACGGCGGCGGCGAGGCCAACGAGGGCATGATCAAGCTGGCCCGGAAGTACAGCTTCGACAAGTACGGCAAGGGCCGCTCCACCATTATCACCCTGAACAACTCCTTCCATGGCCGCACCATCACCACGTTGATGGCAACGGGCCAGGAGGTGTTCCACAACTACTTCTTCCCCTTCACCGAGGGCTTCCGCTATGCCGACGCCAACGACCTTAACTCCCTGGAGGCTGCCGCGGGCGACGACGTGTGCGCCGTCATGATGGAGCTGGTGCAGGGCGAGGGCGGCGTGCTGCCGCTGGATGTGGAATACGTGCAGGCCGTGAAGAAGCTCTGCGAGGAAAAAGACTGGCTGCTGCTGGCCGACGAGGTGCAGACCGGCGTGGGCCGCACCGGAACCCTGTTCGCCTTCCAGCAGTACGGCATCCTGCCGGACGTGGTGTCCTTCGCCAAGGGCATCGCGGGCGGCCTGCCCATGAGCGGCATCATGGCCAACGAGAAGTGCCGCAGCGTCCTGGGCCCCGGCACCCACGCCACCACCTTCGGCGCCAACCCCGTCTGCGCCGCAGCGGGCCTGGTGGTGCAGGAGACCCTGAGTGACGCGTTCCTGGAGGAGGTCAAAGCCAAGGGCGAGTACCTGCGCAAGGGCATCGAGGCGCTGAATCTGCCCTGCTTCGGCAAAACCCGGGGCATGGGATTGATGATCGGCATCGAGGTCAAGGACGGCTATAACAAGAGCGAGATCGCGAACAAGCTCATCGAAAACGGCCTGCTGGTGCTGACCGCCGGGCCGGGTATGCGGCTGCTGCCCCCGCTGGTCATCACCAAGGAAGAGATGGACAAGGGCCTTGCCATTATGAAAAAAGCCCTGAGCTGAAAGCACTTTACGAAACTTCCTTTTGGAAGTGTTTCACTATATCGCTGCTTTTTCTGGGCGTACTCTGTATCTGTACCTGTTGCTGTATCTTTAACTGTATCTTTATCTTTATCTGTATCTTTATCTTTATCTGTATCTGTATCTTTATCTGTGGGCGCTGCAGGGCGTTTGACGATGCCGCGCCGCACAACACATAGGAAGCGAGGAAATGACATGGAAAATCACACCCATTTTCTGAAACTCCTGGACTTTACCCCCGCGGAGATCCAGCAGTTCCTGGACACCGCCGCCGACCTGAAGGCCAAGAAGAAGGCGGGCATCCCCCACCGTTACTTAGAGGGCAAGAACGTGGCCCTCATCTTTGAAAAGACCTCTACCCGCACCCGCTGCGCCTTTGAGGTGGCCGCCCAGGACTTAGGCATGGGCAGCACCTACCTGGGCCCCACCGGCAGCCAGATCGGTGTGAAGGAGTCCATCGCCGACACCGCCCGGGTGCTGGGCCGCATGTATGACGGCATCGAGTACCGGGGCTTCGGCCAGGACCTGGTGGAGGAGCTGGCGAAATACGCCGGGGTCCCCGTGTTCAACGGCCTGACCAACGAGTTCCACCCTACCCAGATTCTGGCGGATTTCCTGACCATTCAGGAGCACTTTGGAAAGCTCGCGGGTGTGAAGCTGGTGTACCTGGGCGACGCACGGTTCAACATGGGCAACAGCCTGATGGTGGGCTGCGCCAAGATGGGGATGCACTTCGTGGCCTGCGCCCCCAAGGCGTATATGCCTGACGCCGCTCTGGTGGAGACCTGCCAGGCCATTGCCGCCGAGACCGGGGCCGTGCTGGAGTTTATCGAGGACCCCATGGCTGCTACCAAGAATGCCGACGTGCTGTACACCGACGTGTGGGTGTCCATGGGCGAGCCTGTGGAGGTCTGGGCCGAGCGCATCGAGGCCCTGGGCCCCTACCAGGTCACCAAGGCTTTGATGGATAACGCAGGCCCCCAGTGCCGCTTCATGCACTGCCTGCCCGCCTATCACGACCACAAGACCAAGGTGGGCCGTGAGATGGGCGAGAAGTTCGGGCGGGATGCCATGGAGGTCACCGACGAGGTGTTCGAGTCCGCGCAGTCCATCGTCTTTGATGAGGCCGAGAACCGGATGCACACCATCAAGGCGGTCATGTACGAGTTGATGAAGTAAAATCAACGATTCTTAACAGATTCTTTTCTTGATTTTTTACCCGCGGACGCATAGGATACTCACAAGAAAAGGGAGTAGCTGGCACGCTTACCGTGTATCCGCTGGCGTCAGGTCGGGAAAAATTTCCCCGCTTCGGATTAAAATGGCGAGACTTTTGCAACAATGCTGTCAGGCATGGATGCAAAGGTCTCGCCTTTTTGTGTCCTGCCGGAAGGGATGGACGAGATGAAGAAGCGTATTTGGGAAAAGACACGCATGGAGTTGTTCCGGGAGCTGGAGTGCCGGGCGGAGGGCCTGACGGCGGCGGAGGCGAAGGCGCGGCTGGAGACCTGCGGCCCCAACGAGCTCCGCTCCGGGGAAAAGAAAAGCGTGGCCCGGGTGTTTCTGGAGCAGTTCCGGGATCTTCTGGTGGTGATCTTGATCCTGGCGGCGGCGGTGTCGGCGGCGCTGGGAGACGGGGAGAGCGCCCTGGTAATTCTGGCGGTCATCACCATGAACGCGGTGCTGGGCACCGTCCAGACGGTGAAGGCCGCCGCGTCGCTGGACAGTTTGAAGCGGATGTCCGCCCCCACCGCCAAGGTGCTGCGGGCGGGCCGCGTGGTGCGGATACCGGGCCGGGAGGTGGTCCCCGGCGACGTGGCGGTGCTGGAGGCGGGGGATTCCGTCTGCGCCGATGGCCGCCTGCTGGAGAGCGCCAGCTTGAAATGCGATGAAAGCGCCCTTACCGGCGAGAGCCTGCCGGTGGAAAAGGACGTGGAGCCCATCCACGGCGAGGCGGCGCTGGGGGACCGGAGGAACATGGTGTTCTCCGGCAGCTTCGTCACCTATGGCCGGGGGCAGTTCCTGGTGACTGCCACGGGCATGGACACGGAAGTGGGCAAAATCGCCGCCCTGCTGAAGGGCGCGGAGGAGAAAAAGACGCCCCTGCAGATCAGCCTGGACCGGTTCGGACGCCGCCTTTCCGCCATCATCCTGGCGATTTGCGCCGTTTTGTTTGGCGTCAGTGTAGTGGTTCGCCATGAAAACGTGATGAACGCCTTCCTGTTCGCCGTGGCTCTGGCAGTGGCGGCCATCCCGGAGGCCCTCAGCTCCATCGTCACCATCGTGCTGTCCTTCGGCACCCAGAAGATGGCGAGGGAAAACGCCGTCATCCGCAAGCTGCAGGCGGTGGAGGGCCTGGGCAGCGTGTCTGTCATCTGCTCCGACAAGACGGGGACTCTGACACAGAACCGGATGACGGCGCGGAAGCTGTATGTCGCCGGGCGGGTCATGGACGCATCGGACGCGGACTTCTCCGACCCCATCCAGGAGCCCCTTCTGCGTGCGGCCCTGCTGTGCAGCGACGCCACGGTGGATGACAGCGGCGAGGTGGGCGACCCCACGGAGACCGCCCTGGTGCGGCTGGGGGAGGACCACGGCTTTGACGAGGCGGCCGCCCGCGCCCGCTGGCCCCGGCTGACGGAGATCCCCTTTGACTCCGACCGGAAGCTGATGAGCACCGTCCACCAGATGGAGGGTGGGCGGCTGATGGTGACCAAGGGCGCAGTGGACGTGCTGCTGGACCGCTGCATCCTCTCCCCGGCGGAGCGGACGGCGGCGGAGCAGGCCAATGAGGCGTTTTCAAAAGAGGGCCTGCGGGTGCTGGCCTTTGCCTGCCGCCCCATCGAGCGGGCGACCGCCAGCCTGGAGGACGAAAACGGCCTGGACTTCCTGGGCCTCATCGCTATGATGGACCCGCCCCGGCAGGAGTCGAAGCAGGCGGTGGCATCGTGCATCGCCGCCGGGATACGGCCCGTGATGATCACCGGGGACCACAAGGTCACCGCCGCCGCCATCGCCCGGGAAATCGGCATCCTGACTGACGATACCCAGGCGGTGGAGGGCGCCGTCCTGGACGGTATGAGCGACGGGGAATTGAAAGATTATGTGCCCCGGGTCAGCGTCTACGCCCGGGTGACGCCGGAGCATAAAATCCGCATTGTCCGGGCCTGGCAGGCACGGGGCGCGCTGGTGGCCATGACGGGCGACGGCGTCAACGACGCCCCGGCATTGAAGCAGGCGGACATCGGTGTCGCCATGGGCGTCACTGGTACGGAGGTGGCCAAGGACGCCGCTGGAATGGTGCTGGCGGACGACAACTTCGCCACCATCGTCCAGGCGGTGAAAAATGGCCGGAACGTCTACGCCAATATCAAAAAGGCCATCCAGTTCCTGCTTTCCGGCAATATGGCGGGCATCCTGACGGTGCTGTACGCCTCTCTCATGGGCCTTCCGGTGCCCTTCGCGGCGGTGCACCTGCTGTTCATCAACCTGCTGACGGACTCCCTGCCCGCCATCGCCCTGGGGCTGGAGCCCCACAGGGACGAGGTGATGGGGGAGAAGCCCCGGCCCAGAGACGAGGGTATCCTGACCCGTCCCTTCCTCACCAGCATTGGCGTGGAGGGTCTGGTCATCGCCATTGCCGCCATCGCCGCGTTCCGCATCGGCCTGCGCCATGACGGGGCGGTGGGCAGCACCATGGCCTTCGCCACGCTTTGCCTTTCCCGGTTGTTCCACGGCTTCAACTGCAAGGCGGAGCGCCCCGTGCTGCTGACGAAGCGATTCTGGGATAACCGCTGGCTGCTGAGCGCCTTCGCCGCGGGCGCGGCCCTGTTGGGGGCGGTGCTGCTGGTTCCGGCGATGGAGCCGTTGTTCTGCGTGACAAAGCTGTCTGCTGGTCTGCTGGCCGCCGCCGTGAGCCTGTCCGCAGGCTCCATGCTGGTCATCCAGCTCTTGAAAGCCCTCCGCACCCGGAAACAGGCGGCTTAACCACATTAAGACTGGAAATTTCAAAGAGACCATGCTATAATTACTCCATCTATGCAAAAATCAAGCCGCTCCGGCGGCCATCCCATAGCGGCGCAAGCCGAAAGGAGTCATTATGGTCAAAATCACCACCGACAGCACCTGCGACCTGTCCCAGGCACTGCTGGACGCCCACAACATTTCCGTCGCCCCTCTGGGCATCGTCAAGGGCGGCAAGCTGTATCAGGACGGCGTCAACATCCGCACCGCCGACATCGCCGCCCATGTGGCGTCCGGCGGCGACATCACCACCACCAACGCCGTGAACATGGCGGACTACGAGGACCTGTTCCGCCGGGAGGCGGAGAAGTACGACGCTGTTCTCCACATCGACATCGGCAGCGGCTTCTCCTGCTGCTACCAGAACGCCCGGCTGGCGGCGGACGAGGTGCCGGAGGTCTATGTGGTGGATTCGGGCAACCTGTCCGTGGGCCACGGTCTGCTGGTGCTGGCCGCCGCAGAGGCGGCGGAGGCCGGGAAGCCCGCCGGGGAGATCGTCTCCCTGCTGGAGGACCTGGCGGGCCGGGTGGAGATGAGCTTCGTGCTGGACCGTCTGGACTACATGAAAAAGGGCGGCCGCTGCTCCGCCGTCACGGCGCTGGGCGCCAATTTGCTGAAGCTCCACCCCTGCATCGAGGTCATCGACGGGAAGATGTCCGTCACGAAAAAGTACCGCGGCTCCATTGAGAAGGTGGTGGCCGACTACGTCCGGGAGCGGCTGGCTGGCCGGACCGACATCGACACCAGCCGCATCATCATCGTGGATACCTGCGAGGATGACAGCCTTTCCTCCATTGCCCGGAAGTATGTGGAGGAGGATGGCCGCTTCGGTGAGATCATCGAGGCCAAGGCGGGCTGCACCATCTTCTCCCACTGCGGCCCCGGCACTCTCGGCATCCTGTTCGCCCGGAAATAAGAAGCTGCCCGACCGAAACGGTCGGGCAGCTTTGCGTTTGCGGATTTTTTTTACTTGATGGCGACAGCCTCGATCTCGCACAGGACACCCTTGGGCAGGTCCTTCACCGCCACGCAGGAGCGGGCGGGCTTGGAGGTGAAATACTTGGCGTACACCTCGTTGAAGGCGGCAAAATCGCCCATGTCCGCCAGGAAGCAGGTGGTCTTGATGACGCTTTCCAGAGTGGTTCCGGCGGCCTCCAGGATGGCGGCCACGTTCTTGCAGCTCTGCTCGGCCTGGGCGGCGATACCGGCGGGCACCTCGCCGCTGGCGGGGTCCACGGGGATCTGGCCGGAGGTGTAAACGAAGTCGCCCACGACCCAGCCCTGGGAATAAGGGCCGATGGCGCCGGGAGCGTTGTTGGTGGAGATCACAGTCTTTTCCATAAATGGGAGCCTCCTCAAAATTTGGTTGATTCATCATACCACGGCATGGGAACAAGGTCAACCTCCGCCGGGTTGTGGATTTGGGAAAAATGTGGTATACTCCATGTAAAATCAGACGAACACGAAGGAGCGTTACCCATGGAGGATTTCAAGCAGAGCCTGACGGAAAACAGCTATACCCGACAGGAGGAGCTGGTGTTCTGGGACTGCGACCGGGAGAAGCGGATGCGGGTGGCATCTATC
Source organism: uncultured Clostridia bacterium (assembly GCA_945876285.1). Taxonomy (GTDB): domain Bacteria; phylum Bacillota; class Clostridia; order Oscillospirales; family Oscillospiraceae; genus Oscillibacter. The sequence goes on along the minus strand of CAMCNO010000009.1, from coordinate 60,839 downwards.
CTGAGCAAGATGGCCGCCTTTGCGGGCTATGATTACGACGCCCGGGGCCTGACCCATGAGATGCTGTACGACAGGCGGGAGGTGTTCCTGCTCTCCCGCATCGCGGTGCGTATCCACGATTGTCCCCATGCCCGGGATGTGCTGACCATCACCACCTGGGAAAACGGCGCGAAAGCGGCCCATATGCAGCGGGTGTTTGAGATGGCGGACCAGACGGGGAGGCTGTGCATCTCGGCAAAAAGCGACTGGATATTGGTAGACCCCATTACCCGGAAGATTTTGCGGCCCAGCTCCTTTACGGCCAAGCCCCTCACCACCTGCGACAAGGCCATCGACTGTCCCGACCCCAAAAAGATCGTCCTGCCCAGGGAGGGCACGGAGGACCTGGGCGTCCGCCGGGTGCGCTGGTCGGACCTGGACGGTAACGGCCACCTGTTCAGCGGCAACTACGGCGACATCGTCTGGGACGCGCTGCCCGCCGATTTGCAGACCCAGGTCCCCAGGGAGTTCTATATCAATTACAGCAAGGAGGCCACCCTGGACGAGGAGCTTCAACTGAAAGGCTTCCGGGAGGGGGAGACCTACCGGGTGGAGGGCCTTGGCCCGGAGGGGACGTGCTTCACCGCTATGTGCGTGTTCTGAGAAAGAAGAGGACTGCCTTCCCACAGGGGAAAGCAGTCCTTTTTCCATATCTCAGTAGCCGTAGATCATGGAGCGCTTGATGTCGCTGAGGCTGTGGGCGCCGCACATGGCCATGGTGTCGGCCAGCTCGGCCTTCAGCTTGTCCACATACACCTGCACGCCCTCAGCGCCGCCGCCGTAGACCATGTTCACGAAGGGACGGCCGATGAGCACCGCGTCGGCGCCCAGGGCCAGGGCCTTGAACACGTCCATGCCGGTGCGGATGCCGCCGTCCACCAGGACGGTCATCCTGCCGCCCACGGCGTCCACGATGGCGGGCAGCACCTCGGCGGTGGCGGGGCACTGGTCCAGCACACGGCCGCCGTGGTTGGAGACCACGATGCCGCTGGCCCCGGCCTCCAGAGCCTTCAGCGCGCCGCTGACGGTCATGATGCCCTTGAGGATGAAGGGCTTGCCCGCCATGGCGGCGATCTCCTTCAGCTCCTCCACCGTCTTGCTGCCGGCGGGGGGCGTCAGGTTCTTCAGGAAGGGCAGACCCGCGGCGTCGATGTCCATGGCAATGGCAAAGGGATCGGCGGCCTTCACCAGCTCCATCTTCTCCCGGATGGTGTCCATGTTCCAGGGCTTCACGGTGGGCACGCCGCAGCCGCCGCTCTTTTTCAGGGCTTCGGCGGCGCCCTCCATGACGGCGGGGTTGGTGCCGTCGCCGGTGAAGGCGGCGATACCGGCCTGGGCACAGGCGGGCACCAGGATATCGTTATACTGAAGATCGTTGTACTTGTCGCCGTAGTGGAGCTGCATGGCGCCCACGGGGGCGGCGAACACGGGCAGAGCCACCTTGTGGCCGAACAGCTCAAAGGACGTGTCCACGGGCTTGTTCTCGCAGATGGTGTCCATGTTCACGCACAGCTCCTGCCACTTCTGGTAGTTGCGGATGAAGCCGGTGCCGATGCCCTTGGCGCCGGGGCCGGGGATGCTGTTCTTGCAGGCCAGGCCGTTGCAGGTGGGGCAGGACTTGCAGTAGGGCCCCATGCAGGTGCGGGCGTTGGCCAGGATCTCCTGATATGTCATATGTTGTTCCTCCATTCCAATTGTTCAAGCAGGGATATTTTACTCCACTGGGCAAAAAAAGGCAAGATACGGCGGAAAAAGACGGAACATTTTGCCTGTTTTTTTCGTCTGTACCAGTAAATGGCCCTGTTTTGGAAGAGCGGGGGCGAAAAAAGGAGGATGGAACGTGAAAAGAAAGTTGTTTGTATTGTTTTTGACACTGGTATTGGTACTGTCCCTGGCCGCCTGCGGCGGCAGCAAATCGGCGGAGTTCACGGCGGAGGCTCCCTCCTCCACTGCGGATATGGCGTATCCCATGGAGCCGGGAATGGCGGAGGAGATGGGCTTTGACTTCGGCAGCACCGCCTCCGGCAGTACCAACGGCGGCGCGGCCTACCCCGCAGGGCAGAAGCTCATCCGCACCGCCCAGATGAATCTGGAGACCACCGACTTTGAGAAGGCTGTCCAGGGCCTGACGGACCTGACGGAGCAGATGGGCGGCTACTTCGAGTCCAGCAGCGTGGGCAAGCGGAGCAATGGCCGCTGGGCGGAGTACACCGTCCGCATTCCGGCGGAGAAGTACCAGGCGTTTTTGGACCAGGCAGGTGCGCTGTGCCATGAGACCTGGCGGGATGCCCAGCAGGAGGACATCAGCGAGCGGTATTACGACACCCAGGGCCGCCTGAAGACACAGCAGATCAAGCTGGAGCGGCTCCAGGCGTTGCTGGCCAAGGCGGAGAACATGGAGGACATCATCACCATCGAGTCCGCCATCTCCGAGACGGAGCAGATGATCGACGACCTCTCCGGCACCCTGCGGCACTATGACGGCAAGGTGGACTACGCCACCGTGTCCATCTCTCTCAGCGAGGTCTACAAGCTCTCCAACGTGGAGGAGGTCCCTGACAGCTTTATGAGCCGTCTGGGCAAGGCCTTCAGCGGCGGCTGGTCGAATTTCACGGACGCCATCGAGAACTTCGCCGTGGCCCTGGCCTACGGCTGGATGTGGGTGCTGATTCTGGTCGTTGTGGCAGTCGCGGTAGTTCGCGTCCTCCGCAAGCGCCGCAAGGCAAAAAAAACGGATGACAATCCGGGAAAGCCCTGATAAAATAGAGAGCAACATCCACCAAAGGAGGCCGCCTCTATGAAGCTCACCTGGCTGGGCCACTCCTGTTTCCTGCTGGAGCAGGACGGCTATCGCATCGTCACCGACCCCTACACCGGCGTGGAGGGCTATCCGCCCCTGTCCGTCTCCGCCCACGCCGTCTGTTGCAGCCATCACCACTTCGACCACGATGCCGTGGACGCCGTGACGATGCTGCCCCCGGTGAAGTCTCCCTTCACCGTCCGGGAGGTGGAGACCTGCCACGATGAGCAGGGCGGCGCCCTCCGGGGCAGCAACACCGTCCGGGTGTTCACTGCCGGCGGCGTGTCCGTGGCCCACCTGGGCGACCTGGGCCATCAGCTCTCGGCAGAGCAGCTCGAAGCCATCGGAAGCGTGGACGCGGTGCTGGTTCCCGTGGGCGGCGTCTACACCGTGGATGCCGCCGGAGCCAAGGCGGTCTGCGACACCCTGCGTCCCCGGTGCGTCATCCCCATGCACTACCATCACGCTCCCTACGGCCTGCCCAACGTGGCGGGGGTGGAGGATTTCCTCCGTTTGTGGCCTGTGGAAACCATTCACTGCCTGTCCGGCCCGTCCTTTGAGGTGACGGCGGAGACGGCGGGGATGCTGGTGCCCGCGTTTCAGCCGAAATAAACGTCAAAGAACCGGATGTCCACGGACATCCGGTTCTTCTATGCCTTTTTTCGGAAAATATGGACGCGGAAAGCGATGCGGCAGTCCAGCGTATCCAGCACCGCCAGCCGCTCGGAGCCATCCTTCGGCGTTTTCCAGTAGTAAGGCGTCATCTGAAACAGGGCGTGGATGTCCGCCTGGCTTTCCAGGGAAATGCGGGCATCCACAGGCACGATGGCCTCGTAGTCAAAGCCCTCATAGGGCGTCTCCTTTTCCTCGTTGGGATACGGCCGCTCGTACAATATCTCTTTCAACTCCCACAGGTGGTCCGCCGCCGGGACCACGTAGAGAAACGTCCCGCCGGGGCGCAGCACCCGCCGGAACTCCTCCAGTGCCAGGGGGGAGAAGCAGTTTAACAGAATGTCCACGCTGCCGTCCGCCACCGGCAGGCGGTAGGAGGACGCCACGGCGAACTCCACGGCCTTTTCCCGCCTGGCGGCGTAGCGGAGGATGAATTTGGAGATGTCAATGCCCGCCATCCGGGGCGCTTTTCCGGCCTCCAGCAATGCCCGGTACACCCCGGCGGTGTAGTACCCCTCGCCGCAGCCGGTGTCCAGAATGGCGGGGGCAGCTCCGGCCCGGGCCAGAATTTCCCGGCAGAGCGTGTCCAGCAACGGCTGGTAGTAGCCCTTGGACAAAAACTCCCGCCGTGCCGCCGCCATGCCCTTGTCGTCGCCGGGGGCGGCGGAGTGCTTCTGGTTGGGCGGCAGCAGGTAGGTGTAACCCTCCCTGGAAATGTCGTAGCTGTGGCCCTTTTCGCAGCGGTAGGCCCGGGCCTCCCGCTCCAGCGGCCCGCCGCAGACGGGACAGCGGAACAAACTCATACCTCGCGCCCCCTCGTTACGTCGTGTATCCACTTGCCGCCGCCGATGCGCCAGGCGCACAGCGGGGACTTGACCACGCACTCGATTTGAATGGCAATGGCGATGGGCCAGGCCCCAGTTTTCAGCACCAGGGCGCACAGGGCGGTCAGCGGCAGGCACAGCAGCCACTGGGGCGCCAGGTCCAGCGCGGTGGAGAAGGCCACGTCGCCGCCTGAGCGCAGTACGCCGGTAACTGCGGAGATGGCGTAGGCGTGGAGGGGGATGGCGGCGAAGGCCGTCACCGCCATGGCCGCGGCGATGGCGGCGGACTGGCCGAACAGCTTGAACATGGGAAAAATAATAGGGATGAACACCGTGGGCACCAGCGCCAGAGCAACCAGCCCCACGGCGCCGCCCACCAGCACGGCGAACCACAGCAGCGCCTGGCTCAGAGACATGACATCTTCCTTGGATTTTCCCTCGCCGATGGCCTTGCCCACCATGACCGCCGTAGCCGCGCCCAGGCCGAAGCAAACCACTAAGAACAATCGGTTCAGATTGCCCATGACGGCGTTGGCTGCCAGCATTTCCACGGAGTTGTCGGTGTAGCCCAGGATGACCGTCAGCAGGGAGTTGCCCAGGCCCCAGGCGGCCTCATTCAGCACCACAGGGGAGGCGTATTTCAAAAACCGGGCCACCATCTCCATGCCGGGCCGCAGGAAGCAGCCCAGGTCCAGGGGAATGAGCTTGCTGCGGAGGGCGCAGACCACGCAGATGAGAAATTCGCTCATCCGGGCCAGCAGCGTGGCGACAGCCGCGCCCCGGACGCCCATCGCCGGGAAGCCGCCGTGGCCGAAAATGAGCAGATAGTTCAGCACGGTATTCAGCACCGTGGAGAAGCCGAACACCTTCATGCCGAAGGAGGCGTTCTCCACGCTGCGCTGGGCGCTGGCGTAGAGAGAGGAGAGCATATTGAACACATAGGAAAAGCCGATGATCTGGAGGTATGGCGCTCCCAGCAGGCTCAGGTCGTGGCGGTTGGACAGCAGGTCCATCACCTGCACCGGGAACAGGGCGAACACTGCCGCCAGCACGGCGGTAACGCCGGTGCCAAGAAAGCAGGCCACGCCCAGGGCGCGGTTGATGCTCTTGACATCGCCCTTGCCCCAGTATTGGCTCACCAGGATGCCCAGGCCGCTCTGGACGCCAAACACGATGCTGATGAGCAGAAACACCGGCACGTTGGCGGAGGACACGGCAGCCATCTCCTCGTTGCCCAGCTGACTGACCATGAAGGTGTCGATGAGCCCCAGGGAGAAGGTGATGAGGTTTTGCAGAATGACCGGCAGGGACAGCATCCACAGCCGCTTGTAAAAGCCGGGCTCCCGGCGAAGACAGTTGAACATAATAAAAACCTTTTAGAACAATATATGAGTTTTTTTAGCAGGATAGGGCCTGTCAAGTATGTTACAGCATGGGCATCCGGGTGTCGTGATGCTTGCGGAGGGCCTCGACGCACTCGTCGATGTCCGCTTCGGTGGTCTCCGGGCCGAAGCTCAGCCGGATAACGCCTCCCGCCACCTTTTTCGGCAGCTTCAGGGATGCCACCACATGGCTGGGCTTGCCCTGATGGCAGGCGGACCCGGCGGAGATGCAGATGCCCTGGCTGCCCAGGTCGTTGACGATGTTCTGACTGGGCCAGCCCACCAGAGACACCGCCAGCACGTGAGGCGCGGTGCCGTCTCCGATGAACTGGAGGTCGGGGATGACCGCCAGCTTTTCTTTCGCATATTCCTTGATGCGGGCCATGTGAGCCAGCTTGTTGTCCAAGTCCTCCGTCCGCAGCTCCACCGCCTTGGCAAAGCCTGCGATCTGGGCCGTGGCCTCAGTGCCGGACCGGAGGCCCTTCTCCTGGCCGCCCCCCGCCAGCAGGGGCCGGGGATTCCGAACCCTGGGGCCGATGTACAGCGCCCCCACGCCCTTGGGCCCGCCAATTTTGTGGCCGGAGATGGTGATGAAGTCCGCCCCCAACGTTTTGGCGGTGAAGGGCATCTTCAAAAAGCCCTGCACCGCGTCGGTGTGGAGCAGCGTCCTGGGGTTCTTCGCCGCAAGGCCCTGGGCGATGTCCGCGATGGGGTACACATTTCCCGTCTCGTTGTTCACCAACATGACGGAGACCAGCGCCGTGTCAGGCCGCACGGCCTCCAGCACCTGCTCCGCCGTGATGTTCCCGTTTCCGTCGGGGGAGAGATACGTCACCTCATACCCCTGCTGCGCCATCCACTTGCAGGCCTCCAGCACGGCGCTGTGCTCCACCGCCGTGGTGACGATATGCTTGCCCAAATGCCGGTTCTGCCAGCAGGCGGCGGTGACGGCCCAGTTGTCGCCCTCGGTGCCGCAGGCGGTGAAGAAGAGCTGCTCCGGCTGGCAGCCCAGGGCGCCCGCCACGGTTTTCCGCCAGAGCTCCACCTGCTTTTTCATGTCGGCTCCCATGGGATACTGGGAGCTGGGGTTGCCGTACTGCTCCGTCAGTACGGCGTACATGGCGTCCGCCACCTCCCGGGGGACGGGGGTGGTGGCGGCGTGGTCCAGATAGATCATATCAAAAATCTCCTTTTGTCTTGCCCTTGAGAGAAAATCAACGTATAATAATACAATCAGAGCGCAGTTTCTCATTATATATAGAATTTCAAAAAAGCGCAAGGAGAAACCGATGAAAGTTGCTATTTACACCCTTGGATGTAAGGTGAATCAATATGAGACCCAGGCCATGGAGCAGTCCCTCCGGGCCAGGGGCCACGAGGTCGTGGACTTTGCCGACCCGGCGGACGCCTACGTGGTGAACACCTGCTCCGTCACGGCGGTTAGCGACCAGAAGTCCCGGCAGGTGCTCCACCGGGCCCGCCGGGAGCATCCCGGCGCGGTGGTGGCGGTCTGCGGCTGCTACCCCCAGACCCACGCTGACGACGTGCGGAAGCTGGACGTGGACCTCATCGCCGGAACCGGCGACCGCACCGGCTTCATCGGCCTTTTAGAGCAGGCGGTGGCGGAGAAGCGGCACCTGGAGGCCATCGACAAGTCCTTCGAGCGCCGGGTGTTCGAGGTGCTGCCCGCCGGCGGTATGAGCGAGCGGACCCGGGCCATGCTGAAGGTGGAGGACGGCTGCGTCAACTTCTGCACCTACTGCATCATCCCCTACGCCCGCGGCCCGGTGCGCTCCCTGCCCCTGGACAAGGCGGTGGAGCAGGCGGCGGGCCTGGCCGCCGACGGCTACCGGGAGATCGTCCTGACGGGCATCGAAATTTCCTCCTGGGGCAAGGACCTGAAAACGGGCCAGACCCTTATCGACCTGGTGGAGGCCATCTGCGCCGCTGCCCCCGGCGTCCGTGTCCGGTTGGGCAGCCTGGAGCCGAGAACGATCACGGAGGACTTCTGCCGCCGTGCCGCCGCCCTGCCGGACCTGTGTCCCCAGTTCCACCTGTCCATGCAGAGCGGCTGTGACGCCACACTGAAGCGCATGAACCGGAAGTACGACACCGCCCGCTTTGCCCGGTCTGTCGCGCTTTTGAATCAATACTTTGACCATCCCGCCGTCACCACCGACATGATCGTGGGCTTCCCGGAGGAGACGGAGGAGGAGTTCGCCCAGTCCCTGGATTTCATCCGTGCCTGCGGCTTCGCCCAGATGCACATCTTCCCCTACTCCGTCCGCCCCGGCACCCCGGCGGCGAAGATGGAGCAGGTGCCCAAGAGCGTGAAGGAGGAGCGGGCCCGCCGGGCCGCCGCCGCGGCGGAGGAGATGCGGAGCGCATACCTTCAGGGCTGCGTGGGCCGGGTGTACCCGGTGCTGTTCGAGCAGCCCAAGGGGGACAAGTTCTTCGGCCACGCCCCCAATTACATGGAGGTGCTGGCAGAGGGCGAGAACCTGCACAACGTGGTGAAGAACGTCCGGGTGACATCCACCGACGGCGACGTACTCTTTGGAGAAATCGAGGATTGAATGATGAAAAGCCACTTTTTTGCCTATATCTCCCGGATGCGGTTCATCCAGCGCTGGGCGCTGATGCGCAACACCGCCCCGGAAAACGTCCAGGAGCACAGCCATCAGGTGGCGGTCCTGGCCCACGCCCTGGCGGTTATCCGCAATGAAAAGTTCGGCGGCGCCATCGACCCCGGAGCGGTGGCGGTGGCGGCGCTGTATCACGATGCCAGCGAGATTTTGACCGGCGACATGCCCACCCCCATCAAGTACGACAACCCCGCCATCCAGCACGCCTACAAGGAGGTGGAGGCGGTGGCGGAGAAAAAATTGCTCCATATGCTGCCCGAGGAGCTGCAGACCGTCTATGCCCCTATCCTGACCCCCGCCGACGCGGAAGTCGAGATGCTGGTCAAGGCGGCGGACAAGCTCTCCGCCTACATCAAGTGCGTGGAGGAGCTGAAGGCCGGGAACACGGAGTTCCGGGAGGCCGCTGCCCAGACCCGCAAGGCGCTGGAGGGCTACGGAGTGCCGGAGGTGTCCTACTTCCTGGACACCTTTATGGACAGCTTCGCCCTGACCCTGGACGAGCTGAAATGAGCGCCGTCAAAAAAGCGGCCGCCCTGGCGGCGGGAGGGCTGGCCCTGACCCTGGGCGGCGCGTGGTATGCCTACCGCACCGCCTTCCAGGCGGACCCGAAGCGCATTGCTCCTGTCCGCTCCGTCCCGGAGGGGGAGGCATATGCGCCCCACCGGGAGCTGACCCTGCGGAATATCGACGACCTGCTCTCCCGGCCCTACGAGACCGTCACCATCACCTCCCGGGACGGCCTGCGGCTTTCCGGGAAATACTACGCCGGGAATCCCGGCGCGCCCCTGATGCTCTTTTTCCACGGCTACCGCTCCACGGCGGTCCGGGACGGCAGCGGCGGCTTCCAGCTTTGCCTGCGCCGGGGCTTTTCCGTCCTGATGGCGGACCAGCGGGGCCACGGCGACAGCGAGGGCGATACCATCACCTTCGGCATCCGGGAGAGGTACGACTGCCTGGACTGGGCCAACGCGGCGGTGGAAAAATTCGGCCCGGAGACGGAGATTTTGCTGCTGGGCGTGTCCATGGGCGCCGCCACGGTGCTGATGGCTGCCGACCTGCCCCTGCCGCACCAGGTAAAGGGCATCATCGCCGACTGTGGCTACGACTCCCCGGAGGATATCCTCCGGGACACCATGCGCCGCTGGCACTATCCCCAGTTCCCCACCTGGCAACTTACCCGGCTGGGGGCGAAGCTGTTCGGGCATCTGGACGTGCGGGAGTGCTCCGCCCTGGAATCCATGAAGCACGCCCGCGTTCCCGTCTTGCTCATCCACGGCGAGGCGGACAACGTGGTGCCCTGCGCCATGGCCTCCGCCCTGCGGGAGGCCTGCACCTCCCCGGTGACGCTGCTGACCGTTCCCGGAGCGGGCCACGGCATGAGCTGCTACACCGACCCGGCGGCCTACGAAAAAGCCCTGGACGACTTCTGCAAAGAGGTGCTTTGACCCATAAAAAATCCGTGAGAGTGCTGCTCTCACGGATTTTTCATATATCTTTCACGCTTGTTTTTTTCCAAAATGCAGCGCCAGTCCGATGACCAGTCCCGCGCAGGCGGGCAGCACCCAGCCCATGCCGTAGGTGAAGAAGGGCAGGTACGCCCGTGCGGGGGCCAGCAGGGTCTCCGCGTGGAGGAAGGCCTTGCCGCCCTCCGGCAGGGTGTTCAGGAAGTCCAGGGCGGCGGCCAGAGCGGTGGGCACTGTCACCGCCACGAACACCCGCCGGTCATAGCCGAACCAGTTTCCCGCCAGGCACAGCAAAATCAGCGTGATGGTCAGGGGATAGAGGAACATCAGCACCGGCAGGGAGAGCTGGATGATGCGGCTGAGACCGAAGTTGGCCACGCCGAAGGAGAACAGGCAGAACACGATGGCGTAGGAGCGGTAGCTGAGGGTGCTGGGGAACAGCTCCACAAAGGTGGAGGCGCAGGAGGTGATGAGGCCGATGGCGGTCTTGAGGCAGGCAAAAGTCACCGTGATGCCCAGCAGCACGCCGCCGAAGGAGCCGAAATAGTGGGTGCCGATGCGGTACAGGCCCTCGCCGCCGTCGGCGCAGATGCCGTAGACCGCCCGGGATTGAGCGCCCACCACCGTCAGCACGCAGTAGATGGCGGCCATCAGCAGGGAGCTGAACACGCCGGCCTTGATGGTGCTGGCGGAAATGGCCTTGGGCGATTGGACGCCCAGTCCCCGGATGGCGTTGATGAGGACGATGCCGAACGCCAGCGCCGCCAGGGCGTCCACGGTGTTGTAGCCGTCCAGGAAACCCTGGAAGAAGCTCATGTCGGCGTAGGTCCCGGTGGGCTCCAGAGCGGAGACGTCCCCCATGGGCTTTAAGAGGGCAGTCACCGTCAGAATCCCAAGGAACAGCAAAAACAGGGGATTCAGGATTTTGCCGACCCAGGTCAGGATGCCGGAGGGCTTCAGGGAGAAGTACAGCACTACCAGGAAGAACAGGGCGGAGAACACGCACAGCGCCAGCCCCGTGTGCTCCTGGGGCAGCAGGGGCTGGATGCCCACGCTGAAGGACACGGTGGCGGTACGGGGGATGGCGAACAGGGGGCCGATGGAGAGATACAGGGCGCAGGTGAAGAAATAGCTGTACCCCCGGCCCACCTTGCAGCCCATGTCGAACATTCCCTCGCTTCTGGAAATGCCCATGGCGGCGATGCCCAGCAGGGGCAGACCCACGCCGGTGAGGCAGAAGCCCACGATGGCGGGCCACAGATTGGCGCCGGCCTGCTGGCCCATGTGGACGGGGAAAATCAGATTGCCTGCTCCGAAGAACAGGCCGAAGAGCATAGAGGATAAAAATACATATTCCTTGGCGCTGAGTTTACGGTCCATGACAGAGTTACCTTCCTTTTTCGATTTGTCAATTCAGGGTGTCCGCCGCCTGGGTGAACAGCTCCGCTAGCCGCTCCGCCGCGGCGGGGCAGGAGGTAAGGTCCGGGTCCTGGGCCAGCAGGGTTTCCGCCGCCTGCCGGGCCTCCTGCAAAAGCTGGGTGTCGCAGCCGATGTCCGCGATTTTCAGCCCCGGCAGGCCGTGCTGCCGCTGGCCGAAGAAGTCGCCGGGGCCCCGCAGCCGCAGGTCCTCCTCCGCGATTTTGAAGCCGTCGGTGGTCTTTGTCATGACCTTCAGCCGCTGGCGGGTCTCCTCGTTCTGGTTGTCGGAGATGAGGATGCAGTAGGACTGATGCTTCCCTCGGCCCACCCGGCCCCGGAGCTGGTGGAGCTGGGAAAGGCCGAACCGCTCCGCGTTCTCGATGACCATGACGGCGGCGTTGGGCACGTCCACGCCTACCTCGATGACCGTGGTGGACACCAGAATGTCCGTCTCGTGGGCGGCGAAGGCCGTCATCACCGCGTCCTTCTCCTTGGCCTTCATCTTGCCGTGGACGAAGGCCACTTTCAGGTCGGGGAATACCTCGGCCTGCAATTTTTTGGCGTACTCCGTGACGGCTTTTCGCTCGTCAGGAAGTTCATCGTTTTCGCTGACCATCGGGCAGACGATGTAGGTCTGCCGCCCCTCCGCCGCCAGCTTGCGGATGAAGTTGTACACCCGCTGGTGGTAGCTGCCGGGGACGGCGTAGGTCTCCACCGGCTGCCGCCCGGGGGGAAGCTGGTCGATGACGGAGACCTCCAGGTCACCGTACAGGATCAGGGCCAGCGTCCGGGGGATGGGCGTGGCGGACATGACCAGGGTGTGGGGATGCTCCCCCTTGGCAGCCAGCGCCGCCCGCTGTCCGACACCGAAGCGGTGCTGTTCGTCGGTGACCACCAGCCCCAGGTCACGGTAGGCGATGCCCTCGGTGATGAGGGCGTGGGTACCGATGGCAAAGTCGATCTCCCCCGCCGTCAGTTGCTCCGCGATGGAGCGCTTCGTTTTCGCCGGGGTGGAGCCGGTCAGCAATGCGCACCGGATGCCTAAGTTCTCCAAAAGGGGGGCAAGGCCCGCGTAGTGCTGCTTTGCCAGAATTTCCGTAGGGGCCATCAGCGCCGCCTGACGGCCGTTTTTCACGCAGAAGTACACGCAGGCAGCGGCCACCATGGTCTTGCCGGAGCCGACGTCGCCCTGGCACAGCCGGTTCATGGGCGCCCCGGAGCGCATATCCGCCAGGGCCTCCTCCACGCACCGCCGCTGGGCGTCCGTCAGGGTAAAGGGCAGGGAATCATAAAAAGCCCCCATGTCCACGTCATGGCAGGGCGGCACATGGACGGTCTCCCGGCGATTCCGCAGCCGCTGCAGGCCGATGGTGAACAGAAACAGCTCCTCAAAGGCCAGCCGCCGCCGGGCCAGGTCCAGGGCCTCCGGGCTTTCCGGGAAGTGGATGTTCTCGTAGGCGTATTCGATGCGGCAGAGGTGATGCTCCTGCCGCACGCTGTCGGGCAGCACATCCGGCAAAATGTCCGCACAGGCGTCCAATCCTTGCCGGATGGACCGGGACAATATGAGCTGGCTGACCCCCGCCGTCAGGGGATAGATGGGCACGATGCGGCCCGTGAACTCCCGCCGGCCCTCGGCCTCCACGATGGGGGAGGCCATGGTTTTGCGGAGAAGGTTCCCCTCGGCCTTGCCGTAGAAGATGTACGTCTCCCCCTGGACCAGATTGTTTTTCAGCCACGTCTGGTTGAAGAAGGTCACGTCCAGCACGCCGGTGTCGTCCACTGCCCGTACTTTGACGAGGTCCATCCCCTTGCGGATGTGAGACACAGTGGGGGGCGACGCGATCATGGCCGCCACGCAGGCGCTCTCGCCGGGAATCAGCTCGGAAATTTTCTTTGCCTGGGTGCGGTCGTCATACCGCCGGGGGAACCAGGAGATGAGCCCCCGGAGGTCGGTGATACCCAGCTTTTCCAGGGCCTTCGCCCGCTGTTCGCCGATGCCCTTGATATAGCGCACGTCGGTGTTCAGGTCCGCCATAAGGTCCCCCCTTTCCCAAAAGATAAGACTATTATAATCATTTTGGAACATTTTGAAAAGTCCTTGCGGCGAAATGGAAAACTTCGTGCCTCAGTTGATATAAACAGTGCCCGCCGGAATTACGGCGGGCACTGTTTTGACTGATGTTTTAAATCTTTGTGTTGATGTAATCCACGAACCGGTAGGTAACACCATTCTCCGTCACCGGCTCACTGACGGCTTCAATCTCCCAGCCCGGCAGCTTGTCCAGGTTGGGGAAGAAGGTGTCGGCGCCCTCGGCGGCAGCGTCCACCTTCGTGAGGTAGGCCCGCTTGCAGCGGCTCAGCAGGGCGGCGTATACGCTGCCGCCGCCGATGATCCACAGCTTGTCGTCCTCGGTCCCGGCTGTCAGCTCCAGGGCGGCCTGGGGGCTTGCCACGATCTCGCTGCCCTCCCGGTCAAAATCCACGTTCCGGGTGATGACGATGTTCCGCCGCCGGGGCAGGGGTCTGCCGCCGGGGAAGGAATCCAGGGTCTTGCGGCCCAGAATGACCGTCCCGTCCAGCGTCAGGGAGCGGAAGCGCTTCATATCCGTGGGCAGGGAGAACAGCAGCCCGCCCTCCCGGCCAATGGCCCAGTTTTTATCAACGACTACGATGGCATTCATAGCGATTCACCTCAGATGGCAATGGGAATTTGATCTTCAAAGGGCGCGGGAGTGTAGCCCTCCAGCTTGAAGCTGTCCCGGGTAAAGGCGTAGAAATCCGTCACAGCGGGGTCCACGGTGAACTTCGGCGCGGGGGACTGGGGGGCGGAGAGCATCTTTTCCACGATGGGCACATGGCGGTCGTAGATGTGGGCGTCGGCAATGACGTGGACCAGCTCACCAGGCACCAGGCCGCTGACCTGGGCCATCATATGCACCAGCACGGCGTACTGCACCACGTTCCAGTTGTTGGCCGCCAGCATGTCCTGGCTCCGCTGGTTCAAAATGGCGTTGAGGACATTGCCAGAGACGTTGAAGGTCATGGAGTAGGCGCAGGGGTACAGGTGCATCTCGCTGAGGTCCGCGAAGTTGTAGATGTTGGTCATGATGCGGCGGGAGGCGGGATTGTGCTTCAGGTCGTACAGCACCCGGTCCACCTGGTCCATGTCCCCCTCGGGGTAGTGGTGCTTCACGGAGAGCTGATAGCCGTAAGCCTTGCCGATGGAGCCGGTCTCGTCGGCCCACTCGTCCCAGATCTTGGCGTTGAGGTCATGGACGTTGTTGGACTTCTTCTGCCAGATCCACAGCAGCTCGTCCACCGCGGTTTTCCAGTAGGTCCGCCGCAGGGTCAGGATGGGGAACTCCTTTTGCAGGTCGTAGCGGTTCACGATGCCGAATTTCTTAACGGTGTGGGCGGGGGTGCCGTCCTCCCAGTGGGGGCGGACTTCCCGGTCGGTGTCCCAGACGCCGTTTTCCAGAATATCCCGGCAATTCTCAATGAAACGGATATCGGCATAGCTCATGGCGGCAGCCTCCTTTTTTCTTGTCAATGGTAGTATAGCAGATATGAAGTCCGAATTCCACAGCCTTTTCGACAAAGAACGTCGAAATATTTTCAGGGTTTTGTGTGTAATTCAGATTGTAAAATGGTAAAATGTGCGGTAAGATAAGCCGGCTGAAAAGGAGAGGGGGGAATGCCATGCTGGATGTCAGCGAGGTCGGTAAGCGGGGATATCTGAACGAGGGCTTCCGCCTGTTCCATCTGAAGGATACCCGGGCCCAGAAGCTGGATTATCACTACCACGAGTTCGACAAGCTGATCTTGGCCCTGGGCGGCAAGGTCACCTATGTGGTGGAGGGCGTCACGTATTTCCTCCAGCCCTGGGACGTGCTGCTGGTGCAGCACAGCCTCATCCACAAGCCCATCATCGACCCGGCGGAGCCTTATGAGCGGGTGGTGCTGTGGCTGGACCGGACATGGCTGTCGGAGCGCAGCGACCCCGGCGAGAGGCTGGATACCTGCTTTGACACCGCCCGGGAGCGGGGCTTCCACCTCCTGCGGACGGACGGCGCCCGGCGCCTGCGGTATATGCAGACCATCCAGCGGCTGGAGGAGGCCCTCCACTCCAAGGAATTCGGCGCCGCCCGGCTGGCGGATACCCTGTGCCAGCAGCTTCTCATCGACGTGAACCGGGACATTCTGGCAAGCTGCACCGCCGCGGAGGCGCCCGACAGCTACCGGGTGGACCCGAAGATGGAGGAGATTCTGCAGTATATCGTCCACCACCTGGACGAGGACCTGTCGGTGGACAGCCTGTCCAAGCGGTTCTACCTGAGCCGGTACTATCTGATGCACCGCTTCAAGGCCGTCACGGGCTACACCGTCCACCAGTATATCAGCCAGAAGCGGCTGCTGCTGGCGGGGGAGCTGATCCGGCAGGGCGTCCCGGTGATGAAAGCGGCGGAGCAGGCGGGCTTTTCCGAGTATTCCACCTTCCTGCGGGCGTTCCAGAACACGTTCCACATGAGCCCCCGGGAATTCCGCTGAACAAAACGAAAGAAGGAAGTATCATCCCATGGAAACCAAGGAAACCCTTCCCCAGGTCCGAAGGATCAATATTGAATTCACCAGGGAGGACCTGCGGCGGCTCATCGTGCCGCTGGTCATCGAGCAGCTGTTGGCCATCACCGTGGGCCTGTTCGACTCTGTCATGGTCTCCCAGGTGGGCGAGGCGGCCATCTCCGCCGTCAGCCTGGTGGATACGGTGAACGTCCTGCTGGTCAATGCCTTTTCGGCGCTGGCTACCGGCGGCGCCGTCATCGCGGGCCAGTATCTGGGCCGCCGGGAGCCGGAAAAAGCCGGACACTCCGGCCAGCAGCTCCTGCTGTTCATGGGGGAGGCGTCTCTCATCATCATGGTGCTGTTCTATCTGGGCAAGAACTTCGTGCTGGGCGTGGTGTTCGGCCAGGTGGAGCCGGACGTGGCGGCCTACGCCAATACCTATTACATTATCGTGGAATCGTCCATCCCTTTCCTGGCACTGTACAGCGCCGGGGCGGCGCTGTTCCGGGTCATGGGCAACTCCAAAATCTCCATGTGGGTCTCAGCGCTCATGAATCTCATTAACGT
This sequence comes from uncultured Clostridia bacterium, assembly GCA_945876285.1. GTDB lineage: Bacteria > Bacillota > Clostridia > Oscillospirales > Oscillospiraceae > Oscillibacter. The sequence continues at coordinate 44,462 of CAMCNO010000009.1, read as the reverse complement.
GGCGGGCAACGCCCTTTTGATTTTCGGCCTTCACATGGGCGTGGAGGGCGTCGCCATCCCCACCCTGGTCTCCCGGCTGGTGGCGGCCGCGGCGATGATCGTCCTGCTGAAACGCCCCGGCCTGCCCCTGCGCATTGAAAAGTTCAGCTTCCGCCATGACCGCTATGTGGTGAAGCATATCCTGCGCTTCGGCGTGCCCAACGGCTTGGAGAGCAGTATGTTCCAGCTGGGCAAGATCCTGCTGCTGTCCACAGTATCCGTGCTGGGCACCGCCTCTGTGGCGGCCAACGCCATCGGCAACACAGTCTGCACGTTCCAGTGCGTCCCCGGCAACGCCCTGAGTCTCGCCATGGTGACGGTGGTGTCCCGGTGCGTCGGTGCGGGCAATTACGAAAAAGCCAGGTATTACGCAAAAAAACTGCTGAAGTCCGCGTACTTCTATATGTGGGGCACCATCACCCTGGTGCTGGTGCTGCTGCCCCTCATCATGCGGCTGTACAGCGTCTCCGCCCAGGCGGCGGAGTACGCCCGGCAGATCATCTGGATGCACGGCATTGTGGGCTGCGTCCTGTGGCCCGCCTCCTTCACTCTGCCCCAGGCCCTCCGGGCCGCGGGCGACACCCGGTTCACCATGGTGGTCTCCACCGTGTCCATGTGGACGCTGCGGGTGGGCCTGGGTGTTCTGCTGGGCCGGTACTGGGGCTTCGGCGTGCTGGGCATCTGGATGGCGATGTTCGCCGACTGGGCATTGCGGGTGTCTTTCTTCCTGCCCCGGTTCCACGGCCACAAGTGGGAGACCATGGGCATCCGGGAATAATACCCTTTGAGATATGGAACGGGACGCCGAAAGGCGTCCCGTTGTTTTTACTCATCTCGCTCCGGGGCGGAGTGGAGGGACTGCCGGAACTTTCGCGGCGGCATCCCCACGTGCTTGGAGAACTGGAGGTTGAAATAGTTCTGGGTGTCGTAGCCCACCTCCTCGGCGATGCGGGCGATGGGCAGGTCGGTCTCCACCAGCAGGTTCTGGGCCTCGCCGATGCGGCGGCGGGTCAGGTACTGCATGGGAGAGTAGCCGCTGGCCTCCTTGAATACATGGGAGAGGTAATAGGGGCTGGCATGGAGGGCTTCCCCCAGCTCCTGGAGGGTCAGGGGCTCCCGGAAGTGCTGGTCGATGAACTCCTGGACCTGGTGGGCCAGAGAGGACGGCTCCGGATTGGCGGGTACCCGCAGGGAGGTGGAGCCGGTGATGGTCAGCGCCCGGTCCAGCAGGGCCAGCATCAGGCGGTGGCAGAACACCTCGCAGTCCGGCCGGTCGTTGGAGAGGTAGCGGAACATCACGTCGTACAGCGCCCGGAGGTCCGTCCCCTCCGCCCCCGTGGAGTAGACCGGGGAGGCGTCCTCCGGAATGAGGGTGTTTTCCCGCAATCCCGGCAGCCGCAGGCCGCCCACGGCGATGCACCAGCTGCCAAAGGGACTGTCACTTAGCTCGTCGTGGACCACGCCGCTGTTGAATACCAGCAGGTCTCCGGAGCGGACCTCATAGACGTTGTCTCCGATGAGGAAGCGGGCGCTGCCCTCGTCGATGAGCAGCACCTCCACAAAGTCCGGGTGGGCGTGGAGCAGCCGGGGATGGGCCTCCTGGGTGGGCGGGCGGCGGCTGACGTACAGCAGCCGGGGCATGGTCTCCGACGTGAAGGCGGGCTGATAATTTCGTTTGACAAGGCATTGGAGCTGCGGGTCCTGCATAAGCGGTCCTCCCTGGGCCGTCCGGGTGGGGACAGCAAGATATTATAAAACTTTCCGGTGGGTCACAGCTGCCGCGCCTGTCAGGTTGGCAGCCGGTGAACCCCTTGTAAATCAAGCGGTTTCAACAAAAACAGACACTATTTTTAGCGAAACTGACAACGATAAAACTGTCGAAAACCCGGCAAGATATTGAATGTCTTTGAAGAAAAGACGTGGTATCATGTAGCCAACATCAAGAAAGAAGGAGGTGCCCCAAATGTTCTACGCTCTGCTTTCCATCGTCGTTCTGGGCGGCGCCATGTATCTCAATCGATAATGCTGGCGTGATTCCAAGGCGGTCCCGAAAGGGGCCGCTTTTTTGCGTTTTCAGCCGCCGATCATCACGCCGATATTTCCGTGGAGGGCGACGCGGATGAGGCCGCAGAGGAACAGATGGAGGGGATAGTAGACATAGAACAGCCACTTCATACCCTTCCAGCTTCCCCGCTGGCCGTTGTACCGGTGCAGCAGGGGGATGGTGAGGGCGGTGAAAAGCTGGAGGATGCCGTAGACCGGGTCGATAAAGATGACGTACACGGCGGCGTAGAGCGCCACCCAGCACATCATGCCCGCCATCTGCCGCTTGAAGTTCCCCCGGTGCTGTCCGATCTCCAGGATCGCCAGCACGGCGATGCAGCTCCAGTCCGCACAGAAGGTCACCACGGTGATGGCGACCACCGTAAGAAATTTCTGCCACTGCTTCAGCCGCTGGCTGTCGGCGATGGACAGGGCCGCCACGCCCCAGAACAGGGGCCAGAGTACGCTGGTCTGGTTGAACACGGAGGTCTTAAAGGGGATGAACGGGATGCCGAAGGCGAAATTATAGGCGAAATGGCTGACGAGGGCGAAAACCAGCAGCCTGCCGGCATACTGTTTTCGGTCATGGGTGTAGTGGTATCCCTCCGCCACGAAGAACCAGAAGATGGGCGCCGCCATCCTGCCGATGATGTGCAGGAGTAGTATCCACCAGACCTTCAGATAGCCGGGGAACAGGACACAGGTCACATGGTCGATGGTCATGGCCGTCATGGCGATGACCTTTAACTGATTGCCGTTCAGGCTTTTCTTTTCCACTGTCTGCGCCTTCTCCCTGTCAAAATGGGATTGGAGTTATCCCCGGACAGTCAGCCGGAGAATGGACTCCATTTCCTCGGGGCCGATCTTCACGAAGCCGCCGAAGGGGAAGCCATTTGGCTTTTCCGCCCGGTGGGTCACCATGGCAGGGATGTCCTCCTCCCGGCCCCCGATTTCCGAAAGCGTTGTGGGCATCCCCAGGGCGCGGAAGAATTCCCGCAGGCGGGCGATACCCTCCTTGGCGGTGTTTTCAGGATGGGCGAAATCCATCTCACAGCCGAACACATTGACGGCGAACCGGGCAAAGCGCATCACGTCGTGGTTACAGACGTACTCCATCCAGGCGGGCATCACCACCGCCAGGCCCGCGCCGTGGGCGCAATCGTAGAAAGCGGACAGCTCGTGCTCGATCTGGTGGCTGGCCCAGTCCTGGACACGGCCTACGCCGCAGGAGTTGTTGTGTGCCAGCATCCCCGCCCACATCAGGTCGGCCCGGGGGGCGTAGTCGCCGGGGGCGGCGATGGCCTTGGGCGCGGCCTCCACGATGGTTTTCAGCAGGGCCTCGCACAGCCGGTCCGTCAGGGCCACGTCAGGGGTGTTGGAGAAGTACCGCTCGCAGATGTGAGCCAGCATATCCACCGCGCCGCTGGCGGTCTGGTAGGCGGGGAGGGAGCAGGTCAGCCGGGGGTCCAGCACCGAGAATTTGGGGCGGATGAGGTCGGTTTTGGGACAGCCCCATTTCAGGTTGCCCCGCTCCTGGGTGATGACGCAGCTGTCGCTGCCCTCGCTGCCCGCGGCGGCGATGGTCAGCACCACGCCCACGGGGAGGGTGCCCTCGATTTTGGCCTTTCCGGTGAAGAAGTCCCAGAAGTCGCCGTCGTAGCCCACGCTGAAGCCGATGGCCTTGGCGGTGTCGATGACGCTGCCGCCGCCCAGGGCCAGAATGAAGTCACAGCTGTTCTGGCGGGCCAGCTCAATGCCCTCGTAGACCTTGCCGCTGCGGGGATTGGCCTGGATGCCGGAGAGCTCGATGTAGGGGAGGCCTACGGCTTCCAGGGCGGCAGTGACGGCATCGTAGGCGCCGTTTTTCTTCACGGAGCCGCCGCCGTAGACCAGCAGGACTTTCGTACCGCCGAAGCGGCGGACCAGGGCACCGGTGTTTTGCTCCTCGCCGTCGCCGAAGGCAAAGAGGGTGGGGGAATAGAATGTAAAGTTATTCATGTGAAACCTCCTGAAATGGTAGGATGGAAAAATCAATAGCCTTTCGTGCGGTCCACGAAGCCGTTGAGCGGTTTTCCGGCGGCGTAGTTCTTCAAATCCTCGCAGAACATGGCCACATTGGTGTCGCAGGTGTAGCCCAGGGTCATGTTGCCGGAGACGTGGGGGGTCAGGATGAGATTCTTCGCGCTCCACAGGGGATGGTCGGCGGGCAGCGGCTCCGGGTCCATCACGTCCAGGGCGGCGCCCGCGATTCGGCCCTCGTTCAGGGCCTCGATCAGCGGCTCCTGCTCGACGGCGGTGCCCCGGCCCACGTTGATAACGTAGGCGTCCTTGGGCAGCAGGGCGATGCGCGCCCGGTTCAGGATGTGAATGGTCTCCGCCGTGCCGGGGAGGGCCATGACCAGGATTTTCGTGTCGGGCAGGACACGGTCCAGGTCGGCGATGGGATGTACCTCGTCAAAGGCGGGATGGGGCTTGCCGGAGCGGCTCAGGCCGATGATTTTGGCGGCGCCCATGCCCCGCACCCGCTCCGCCACGTTGACGCCGATGTTGCCGGTGCCCAGGATGGTGAACGCGTTGTCCCGGATGGAGCGGATGGGAAGCTGGTTGCTCCAGCTGCGGTTCCGCACCACCTCCTCATACTCCGGCATCCGCCGCAGCAGCATCAGCGTCACCATGACGACGTGCTCGGCGATGGTGACGCCGTAGACGTTGGAGTTGGTGAGCACGCAGTCGGGATTGGCGAAGATGGCCGGGTCCTTGCAGTAGGGGTCCACGCCCGCGAAGGAGCAGCAGTACCACTTCAAGGTGGCAGGAGCGGTGCGCAGCAGCTCCGGGGAGTGGGCATACAGCACCTCGCAGTCCTGTACGCAGGCCTTGGCCTCCTCAAACTGGTCGAGGGTGAAGAAGTGGGGGGTGAAGCCCAGCGCCTCGGCGGTTTTCTGGATTTGCGCCTTGTGGGCGTCCGTCAGAAATTCCTGATAAATGCAAATGTTGCGGCTCATTGATCAAACCTCCTGTGAGATGAATTGACAGATTTGTTCGGCGCAGCGCATGCCGTCCGCCGCGGCGGAGAGAATGCCGCCGGCGTAGCCCGCGCCCTCGCCGCAGGGATACAGACCCCGGATGGCGGACTGGCAGGTCTCGTCCCGGGGGATGCGGACGGGGGAGGAGCTGCGGCTCTCCACGGCGGTCAGCACCGCGTCGGGCTGGTCGTAGCCAGCCAACTTTTGCCCCAGAATGGGCAGGGCCTGCTCCAGGGTTTCCGTGATAAAGGGGGGCAGGCATTGGTGTAGATCCGCCCAGGTGACGCCGGGGCGGTAGCTGGGATTCACCCGGCCGGGGGCGGTGGAGGGGCGGCGGGCGAGAAAATCCTCCACCCGCTGGGCGGGGGCGAAGTAGCGGCCGCCGCCTAAGCGGTAGGCCGCGTCTTCCAGTTTTCGCTGGAATTCGATGCCCGCCAGAGGGCCGTCGCCGCCGAAGTCCTCCGGCGTGACGTTCACCAGCAATGCGCCGTTGATATTTTCCTTGTCACGGGCAAATTCGCTCATGCCGTTGGTGACCACCCGGTTTTCCTCCGATGCGGCGGCGACGACTTCGCCGCCGGGGCAGACGCAGAAGGAGAAGGCGGAGCGTCCATTAGGCAGGTGGCAGGACAATTTATAGGTGGAGACGGGTAGGCTGGGGTGCCCTGCGTACTGCTTGTACTGGGCGGCGTCGCAGTCGGCCTGCCGCTGCTCAATGCGGACGCCCACGGCGAAGGGCTTGGCCTCCATGGGCACGCCCCGGTGGTACAGCATCTCAAAGGTGTCCCGGGCGGAGTGGCCGGGGCACAGCACCAGATGGCGGCAGGGGAGGGCATAGGAGCCGCCGGGGCCGGTGACGGTGATGGCAGTCAATGCGCCGTTTTCGATGGTCAGGTCGGTGAGTTGGCTTTCAAAGCGGATGTCCGCCCCCAGAGCCAGCAGGTCACGTCTAAGGTTTTGGAGGGTGACGTGGAGGTAGTCGGTGCCGACATGGGGCTTGGCGTCGATGAGGATGTCCTCCGGGGCGCCGTGGGACACCAGCGTCTCCAGAATGAAGCGGTGGCGGAGGTCCTTCGTCCCGGTGTTCAGCTTGCCGTCGGAGAAGGCTCCGGCGCCGCCCTCGCCGAACTGGACGTTGCTGGTGAGGTCTAATTCTCCGGTGGACCAGAAGCGGTCCACGTCCGCCTTCCGCCGCTCCACGGGACGGCCCCGCTCCAGCAGGATGGGCCGCAGGCCAGCACGGGCCAGCACCAGGGCGGCAAACAGACCCGCAGGTCCCGCGCCCACCACCACCGGGGGGATTTCCGGCGCGGGCAGGGAGGCGGGCAGGAGATAGCCGGGCTTTCGCTCCAGACGGGTGACTTTTTTGTCCCGGCAGCGCTTCAAAACGGCAGTCTCGTCCTTGACCGCGGCTTCCACGGTGTAGACCACGAATACCTCGCCCTTGCGGGCGTCGATGCTGCGGCGGACGACTTTCAGCGATAACAGGTCCTTCTCCCGGACCCGCAGGAGCCGGGCGGCTTCGGCCGTCAAGACGGCCATGCCCTGTCCGGGGGAGAGCTTGATGGATTCGATCTTCAGCACGGCGGTTCCTCTCTTTGCTTTCTGAATGGTATTTATTGTAGCATAGATTCTCCGCCGGGAAAATATCCAGGTTCACAAATGCTTCAAAATTCTTTCAGACATTTTTAAGATAGCCGGACTATACTAAAGCCAAAGTTCAGAGAAGTTTAAATCACGTACAAACATTCTTCATGATTTGGACACAGTTTGCCGTTATGATACTGGCAAAGGGATAGTTTAACAGGAGGAGACATATCATGTATAACGATGAGCAGAATTTGTATCATTACACATACCGCAAGGACGGCAGCGAGCCGGGACAGCGCTACGACGCCCGCTCCGCTTCCGGCGACGCGCAGAGCCGCCCCACCGTGGACGAGCAGCTGAATCATTTTGAGTCCGGGCGGCGGGAGCAGCCGCCCATTCAGGAGATGAAACCTGTGAAAAAGAATCGGATGGGCCTTAAAATCGCGGCCCTGGCCCTGGTGTGCGCCCTGCTGGGCGGCGCCGTGGGCGGCGGCGTGGTCTGGGCCGTGGGCAACGGCGGCAGCGGCACCGAGGTGAACGTCAGCAGCCGTCCCGCCACGGCGGTGGCCATCAAGACCGTGGACGGCAAGAACGACATGAGCGACGCGGAGGTCTACGCCGCGGGTGTGAACAGCGTGGTATCCATCAATGTCACCGGCACCAACGGCACCAACTTCTTCGGCCAGCCGGTGAAGACCGCCTCCGCCGGCAGCGGCTTCGTGCTGACGAAGGACGGCTTCATCGTCACCAACTACCATGTGGTGAAGAATGCCGACACCGTGAAGGTCACCATGTACAACGGCGATGAGTACGAGGCCAAGTATGTGGGCGGCGACGAGGACTATGATATTGCCGTCATCAAGGTGGAGGCCGCGGACCTCCAGCCCGTCACCCTGGGCGACAGCGACAAGCTGAACGTGGGCGACCATGTGCTGGCGGTGGGCAACCCCCTGGGCGAGCTGACCTTCTCTATGAGCGGCGGCATGGTGTCCAGCGTGAACCGGGCCATCAACGTCTCCGGCACGCCCTTCAACATGATCCAGACCGATGCGTCCATCAACCCCGGCAACTCCGGCGGCCCCATGTTCAACCAGTACGGCGAGGTGGTGGGCATCGTGTCCGCCAAGTATTCCAGCTATTCCAACAGCTCCGTGGAGGGCCTGGGTTTCGCCATCCCCATCAACGACGTGTTCGCCATGATCCAGGACATCATGACCAACGGCTATATCACCAACAAGCCGTATCTGGGCATCACCGGCGGCTCCATGACGGAGCAGATGGCCGCCCAGTACCGCTACGACATCAAGGAGGGCGTGTTCGTCTACTCCGTGGAGGAGGGCAAGGCCGCCCAGAAGGCGGGCCTCCAGATGGGTGACGTCATCACCAAGGTGGATGACCACACCATTAAGACCATGGAGGACCTGACGGCGGTGAAGAAGCAGTACGCCGCCGGAGACACCTCCACCCTCACCGTCTACCGGGGCGGCCAGACCATCAGCGTGGAGCTGACCTGGGACGCCGTCCCTGCCGACAAGCAGAGTGAGGAGGCCAGCCAGAGCAGCGGCAGCAGCAATAACGGCCAGTACGGCAACGGCTACACCAACCCCTACGACATCTTTGACTACTTCTTCGGCAACCGGTTCGGCAACTGACCCATCCGCGTCTGACGGCGGCTTCGCGGCAATCGCTGCGGCAAGGCAAACGGCCGCCTTTGCGGCGGACGCGGAGGGAACCAGATAGATATATGGAGAAAGCGCACTGCGGAGACGCAGTGCGCTTCTTTTGCGGAATAGTCTTTGCAGAATCGTGCTTGCACTTTCTATTTTATAATGATACAATACTGTGTCGAAAATATGGCAAAGGAGTTTTTGCTGACATGAAATTAGGCATTGTGGGTCTGCCCAATGTGGGTAAATCGACCCTGTTTAACGCCATCACCAACGCCGGCGCTGAGAGTGCTAACTACCCCTTCTGCACCATCGACCCCAACGTGGGCATGGTGGCTGTGCCCGACGAGCGGCTGGACAAGCTGGCCGAGATGTATGAGCCCGACAAGAAGACCCCCGCCGTCATCGAGTTTGTGGACATCGCGGGTCTGGTGAAGGGCGCCAGCCAGGGCGCGGGTCTTGGCAACAAGTTCCTGGCCAACATCCGGGAGACCGACGCCATCGTCCATGTGGTCCGCTGCTTTGACGACGAGAACATCATGCACGTGGTGGCCGACGCCGGCACCAACGTGCCCGTGGACCCCCTGGGGGACATTGAGACCATTGACCTGGAGCTGATCATGGCGGACCTGGAGATGGTGAACCGCCGCATTGAGAAGGCCCAGAAGGCCGCCAAGGGTGACAAGAAGTTCCTCCATGAGGTGGACGTGTTCAAGGGCCTGGCCGAACATTTGAACGCGGGCAAGTCCGCCCGGACCTACGAGTGCGACGAGGACGACATGGCCCTGATCGCGACCTCCGACCTGCTGAGCCTGAAGCCCATCATCTACGCCGCCAACACCGACGAGGACGGCTTCACTGACCTGGACGGCAACCAGTATTACCAGCAGGTGAAGGCCCTGGCGGAGAAGGAGGGCGCCCAGGTGCTGCCCATCTGCGCCAAGCTGGAGCAGGACATCGCCGAGCTGGAGGGCGAGGAGAAGCAGATGTTCCTGGAGGAACTGGGCGTGCAGGAGTCCGGCCTGGACCGCCTCATCAAGTGCTCCTACGCGCTGCTGGGCCTCATCTCCTTCCTGACCTACGGCAAGGACGAATGCCGTGCCTGGACCATCAAGAAGGGCACCAAGGCTCCCAAGGCCGCCGGCAAGATCCACACCGACATCGAGCGGGGCTTCATCCGCGCCGAAGTCATCGCCTACGACGACATGATGAAGTGCGGCAGCGTCAACGCCGCCAAGGAAAAGGGCCTGCTCCGCAGCGAGGGCAAGGACTACGTCGTCCAGGACGGCGATATGATCTACTTCCGGTTCAACGTTTGATATGACAGAGCAGGAACGCCTTGCGGCCTATGACCGCATGTACGCCGATTTGCTGAAAGAACGGGACAAGGTGCTGGCTGATATGGAGAAGCTCCGGGCCTCCGGAAAGAACAAGGGAGTCACCTATCAGCAGCTTCTGGCCCAGAAGCTGACAGTCCAGAACCTGATCGGCCGGTTTGAGATTTACGGCATCAAAGAGCAGTGAGAAAGTATCCCATCGGAACTTCCGGTGGGATATTTTTTTGAAGAAGGGAACATTTTTCTGCCAACAGGCGTGTTCAAAGTGAAAAGCACTTTTCAGAATGAGGAAAGGAGGCATGGCATGACGGAACAAGCCCTATGCAATGCCATGCGGCTCCACGGTGGGGCGGTGTACCGGCTGGCACTGTGCCGGACGCAGAACACCGCCGACGCCGAGGACGTATATCAGGATGTATTCCTGCGGCTTTTTGAACAGGAGACGGCGCACTGGGACAGTGAGCGCACCCGGGCGTGGCTTCTGCGGGCCACGGTGAACCGCTGTACGGATATCCACCGCTTCCGCCTGCGGCGTCCGGTACTGGCGCTGGAGGACATCCCGGAGCTGGCCCGGCCCGTGGATGACAGGGCGGGAGAACTCTGGGACACGGTGGCCCGGCTGCCGGAGAAGCTGCGGACGGTGGTGCACCTGCACTACGCCGAGGGGTACTCTACCGAGGAGATCGCCGCGCTGCTGGGGGTCCCCGCGGCCACGGTACGGACCCGGCTCCACCGGGCACGGCTGAAGCTGAAAGACCTGTTGGGAGGTAACGAAGATGAATAACTATTGCAAGCTGATGGAGGAGATTTCGGTTCCCGAGGAGCTGGAGACAAAGGTGCTGTGCGCGGCCCGGCGGCAGCGGGTGGAGCAAGCGGGTCCCAAGCGCCTGGCAAAACGGAATTGGAAGCCTATCCTGCGGGGGGCGGTGTGTGCCGCCTGCGCTCTGGCCCTGGTGCTGGGGACTGTCCATCTGCGGCCCGTTGAAAAGAGCGGGGAACAGCCGGGAGGAAGCCCTGTGATAACGCTGGACTACGCCTTCGGCCTGACGGCCTATGCCGCCGACACCGGGGAGACCGTCCGGCCCAACGCCAACGGCGGACTGGTCCTGGCCGCGTCAAAAAACACGGAATTCGCCTGCACTGTGCTGGACCAGGAGACTGCGGAACATGGCAAATTTACCAACTACCGCTTCCAGATCAGCGGTGACGGTATTCGGATGGTCAAGCTGTCCATCGACCGGGGCGGCCTGTACCGCAGGGGAGCGGAAGGAGCGCCGGAGCCGTTGGGAAACAGTGCCACGGAGCCCTACGACCCTGCTGTCAGCTACGGTCTCTGGATGCCGCCGGAGGCGTTCCGTCCAGGCGGTGAAAAGGTAGATTTTGACGGCGTGGAATTACAGGTGACAGCCGTCTTTGCTGACGGGACGGAGCGGACGGAGCGGTATCTCCTGACACAGGAAAAGCTTCGGGCTTTCCAAAGCGAGGACGGTACTGTGATGCTGGCACCGGGGCTGGCGGGGGATGAACAGGCGGATATTCCGGGACTATACGCCGCCCGGATGGAGAGCCGCTGGCTCCAGTGGCCCGTGCAGGACAGCTGGACGGTGTGGAAGGGCAATCCCTATGGCACCATCAACGGCAAGACCCACAACGGCATTGACATCCCTGCCGACCAGGGGACGGTCATTCTGGCAGCGGCGGACGGCACCGTGACAGAGACGGGGTTTGACTCGGCCAAGGGCAATTACCTCATTCTGGACCACGGGGACGGCCTGACCACCCTGTACGCCCACTGCCGGAACGTGGACGTGAAAGAGGGCGACACTGTGAAAGCGGGGGAAATGATCGCCGCCGTGGGCTCCACGGGGATGTCCACCGGGCCCCACCTCCACTTCGAGGTGCGGCAGGACGGCGAGGCCCAGAACCCGGTGGCCTACTTTGACAGCAACATCCGGGACACGCTGCGGGCAGAATAAAAAGGAACCGCTGCAATTTTGCAGCGGTTCCCCTCTTTATTCATTTCAGGAGAGGGTCAGGTCGCCGTCCTTCACCCAGCCCAGCTTGCGGCACACCTGGTTGATGGCCGGGGCCAGAATGGCGGGGAGGACGAAGCAGATCAGCACCAGCCCCAGCCAGTCAAAGGCGGTGGGGGTGATGGCGGCGGCGCCTCTGGCAACAGCGGCCTCGCTGGGCGCTAACCAGCCCGTCCAGACGCCGATCTGGCCGCACAGGCCGCAGGTGCCCATGCCGGAGTTGATGGGGGCGCCGTTCATCTGCAGCTTGAACACGCAGGTGGCGATGGGGCCGGTGATGGCGGAGGCCAGGGTGGGGCCGATCCAGATCCGGGGGTTCTTCACGATGTTGGGCATCTGCAGCATGGAGGTGCCCAGGCCCTGGCTCACCAGACCGCCCCAGCGGTTCTCCTTAAAGCTCATGACGGCGAAGCCCACCATCTGGGCACAGCATCCCGCCACGGCGGCGCCGCCGGCGAGACCCGTCAGGCCCAGCACGGAGCAGATGGCGGCGGAGGAGATGGGCAGCGTCAGCGCCACGCCCACCAACACAGAAACGGCAATGCCCATCCAGAAGGGCTGGAGCTTGGTGGCGTTGTCGATGATGATGCCGAAGGCGCTGGCGGCGGTGCCGATGGGCGGCGCGATGAGCTTCGCCAGGGCCACGCCCACCAGGATGGTGACGGCGGGGGTCACCAGGATGTCCACTTTCGTCTCCTTGCTGACGGCCTTGCCGCACTCGGCGGCCACAATGGCGATAATGAGCACCGCCAAAGGTCCGCCCGCGCCGCCCTCAGCGTTGGCGGCCCAGCCCACGGCGGCCAGGGAGAACAGCACCATGGGGTCGGCTTTCAGGGCGTAGCCGATGGCCACAGCCATGGCGGGGCCGGAGACAGACATGGCGTAGGCGCCGATGTCAGTCAGATACTGGACGCCTAGCTGGAGGCCCAGGGTCTTGATGATGGTGCCGATGAGCAGGGAGCAGAACAGGCCCTGGGCCATGGCGCCCAGAGCGTCGATGCCGTACCGCTTGGCGGAGAAGACGATGTTTTTGCGTTTTAAGAATGCTTTGACGTTTTCCATGGGGAGCACCTGTTTCCTTTGCAAATATAAATGGTAGACAGGTGTCTTGACACCTGTCTACCACACTATACACGGAAAAGCCTGGGTTGTCAACAGCCAGTTTCAGCCCTCTAAAAGCACGCCCATGGCGTGGAGAGCAGTCCGAACCCGCCGGAAGGCGTCCTCGCTGGGGCAGGAGAGGGTGTGGAGGTGGATACCCTCCGTCAGATTGGAGAGGGGTTGGGCGTCGGCCTGGGCGCAGCGGGCGATGAACTGGGCCACGTCGTAGCGGGTAGAGAGCTGCAGGGGGCCGGTGAGCTGGCCGTAGATGGGATGGTCCACAATGACGTCCAGCACCGTGCAGCCCTGGTCCACCATGGCGTTCAGCTCCGCTTCCATATCCGCGCCGCTGTGGCGGCAGGCTACCTGCCGGAGGAGGCCGGAGGGGGATTTCTGGATGACGTAGCCCCGGGGCGTGGCGGAGATGTCCGCACCCGCCGCCCGCAGCAGGGCGATGTCGCCCACGATGACCTGGCGGCTGACGGAGAACCGGGCCGCCAGCGTCGCCGCGCTGATGGGCTGGCTGGCTGCCTGTAAACTGTCGCAAATGGCCTGACGGCGTTCTTCCGCGCGCATGGAGACCCCTCCTTGATGGTTGTCTTGACAGCAGTATAGCACACTGACGGAAAAATGCAAAGAAAAAAGGAGAACGCGCCCGCGCTCTCCTTTTTATTGTCACGGTTAGCGCCGGATGTGCCGTTTTACGCTGCCTTTTCCTGATTCGCGTCAAAACCCAGCGAAGCGGATTTGACGCGAAAGAGGAGAAGCAAGGAAGCGGAGCGCAGTTTTCGCCGGGAGGCGGAAACAGAGCGGAGCGGACTTTGCTGCGACGATCAGCCGCCGAGGTAGGCTTTCTTGATGGCGGGGCTTTCCAGCAGCTCGTGACCGGTGCCGGTGGTGACCACCTTGCCGGTCTCCAGCACGTAGCCCCGGTCGGCTACGGACAGGGCCGCCTGGGCGTTCTGCTCCACCAGTAGGATGGTGGTGCCCGCCTTGTGCAGCTCCTGGATGATGTCGAAGATCTGCTCCACCAGGATGGGGGCCAGGCCCATGGAGGGTTCGTCCAGCATCAGCAGCTTGGGATGGCTCATGAGCGCGCGGCCCATGGCAAGCATCTGCTGCTCGCCGCCGGACAGCGTGCCCGCCACCTGCTTCATGCGCTCTTTCAGGCGGGGGAACTGCTCGTAGACCCGCTCCAGGTCATCGTCCAGCGTCTTGCCGCCCTGGGTGAAGGCGCCCATTTCCAGATTCTCCTGGACGGTCATCTGCAAGAAGACGCGGCGGCCCTCCGGCACCAGGGCCAGACCCTTGGAGACGATCTTATGGCAGGGGATCTTGCCCAGGTTCTCCCCCATGAAGGTGACGGAGCCGGTCTTGCTGTGGAGCAGGCCGGAGATGGTGTTCAGGGTGGTGGATTTGCCTGCGCCGTTGGCACCGATGAGGGTGACGATCTCGCCCTCGTTGACCTCGAAGGAGACGCCCTTGATGGCATGGATGCTGCCGTAATAGACGTTGATGTCCTCAACTTTCAGAATCGCTTCCATGCTTACGCCTCCTTTTTCTTGCCCAGGTACGCCTCAATGACGGCGGGGTTGGACTGGATGTCCTCCGGGCTGCCCTTGGCAATGACGCGGCCGAAGTTCAGCACGCAGATGCCCTCGCAGATGTTCATGACCAGGTTCATGTCGTGCTCGATCAGCAGAACAGCGATCTGGAAGGTGTCCCGAATTTTGCGGATGTTTTCCATCAGCTCCGCCGTCTCCGAGGGGTTCATGCCGGCGGCAGGCTCGTCCAGCAGCAGGAGGGAGGGGTTGGTAGCCAGCGCCCGGACGATCTCCAAGCGGCGCTGGGCGCCGTAGGGCAGGGAGCCGGCGGGGACGTCCGCCAGGTCCGCCATGTTGAACAGGCTCAGCAGCTCCAGGGCACGGTCGTGGGCCGCCTTCTCCTCATGCCAGTAGCCGGGGAGGCGGAAAATGCCGCTCCACATGTTGTATTTCATGTTGGCGTCCATGCCCACCTTCACGTTGTCCTCCACGGACAGCTTCTGGAACAGGCGGATGTTCTGGAAGGTACGGGCGATGCCCGCCCGGTTCACCTGCATGGTGTTCATGCCGTGGGTGTCCTTGCCGCCCAGCAGGATGGTGCCGTGGGTGGGCTGGTAGACCTTGGTGAGCAGGTTGAACACCGTGGTCTTGCCCGCACCGTTGGGGCCGATGAGGCCCGCGATCTCCGTGCGGCCGATGGTGAGGTTGAAGTCCTCCACGGCCTTCAGGCCGCCGAAGGTGATGCCCAGATTCACGCACTCCAAAATGGGCTTTTTGCCGATGTCCCGGTCTGGGATCATAGCGCCGGAGGGGACGGGAACGAGCTTTCCAAACATATCAGGCGGCCTCCTTTCCGTGGGACTTGCCGGGCTTGAACCGGCCGAAGAAGGATTTCAGAGTGGGATTGTTGGTGGTGAGCATGACCAGAATGAGCACCACGGCGTAGACCAGCATCCGGTAGTCGGAGAAGGCACGGAGCAGCTCCGGCAGCACCGTTAGGGCCGCGGCGGCAATGAGGGAGCCCCAGATGTTGCCAAGGCCGCCCAGCACCACGAACACCAGCACCAGGATGGAAGTGTTGAAGTTGAACTTGGTGGCCTGCAGGGAGGAGAAGTTCAACCCGTACAGCGCGCCGGCGGCGCCCGCCAGGGCGGCGGAGGTGACGAAGGCCATCATCTTGTACTTGGTGATGTTCAGTCCCACGCTCTCAGCGGCGATGGCATTGTCCCGCAGGGCCATGATGGCCCGGCCCGCACGGCTGTGCTTCAGGTTCAGCACCACGAACAGCGTCACCAGGACCAGGACGAAGCCGGCGGTGAAGGTGGCGATGGTGGCGGTGCCGGTGGCGCCCTGGGCGCCCTTGATGATGGCGAGGCCGCCGGGCTCCAGGCCCAGGTCCGCCACGGACTTGTTGCCGGAGAGGTTGAACAGGACGTGGAGGCCCTTGGAGTCATAGCCCACCAGCAGGCAGTTCACCAGCTCTTTGATGATCTCACCGAAGGCCAGGGTGACGATGGCCAGGTAGTCGCCCCGGAGCCGCAGCACGGGGGTGCCCACCACCAGGCCCGCCAGGGCAGCGGCGGCGGCGCCCACCGCCATGGCGATGACCAGGCGCAGGGGGGCAGAGGGAATGGCGCTCTGGAGGCTCATGGCCGCCACGATGCCGGAGAAGGCGCCCACGCTCATAAACCCGGCGTGGCCCAGGCTCAGCTCGCCCAGGATGCCCACCGTCAGGTTCAGGGAGACGGCCATGGACATATAGCAGCAGATGGGGACCAGCTGGCCGGTGAGGGAGCGGCTCAGGGAGCCGGAGGCGCTGAGCATATTCATCACTACGAAGGCGGCGATGACGCCGAGGTAGGTCAGCAGGTTGGTGCGGGTGTATTTTTTCATGTGAAGATTCTTCATGGCACACCTCACACTTTCTCGGGCACGTACTTGCCCAGAAGGCCCGCGGGCTTCACCAGCAGCACCACGATCAGCACGGCGAACACGATGGAGTTTGCCAGGTTGGTGGAGATGTAGGCTTTTGCCATGGCCTCAATGACGCCCAGGAGCAATCCGCCCAGGAACGCGCCGGGGATGGAGCCGATGCCGCCGAACACGGCGGCGGTGAAGGCCTTGATGCCGGGCATGGAGCCGGTGGTGGGCTGCAGGGTGGGGTAGGAGGTGCACAACAGAACGCCGGCGACGGCAGCCAGGGCGGAGCCGATGGCGAAGGTGGTGGAGATGGTGGCGTTGACGTTGATGCCCATGAGCTGGGCGGCGCCCTTGTCCTCAGAGCAGGCGCGCATGGCCTTGCCCATCTTGCTCTTGCTGATGAACAGCGTCAGCGCCGCCATGATGACGAGACACGCCGCCATGGTCAGCACTGAGGCGTAGGGCACGGAGAGCTGGCCGCCGAACAGCGTCAGGGAGCCGGAGACCACCGGCTGGTAGACCTTGGGGGCCGCCTTCCAGATCAGCAGGGCGCTGTTCTGCAGGAAGTAGCTGACGCCGATGGCGGTGATGAGGACCGCCAGGGAGGGGGCGGAGCGGAGGGGCTTATAGGCCAGGCCCTCGATGACGATGCCCAGCACGGTGCAGACGGCCATCGCCAGCAGCGTCGCCAGCCAGCCGGGGAGGCCCAGGTAGCTCATGGCGCAGAAGGAGATATAGCCGCCCACCATGATGATGTCGCCATGGGCGAAGTTCAGCATTTTGGCGATGCCGTAGACCATGGTGTAGCCCAGAGCGATAATGGCGTACACACTGCCCAGGGACACGCCGCTGATCAGGTAGGACAGGAATTCCATGGGGGAAAACACCTCGTTTTCTGTGTGGTTTACATTGAATATCATGTATCTATGGCAGAAATACAGGCGGAAACAAGGGGTTCCGCCCATGTTTCCACCATAGAACGCGGAACGCGAAGGCACGCCGGAGGGGCCGAAGCCCCATCCGACGGTCTCCGCAGGGGAGAGGGTACCGCGTCAGGGAGTGACGTACACGCCGTCCTTGATGACCACGGCCATGGGTGCCTTGGACACGGCGCCGTCGGCGGACCAGGTCATGCCCTGGCCGGTCAGGCCGTCCACGGAGATGGTGGTCATGACGGACACAACAGCCTCGCAGATGTCGGCGGAGGACATGTCGGCGGTGCAGCCGGCGGCCTCCAGAGCGGCCTTCATGATGTACACGCCGTCATAGGCGTCGGCGGCGAACTGGTTGGGGATATCGCCGTAAGCGGCCTGATAGGCCTTGACGAAGTTCTGGGTGCGCGCGTCCTCAGCGTCGGCGGAGAAGGGAGTCAGCAGCATGACGCCCTCGGCCAGGGAGTTGTCGAAGCCCTCCATGGTCAGGATGCCGTCCATGCCGTCCACGCCGAAGAAGGTGGGAGCGTAGTTCATAGCGGCGGCCTGGGTCAGGATGACGGAGGCGGGCTGGTAGTAGATGGGCAGGAACACGGTGTCGGCGCCGGCGGACTGGGCGGCGGTCAGCTGCACGGAGAAGTCGGTGGAGGTGTCGGCGGTGAAGGTGCCCTCATAGACGACCTCCAGGCCCTTGGCGGCAGCCTCGGCCACGAAGGTGTCCCGGATGCCCTGAGAGTAGGCGTCGTCGTTGCGGTAGATGACGGCCACCTTGGCGCCGGTCATGTTGTCGGAAATATAGTCAGCGGAGCCGGTGCCCTGGTTGGGGTCGGTGAAGCAGACCTGGAACACGTTGTCCTTGCCGGCGGTGACGTCGGGAGAGGAGGCGGAGGGAGTCAGCATGATGGTGCGGTCAGCGTACACCTTGTCGGACACGGCGATGGAGGCGCCGGTAGTGGTGGGGCCGACCATGACCTGCATGCCCCAGTCCATCAGCTTGTTGTAGGCGTTGACGGAGGTCTCGCCGTCGGCAACGTCGTCCTGGGACTGGAACTCGAACTGGATGGCACCGCCCGCGGCATTGATCTCGTCCACGGCGATCTTGGCGCCGTTGGCAACGGCCTGGCCGTAGATGGCGGCGTCGCCGGTCAGGGGGCCGATGGTGCCCAGCTTGAAGGTGCCGCCGGCTTCGCCGGAGGCGGCGGGGGTCTCGGTGCTGGGGGCGGGGGTCTCGGTCTTGCCGCCGCCGCAGGCGGCGAGGCTGACGGTCATGGTCATGGCCATCATGAGAGCAAACAACTTCTTTTTCATCTTGGGTTCTCCTTTAGGTTTGATATTATACAAAAAAGCGGCCCCGCCATGTGGCGGAGCCGCTTTGCTGTATCAACACACAGTCAGGCGGGATTTCGCGTCCATGGCGTATCGAAATGCGCGGTAATCAGCAGAACTACCAGTACCAGTACCAGCAGGCCCAGAATGGACAGGGCAAACAGGCGCGCAATAATAATGGACGCCATAATAATGGCGCCCAAAATCAGCATCATGGAGTTGGAGAAAGCCTGAGCAGACTGCGCGCGCCAAGACGCGGCTTCCGCGCAGAAAGAGGCCATACCATGAGACATCATGCGGTTATGCATCTGGGTGAAGGTCATGGTGTACAGCTCCTTTCCGGTAAGGGTCGTTTCAGGTTGGTACTTATTTTAGAGGCTTAAAGTGGAAAAGTCAACCGCAAAAACGACGGCAAATGACACAGAAAAGTCAAAAGCGGCTATTTTAATTTGTGCATAGTACATAAAAAATGCGCCGGAGCGGAAAATGCGCGCTTCTGAGAGGGGTGAAACGGCCTCAGCGCAAAATGCGCAAAAAATAGTTGCGAGGTTGCAACAAAATGCGAATTGACTTGAAAAAGGGGCGTGGTATCATGGTAACTAAATCACAATTGTAAACGTTTGAGAAGGGAGGATACCATGAGGACGGCCTTTCGATACCTGCGCCCCTATGGAAAGCGGGTGTGCTGCGGCGTGGCCATCAAATTCACCGCCGCCATTCTGGAGCTGATATTGCCGCTGCTGCTGGCCCATATCATCGACGTGTGCGTGCCTGCCCGGGACCTGGACGCCATCTGGCGAACCGGCGGACTGATGATGGTGCTCTCCTGCGGCGCGGCGCTGTGCAACATCACCGCCAACCGCATGGCAGCTTGGGTCTCCATGGAAGTGACCCGGGTGCTGCGGCGGGACCTGTACAGCCGGGTGGAACGGCTGTCCTGCGCCCAGATGGACCGGTTTTCCATCTCGTCCCTGGTGTCCCGCCTGACCAATGATACTTACAATGTACACCAGATGTTCGACAAGGTGCAGCGGGGCGGCATCCGGGCGCCCATGCTGGTGCTGGGCGGCCTGGTGCTCACCTTCCTGCGGGCGCCGGCCCTGGGGGTGGTGCAGTTTGCCGTGTGCGGTCTGACCTTTTTCACCATCTGGCTGGTGACCCGCCGGGGGATACCTTATTATACAAAGGCCCAGACGGCAGTGGACACCGTGGTCCGCATCATCCGGGAGAATGCCTCCGGCGTCCGGGTCATCAAGGCCCTGGCCTGCCAGGGGCGGGAGCGGGAGAGGTTCCAGACCGCCAATGAGACCGCCCGCCGGACCGAGGAGACCGCCGGGTGCGTCATGGCCGCCGCCAACCCCATCACCGATTTCCTGCTGAACTCCGGCCTGGTGCTGGTGGTCGTGGTGGGCGCGGTGCTGGTGAACAGCGGTCGGATGGACGCGGGCCAGATTGTGGCGTTCCTCTCTTATTTTGCCCTCATTCAGAATGCCACGCTGGGCATGGCGAAAATTTTTGTGAAGATCAGCAAGGGCGCAGCGTCCCTGCGGCGCATCGAAGAAATTATCCAGGCTCCCGCCGACCAGCTGGTGCGGCCCTCGGAGGAGCAGTCCGACGCGGAATTGGGGATGGAGGACGTGTCGTTCTCCTACCTGGGTGTGGAAAAGGATTTGGACGGTGCCGGTTTCTCCCTGAAAAAAGGGGAGATGCTGGGTATCCTGGGGCCTATCGGCAGCGGCAAGACCACGCTGGTCAGCCTGCTGCTGCGGCTGTATGACGCCGACAGCGGCGTGGTCTGGGTCGGTGGCCGGGACGCATCGTCCCTGGGCAGGGAGGACCTGCGGGGGAAGTTCGGCGTGGTGTTCCAGAACGAAGCCCTGCTGAACGACACCATTTATGAAAATATCTCGTTCCTCCGGGGCTTGTCCCGGGAGGATGTCATCGCCGCGGCCAAAACCGCCCAGGCGTGGGAGTTTATCGAGACCCTGCCGGAGGGTCTGGACACCCGGGTGGACATCCGGGGCGCCAACCTCTCCGGCGGACAGCGCCAGCGGCTGCTGATTGCCCGGGCCCTGGCAGCGAAGCCGGGGATTTTGGTGCTGGACAGCGCCGACAGCGCCCTGGACTACCGCACCGCCGCCGCCCTGTACGGCGCTATCCACCGGGACTGCCCCGGCGTGACGCTGGTGGTCATCTCGGAGCGCATCGCCTCTTTGCGGGAGGCGGACCGCATCTTGGTACTGGAGGACGGAAAAATTGCCGATCAGGGCGACCACGGCCAGCTCCTGGCCCGGTGTGAGCGCTACCGCCGGATGGCGGAGCTGCAGATGGGGGGTGCCGACGGATGAAGAAATCCCTTCTGCGGCGGATGGCCCGGTTCCTGCGGCCCTACGGCCCCAAGCTGGTTTTTTTGATTGTGCTGATGGTGGCCTCCAACCTCCTGGCGCTGATGGCGCCCATGCTGTCCGGCTGGGCGGTGGATGCCGTGGGCACCGAGGCCGGCGGTGTGGATTTTGCCGGGGTCCTGCGGAACGGCGGCGGGATGCTGGCCTGCTACGCCTGCTCCTCTCTTTTGAATTATCTCATCGCCTCCCGGCTCATTAAAGTGGGCCAGGGCGTGTCCCACGACCTGCGGAAGGCGGCCTTTGACCGCATGAGCGAGCTGCCGGTGGAGTATTTTGACACCCACCCGGCGGGGGACCTCATCAGCCGCATCTGCTACGACGTGGACACGGTGAACGCCACCATTTCCTCGGATTTTCTGCAGCTCAGCACCAGTGCTTTAACGGTGGTGGGCTCTTTCCTGATGCTGCTGTTCATCTCACCGAAGCTGACCGGCGTGTTTTTCGTCACCGTGCCCCTGTCCGCCGTGCTGACCCGCTTTCAGATGAAGCGGGTGCATCCGCTGTTCCGGCTGCGCTCCAGGGAGCTGGGTGCCCTCAACGGCTTTGCCGAGGAGCGGGTGGGCCGCCAGCGTGCCATCCGCACCTACGGCGTGGAGGCGGCAGACCTAGAGCAGTTCGAGAAGTTCAACGACAAGGCCTCCCGGGCCTATTACGAGGCGGACCGGGCCAGCGCCGCCCTGGGGCCCTCTGTCAACTTTATTAATAATGTATCCCTGGCGGCCATCAGTATGTTCGGGGCTTTGATGTACTTAAACGGCGCCCTGACGCTGGGGAGCCTGTCTTCCTTTGTCCTGTATTCCCGGAAGTTCTCCGGGCCTATCCGGGAGGCTGCCAACCTCCTCAGCGAGCTGCAGGCCAGCGCCGCCGCGGCAGAGCGGGTACTGGACCTGCTGGACGAGACGGCGGAGGCGGGAGACGCCCCGGACGCGGCGCCTGCCCGGGACCTGCGGGGCGACATCACCTTCGACCATGTGGATTTCGGCTACGACCCGGCCCGCCCGGTGCTGCGGGATTTCACCGCCCACGTTCCCGCCGGGAGCCTGGCGGCTGTGGTGGGGCCTACCGGCGCGGGAAAGACCACGCTGGTGAGTTTGCTTCTGCGGTTCTACGAGCCTCAGGGCGGCGCCATCACCATCGACGGCGTGCCGGTGGGGCAGTACAGCCGGGACGGCCTGCGGCGGAGACTTGCCCTGGTGCTGCAGGATACCTGGCTGTTCGGCGGCACCATCGCCGAGAACATCGCCTACGGCACGGAGGGGGCCACCCGGGAGCAAATTATCGAAGCCGCCAAGGCGGCCCGCATCCACCGATTTATTACCTCCCTGCCGGATGGGTACGACACCGTCCTCACCGATGAGGGGGCCGGTATCTCCAAAGGCCAGCGGCAGCTTCTGGCCATCGCCCGGTGTCTGCTGACCGACGCGGACATCGTCATTCTGGACGAGGCCACCAG
Source organism: uncultured Clostridia bacterium (assembly GCA_945876285.1). GTDB lineage: Bacteria > Bacillota > Clostridia > Oscillospirales > Oscillospiraceae > Oscillibacter. The sequence goes on along the minus strand of CAMCNO010000009.1, from coordinate 22,049 downwards.
CAACGTGGACACCGAGACCGAGGGGGAGATCAGCCTGGCGCTGGAGCACCTGCGCCGGGGCCGGACCTGCTTCGTCATCGCTCACCGGCTGGCGACCATCCGGGGCGCCGACCGCATTCTTGTGCTGGATCAGGGCGGCGTGGCGGAGTGGGGCACCCATGAGGAGCTGCTGGAAAAGGACGGTATTTACGCAAAGCTGTACGCCGCCCAGTGGTCGGATTTTACAGAGACTTAATTGAAATGCGATGGCAGAGCCGAAGGTTTTCGGATATCCTGATAGCGCCTCCAGGTTGGTCGGGGTGGAGAGCGCAGGCGTTCCTACGACTTTTCGCTGTGAGAAAATAGTTGCAATACGCCACTATTTAGCGGAAAGGAACTATTTGGTGAATCGTCAAAATGACGGTAAAATGCAGGAATTCTTTGTTGGGTTTGCATATGAATTGTGAATTTATCATAAAAATGGCGTGACAAAATAGCAAACATATGCATTGACAAACGCAACAAAAATTCCTTATAATTAGGATAGCAAAGCGCAAACGTTTGCACAAATGGGCTGCTGATCACAGTCCGTGCAGGCGCAAAAGGAATGGATGTGAGGAAAGGTAAAATTTGCCCAGGCAAGATTCCCGGCAGTATTGAGAAAGAGGTGTTACTGTGTCTAAGAAAGATCTCCCTAGGAAACCACTGACGAAGAAAAGACTGAAGAATCTCATATTGAACGTGGTAAAGAACCCGTTCAATATGATCGTGCTGGTCAGCTTGATCGTGCTGTTCTGCCTGATCGTGATCCCCCTGCTGACGATGATCAAGTCTACCTTCACCATGGCCCAGTCCGAGCTGCGGCGCAATCCCGGCGCTACCATCGGACAGTTTACCCTGTATTATTGGAAATACATGATCGCCAGCAATATGAGCAAGGCCGTGCTGTGGGAGCCGCTGCTGAACTCCCTGTTCTGCGGCGCCATGACGACCCTGATCTCCGTGCCTCTGGGCTCTGTTCTGGCCTGGCTGATGATCCGTACCGACATCCCCGGCAAGAAGGTGCTGGGCCTGCTGGTCACCATCCCCTACATGATCCCCTCCTGGACCAAGGCTCTGGCCTGGCTGGCTGTGTTCCGTAACTCCACCAGCGGCGCCAACGGCTTCCTGGCCGGCATGGGCATCCCCATTCCCGACTGGCTGGCGTATGGCCCCATCGCCATCGTTTTGTGCATGTCCATGCACTACTACGCTTTTTCCTACATCCAGGTGTCCGGCGCACTCCGTTCCATCAACTCCGAGCTGGAGGAGATGGGCGAGATCCAGGGCGCTAACAAGGCCCAGATCCTGCGCCACATCACCCTGCCTCTGATCATGCCCTCCGTGCTGTCCGCACTGGTCATGACCGTTTCCAAGTCCATCGGTACTTACGGCGTTGCCGCCAACCTGGGCAACCGTATCGGCTACTACACCCTGGCCACCAAGATGCGCGTGTTCATCGACCAGGGTCCCCGCGGCGTCGGCTACGCCATGAGCATCGTTCTGGTCGGCATGGCCGCTCTGATCCTGATGGGCAACCAGCGCATCATCGGCGTCCGCAAGTCCTATGCCACCGTGGGCGGCAAGGGCGGCCGCAGCACCCTGATGCCTCTGGGCAAGGCAAAGAAGCCCATGATGCTCTTCCTGTTCGTTTTCCTGTTCCTGGCCATGGTCATGCCCTTCTTCGTGCTGATCATGGAGACCTTCCAGATCACCACCGGCGCCGGCTACGGCCTCGACAACCTGACTCTGTACAACTGGATCGGTACTCCCGATAAGGCTGTGAAGTACACCAACTATCCCGGCATCTTCCGTCATGACGAGTTCTGGAGCGCCATGTGGAACACCGTTCGGCTGTCCCTGATCGCCTCCATCATCACGGCCTTCTGCGGCCAGTTCCTGGGCTACATCAGCTCCCGCGGCCGCGGCAAGTGGTACGGCAACCTCACCGAGCAGCTGGTGTTCGTGCCCTACCTGATGAGCGGCGTGGCGTTCTCCACCATGTACTTCTCCATGTTCTCCCGTCCCCATTTGGGCGGCCTGATCCCCTCTCTGTATGGCACCTTTACCCTTATCATTCTGACCTCTGTGGTCAAGCACTTCCCCTTCGCCAGCCGGTCCGGTACCGCCAACATGCTGTCCATCAGCGTGGAACTGGAAGAGGCCGCCGACATCGCCGGCGCCAGCTTCTGGAAGCGGATGTCCTCCATTATCATCCCCCTGGCGAAGAACGGCTTCATCTCCGGCTTCATGCTGGTGTTCATCTCCATTGCCAAGGAGTTGGATCTGATCATCATCATGATGACCCCCACCACCCGGACACTGTCCTTCCTGGCATTCACCTACTCTCAGGAGGGCTACAACCAGATGTCCGACGCCATTTCCGTGGTCGTGCTGTTCTACATCCTGCTTTGCTACATCGCGGCCAACAAGATCGGCGGCGCTGACATCAGCAAGAGCTGGTAATCCACGGAGCCAATTGACTGAAAGGAAAGAATGATATGAGTCGTATTGAATTAAAGCATATTGATAAATTTTACGGCAGCAACCACGTCCTGCGGGACATCAACCTGACCATCGAGGACGGCGACTTCATGACCCTGCTGGGCCCCTCCGGCTGCGGCAAGACCACGACCCTGCGTGTGGTCTCCGGTCTGGAAAAGCCCCAGAACGGCATCATGACCATCGACGGCGTGGAGATGATCAACGCTGACGACGCCTACTATGCCGAGCCCAGCAAGCGCGGACTGAACCTGGTGTTCCAGTCCTACGCCCTGTGGCCCCACATGACCGTGTATGACAACATCGCCTTCGGCCTGAAGATCCAGAAGATGGACAAGGCTGAGATCGACCGCCGTGTCATGGACTCCCTGAGAATGATGCGGATCGACATGTACAAGGACCGCTATCCCACGGAGCTCTCCGGCGGCCAGCAGCAGCGCGTGGCCATCGCCCGTGCTGTGGCTTCCAGCCCCAAGCTGCTGCTCCTCGACGAGCCCCTGTCCAACCTGGACGCCAAGCTGCGTATCGACATGCGCGCCGAGCTGCAGCGTCTGCACAAGGAACTGGGCACCACCATCATCTACGTTACCCATGACCAGACCGAGGCTCTGACCATGTCTACCAAGATCGCCCTGTTCAAGGCCGGCGAGCTGAATCAGGTGGCCACCCCCATGGAGCTGTACAACAACCCCATCGACCTGGAGGCCGCCGACTTCATCGGCAACCCCCGCATCAACCTGATCCCCGGCAAGGCCGAGATGAAGAACGGCCAGCTGGTGGTCAAGAGCGAGCTGGGCGCCCACACCTTCGGCGCTGAGTTCCTGACCGATGAGGAGAAGCCCGCCAGCGGCGAGTTCGACTGCGTCCTGGCCTGCCGCCCCGAGCAGATCACCATCTCCCGCGAGCCCGTAGAGGGCGCCCTGCCTGTCACCGTGTATGCCAACCAGCCCGCAGGTTCCGAGACCATCGTGACCCTGAAGGCCGGTGAGGAGGAGTTCCTGGTGAAGGAGCTGGGCCAGGTCCACTACGATCTGGATCAGAAGGTCTGGGCCATTATTGACCAGAACAAGATCAACGTGTATAATAAGGAAACCACCCGTCTCATTAAGCGCGCGGTCTGACCGCGAGTTTATAAATGCCCCAGCGGAATTCCCTACATGTTTTTAAAACGAAAGGAGAAGACCCGATGAAAAAGAAGTTGTTTGCACTGCTGATGGCGGCTGTCATGGTTCTCAGTCTGGCGTCCTGCGGCAAGAAGGCTGATGCCCCCGCCACCCCCGCCGACCCCGGCACCTCCACCAACGAACCCGCGGCGGAGCCCACCACTGATCTCCCCCTGGGTTATGACCCCACCACCGGCGCTGAGGCCTACGGCCCCTACTGGGATGAGTGGAGCGACATGACCGACGAGGAGCTCTATGAGCTGGCTCTGAAGGAAGACACCGCCATTAACGTCTACGCCACCTCCTCCAAGATGCTGAAGGCCGAGGAGCCCTTCGAAGAAATGTATCCTGGTCTGGACCTGATCGTCTCCGACCTGGACACCGACGAGGTGCTGAACAAGGCCCAGATCGAGAACGAGACCGGCAACATCACCGCCGACGTGCTGCAGACCAAGGACGTCAACGGCAGCGTGTTCTATGAGTACTACTATCAGGGCGTGATCGAGCCCTTCTATCCCCGCGACATCTGCTCTCACGTGGACGAGGCCAACCTGAAGTACAGCTATCCTCTGTACGCCTCTCAGGCTTTCTGGTACTACAACACCGAGGCGTTCCCCGATGGCCAGCCTGTCAACAACTGGTGGCAGATCATCGAGAAGGACGAGAACGGCAATCAGAAGTATCGCCTGTTCACCAAGGAGATCGGCCAGGAGTCCGCTTACATGTCCCTGTTCGCCAGCTTCATCAACAACGCTGACGAGATGGAGAAGGCCTATGAGGATTGCTACGGCGAGAAGCTGGAGTACACCTATGATCCTTCCAGCTTCAACTTCGAGGTGCCCGCCAACAACGCCGGCGTAGAGTACCTGTGGCGCTTCAGCCAGGCCAAGATGACCTTCATCGGCGACGGTGACGAGCTGGTGCTGGCCGTTCACAACTCCACCAAGGACGATCCCGCTCTGTGCCTGTCTTCCGCCGGTAAGATCGAGAACCGTGAAGACTCCGGCTACAACATCGACTGGTGCGTCAACATGGCTCCCTACACCGGCCTGCTGAACGTGGAGTCCATGTTCGCCGTCAAGGGTTGCAACAGCCCCGCTGGCGCCCGTCTGTTCATCCGCTATATCACCGGTGGCGCCGATGGTCAGAGCGGCGGCCTGAAGCCCTTCACCAAGGTCGGCAACTGGCCTCTGCGTGATGACTTCGAGGACAAGAAGAACCCCAAGAAGCTGAACGAGCTGGGCGCTATCGCCAACAACCTGGACGACATTTATTACATCTATCCCGATGTCCAGGATATGTGGACCTACTGGCTGAACAAGAGCCCCAACAAGTAAGCATCGCTGCTGAATCAGCACAAAAACGCATTGAAAGGTGGGCGGCCATGCGCCGCCCACCTTTTCTTATCAAAGGAGGCCCCCCATGCTGAGCAAAGGCACCAACCCCATCAAGGATCAGGAGTGGAACGAGAAAGTCACAAAGGCGGCGGACAGTTTCTGGTCTGCTTTCCAGATGACAGAAAACGGCAAGGTGAAAAGTACGCTGCTGCTGTACTCCTTCTGCCTGTGCTGGGTATTTATCGCCGTTTATGCCGCCTCGTTTATTTTCCTGCTGGACCCGCTGGACGCGCTGGTATCCGGTGCGCCGGGGTTCGTGGTCTATGTGGTGGAAGCTGTGGTGCCGGCCCTGGTGGGCGCGGTGGTGTGTGCACTGCCCTGGCCCATCATCAAGGACAAGCGGATCATACCCGCCAGCTATACCTGGATATTCCTGCTGTCCATAGCCTGTTTGATCGCCATGCTCGTTATGATGAAGGACGAGCCGGAGGCGAGAAACCTGTTTCTGCAATTCTTCGTCCAGGTCGTACCGGCACCTATTCTGCTGGGCGGCGGCCTGTCAGCGTTCCTTTACAGCCGTTATCTGAAAAAACCGCCTGCGGTCAAGGAGGCGGAACCCTGGAAAAGGCAGTGAGATTATGATCGATACCGTTCTGTTTGATATGGGCGGCACGCTGGAGGACATCTATGTGGATGACACCAGCAAGGAGGTGTCTGCCCGGGAGGTCCTGCGTATCCTGCGGGAAAAGGGGATCTCCGTATCCCTGGGCGTTTCTGAAGCGATGCAAGAACTGGCGGAGGGCTGGGACCGCTATGCGGCCTACCGCGGCCCCACGAACCGGGAACTGAAGCCCGAGGAGATCTGGGGCAATTATGTGCTCAATGGCCGCTTCGGCCTGAATTTTGAGACGGTCAAGCCCTTCGCTGAGGAACTGGCCCATATGTGGGAAGTAACCTACTACCACCGCAGCCTGCGACCCGGCGTCAAAGAGATGCTGGAGGGCCTGAAGGGCCTGGGCATGAAGCTGGGCGTTGTCAGCAACACCGCCAGCCTGTATCAGGTATTCTGGATTTTGAAGGAGTACGGCATCCGGGACTATTTCCAGGATGTGACCCTTTCCTCCGTTACCGGCTACCGCAAGCCGGACCCCAACATTTTCCTGGTTTCCTTGAAGCAGGTGCAGTCTGATCCATCCACCTGCGCCTATGTGGGAGATACGTTCTCCCGGGATGTCATCGGCCCCCAGAATCTGGGCTTCGGCGCGACCTTCCATATCCATTCCCACCTGACGGCCTCCCGGGATAAGGATGTGCCGGACAGCGTGAAGGCGACTTACAGCATCAGCGAGATTTACGAGGTCTATACGATTTTAAAGGAACTGACCTCCAGTAAATGAGAAAACAAGCGGCCCCCGAACCGTTGGTTCGGGGGCCTTTTTTCAGGACTTGGGGCATTGCTCCCGGCAGGCGGAGCAGCAGCCGTCACAGCTGCCGCAGCCGCCTTTTTTTCGCAGACAGGAGCGCAGGGCAAATATCAGCCAGCCACCCAACAGGGCGAGAATCAGAAATTCCAGCATGGCGGGCCTCCCTTACACCAGAAGCAGCGCCGAGTGATACACCAGGAAGGACACCACCCAGGCGACCGCGCATTGGCTGAGAGCCACGCCCGCTGCTTTCCAGCCGGAGTTCAGCTCCCGCTTCACCGCGGAGATGGCGGCCACGCAGGGCGTGTACAGCAGGGTGAATACCAGGAAGCTCAGGGCGGTGACGGTGGAGAACAAGGTGCCCAGGGCCTCCACCGTGACCTCGGAGCCGGCTCCGGTCAGGATACCCAAGGTGGAAATGACGGATTCCTTGGCGATGAAGCCGGTGATGAGGGCCGTGGAGACCCGCCAGTCTCCGAAGCCCAGGGGTTTGAACAGCGGCGCAAGGACGGTGCCTACGGTGGCAAGCAGGCTGTCGGCACTGTCGCTGACCAGGTTCAGCCGGGTGTCAAAGGTCTGGAGGAACCAGACGAGGATGGTTGCCACAAAAATGATGGTAAAGGCCCGGGTCAGGAAATCCTTGGCCTTGTCCCAGCAGAGCCGGCCCACGCTCTTGGCGGAGGGGAAGCGGTAGTTGGGCAGCTCCATGACGAATGGCACCGGGTTGCCGCGGAAGGCGGTGGCACCCAGCGCCTTGGCGGTGATGATGCCGACCAGAATGCCGCCCAGGTACAGGCCGATCATCACCAGCGCCGCGTATTTCGGGAAGAAGGCGGCGGTGAAGACCGCATAGATGGGAATTTTGGCGGAGCAGCTCATAAAGGGCGTCAGCAGGATGGTCATGCGGCGGTCCCGCTCGGAGGCCAGCGTCCGGGTGGCCATGATGGCCGGGACAGAGCAGCCGAAGCCGATGAGCATGGGGACGATGCTGCGGCCGGATAGGCCCATCTTCCGCAGGAGCTGGTCCATGACAAAGGCCACACGGGCCATGTAGCCGGTGTCCTCCAGGATGGACAGGAAGAAGAACAGAACCACGATGATGGGCAAAAAGCTCAACACGCTGCCCACTCCGGCGAATACGCCGTCGATGACCAGACTGTGGACCACGGGGTTCAGGCCGTAGGCCGCCAGAGCGGCGTCCACCGCGGCGGTGAGGCTGTCGATACCCGCTGCCAGCAGGTCGGAGAGGAAGGAGCCGATGACGTTGAAGGTCAGGTAGAAGATCAGCAGCATGATGCCGAAGAAAATCGGCAGGGCCAGGTACTTGTTGGTGACGATGCGGTCGATGGCCTCGCTGCGGGCCCGCTCTTTGGACTCCCGGCATTTGACCACCGTCTCGGCGCAGACGTTTTCAATGAAGTCGTACCGCATATCCGCCAGGGCGGCGTTGCGGTCCATGCCATGCTCCGCTTCCATCTCCTGAACGCTGTGTTCCACCAGCTCCAGCTCGTTCTGGTCCAGCTCCAGCCGCGCCCGGATGTCCTCGTCGCCTTCAATCAGCTTGGTGGCGGCGAAACGGACGGGCAGGCCGGTTTTTTCGGCGTGGTCCTCGATCTGGTGTACCACGGCGTGGATGCAGCGGTGGACGGGACCGGGGGCGCAGAAGTCGTATACCTGGGGATAGACCCTGTTTTTGGCTGTTTCCACAGCGGTGCGGATCAGCTCGTCCACGCCCTCGTTCTTCACGGCGGAAATGGGGATAACGGGGATACCCAGAGCTTTACTCATCCCCTTGATGTCGATGGTGCCGCCGCCGCTGGTGACCTCGTCCATCATGTTCAGGGCCAGCACCATGGGGATGCGCATTTCCATGAGCTGCAATGTTAGGTACAGGTTCCGCTCGATGTTGGTGGCGTCCACAATGTTGATGATGCCGTCGGGCTTCTGGTCGATGATGAAATCCCGGGTGACGATCTCCTCCGGCGTGTAGGGCCGGATGGAGTAGATGCCCGGCAGGTCCACCACCGTACAGTCCTTCTGCCCCCGGACGGCGCCGGACTTCTGGTCCACGGTGACGCCGGGGAAGTTGCCCACGTGCTGGTTGGAGCCGGTGAGCTGGTTGAACAGGGTGGTCTTTCCACAGTTCTGGTTTCCGGCAAGAGCGAAGATCATACCTGCTTCACCTCCACTTCAATGTTCCGGGCGTCCTCTTTCCGCAGAGACAGGGAATAGCCCCGGACCCGCAGCTCAATGGGGTCTCCCAGTGGGGCCACCTTTTCTACCCGGACGGTGGTTTTGGGGATGAGGCCCATGTCCAGCAGTCGGCAGCGCAGGGGACCTTCGCCGCCCACCGATGTGATGACGGCGTCCCGGCCCAGGGGAAGAATATCCAATGTCATTTGTATCGCCTCCAAATAAGTTAGTTATATCTAACTGTCTGGAGTTTAACATGACTAACTGGCAATGTCAAAGGGGAAAATGCCAAAAAACCGACAAACTCTTTGCCTGGTTTTTGTGTAAGTTGGAGGGGCTTGCGAGGATGCGGACGGCTGTGCTATACTGGAACACACAAAAGATGAGGTGAGAGCTGTGTTTTCTTTCAACCATTTTAATTTCAATGTCTCCGATTTGGACAGATCCCTGGCGTTTTACAAGGAGGCCCTGGGACTGGAGCCGGTGCGGCGGAAGGAGGCGGGGGACGGCAGCTTCGTCATCCAGTTCCTGGGTGACGGCAAGACGGACTTCCGGCTGGAGCTGACCTGGCTGCGGGACCATCCCCAGAAGTATGACCTGGGCGAGTGCGAGTTCCATCTGGCCCTGCGGGCGGAGGATTTTGAGGCCGCCCACAAAAAGCACCGGGAGATGGGCTGCATCTGCTATGAGAACCCCGCCATGGGCATCTACTTCATCAGCGACCCGGACGGGTACTGGATCGAGATCATTCCCACCCGGTAAAGGGGCTGGCTCTTCCGGTGGAAGAAACAGAACAAGGACCTGTGCAGTTCCGTAAATTGCACAGGTCCTTGTCGTATTTTTATTACCAGACCAGGGTCGCAAAGTAATCGTCCAAGGTCTCGGCTCTCCGAATCAAATCCACGCTGCCGTCCTCGCGGAGCAGCAGCTCGGCGGAGCGGAGCTTGCCGTTGTAGTTGTAGCCCATGGCATGGCCGTGGGCGCCGGCGTCGTGGATCACCAGCAGGTCGCCCATATCGATCTTCGGCAGCATCCGGTCGATGGCAAATTTGTCGTTGTTCTCGCAGAGAGAGCCCACCACGTCGTACTTGTGGTCGCAGGGGGCGTTCTCCTTGCCCATGACCGTGATATGGTGGTAGGAGCCGTACATGGCGGGACGCATCAGGTTGCAGGCGCAGGCGTCCACACCGATGTACTCCTTATAGATGTGCTTTTCGTGGATGGCCCGGGTGACCAGATGGCCGTAGGGCGCCAGCATGAAGCGGCCCAGCTCGGTATACAGGGCCACATCGTCCATTCCGGCGGGCACCAAAATTTCCTCATAGGCCTTCCGGACGCCCTCGCCGATGGCGGCGATGTCGTTGGCGGGCTGGTCCGGCAGATAGGGAATGCCCACGCCGCCAGAGAGGTTGATGAAGGTGATGTGGACTCCGGTCTCGTTTTTCAGGTCCACCGCCAGCTGGAACAGAATGCGGGCCAGGGTGGGGTAATACTCGTTGGAGATGGTGTTGGAGGCCAAGAAGCTGTGGATGCCGAATTCCTTGGCGCCCTTGGCGGCAAGGCGGGTGAAGGCCTCGCTGATCTGGGCGCGGGTCATGCCGTATTTGGCGTCGCCGGGGTTGTCCATGACCTGAAAGCCCTCCCGGGTCTCGCCCAGGGTGAAGACACCACCGGGATTGTATCGGCAGCAGACCTTTTCGGGAACGCCGCCCAAGGCCTCCTCCAGCTCGGGGATCAGAGTGATGTCATCCAGATTGATGATGCCGCCCAGCTGATGGGCCTTCTGAAACTCCTCGGCCGGAGTTTCGTTGGAGGAGAACATGATGCCTTCGCCGGTGACGCCGCACTTCTCCGCCATGATCAGCTCCGCCATGGAGGAGCAGTCGCAGCCGCAGCCTTCCTCCTTCAGCAGCTTCAGAATGGCGGGAGTGGGGGTGGCCTTCACGGCGAAATACTCCCGGTAGCCGGGGTTCCAGGCAAAGGCGGCCTTCAGCCGGCGGGCATTCTCCCGGATGCCCTTTTCATCGTAGATGTGGAAGGGCGTGGGATACTGGGCGGCAATGGCCTCCAGCTGATCTTTTGTCACAAACGGCGTTTTCATGGGCGGTGACCTCGAATCATTCAGAATCGCGGGGGATGCCCGCGTATTGGATACTATGCTTGCTATTTTACGATGTAAAGTGTTGCTCTGTCAAGGAATCCCACGAGAAATGGCGAACTGCACGGGATTTCCTTGAGAAAAGCCTGGGGATTTGTGGCTATTTTTGGCTATCCTTTTGAAAAAATAGCCCCTTGCTATTCATGGCGGCAGGCGGTACAATGAAAAAAACCGCTTCGGCGGGGAAAGAGGATGAGCCCATGACTGTTGTGAACGCTTTGGGAGAACAGTGCCCTATTCCTGTGGTGAAAGCCACCCGCGCCCTGCGGGAGATGACCGAGCCGGGGACGCTGGAGGTACTGGTGGATAACGAGACCGCCGTGCAGAACCTGCTGCGGATGGCGGCGGGGAACCATCTCACCGCCGTGACCGAAAAACGGGGCGAAAAGGAATTCGCTGTGAGAATGGAGGTCACGGCCCCGGTGGGGGACGCGCCCATCCAGGAGCCGGAGATGACCTGCACCGTTCCCGCAGCCGGGGATTTCGTGGTGGCGGTGGACACCGACGTCATGGGGCGGGGCAGCGAGGAGCTGGGAAAGACGCTGATGAAGGGCTTTCTCTTTGCTGTGGGGCAGCTTCCCGTGCCGCCTAAGACCATGCTGTTCTATAACGGCGGCGCGAAGCTGACCTGCGAAGGCTCTGATTCCCTGGAGGATCTGAAAAAGCTGGAGGAGCAGGGCGTGGAAGTCCTGACCTGCGGCACCTGCCTGAACTATTACGGCCTGACGGAAAAACTGGCGGTGGGGTCCGTGACGAATATGTATACGATTGTAGAGAAGCTGGCGGGCGCCTGGAAGGTGGTCAAGCCTTGATTTATCTGGACAACGCCGCTACCACCCGGCCCAAGCCCCCCGGTGTGGCGGAGGCCGTCACGGCGGCTATGGACGGCTGGGGCAACTGCGGTCGGGGCGTCCACCCGGAGGCTCTGGCAGCGGCCCGGACGGTGTACGGCCTCCGGGAGAAGCTGGCGGGGCTGTTCGGCTGTCAGCGGCCCGACCATGTGTGCTTCACGCCCAACTCCACCATGGCGCTGAACATCGCCATTTCAGGCCTGCTGGAACCGGAGGACCATGTGATCTCCACCGACCTGGAGCACAACTCTGTGCTGCGGCCCCTGTACCGCCTGGAGCGGCAGGGGATGGGGCTGGACTTTGCGGCCGCCGACAGCCGGGGCCAAATCGATTATGATGACTTTGAACGGCTGCTGCGGCCCAACACCCGGGCCGTGGTCTGCACCCACGCCTCCAACCTGACGGGGGACTTGGTGGACATCGGGCGGGTGGGGGCGTTTTGCCATGCCCACGGCCTGCTGTTCATTCTGGACGCTTCCCAGACGGCGGGCGTGTTCCCCATCGACATGGAGCGCCAGCACATCGACGTGGTGTGCTTCACCGGACACAAGAGCCTGCTGGGGCCCCAGGGCACCGGGGGACTGTGCGTCCGGGAGGGCGTGGACATCCGGCCCTTCGCCGTGGGCGGCACCGGGGTCCAGAGTTTTCTCGCCGCCCAGCCGGAGGAGTATCCCACCCGGCTGGAGGCCGGGACGCTGAACAGCCACGGCCTCGCGGGATTGTCCGCGGCGGTGGATTTCTTGCTGGAGACCGGTCTGGACAACATCCGGGCCCATGAGACGGCGTTGGCCCGGCGGTTCTATGAGCAGGTGCGGGATATTCCCGGCGTCACGGTGTACGGCGACCACAGCAAGGCGGAGCGGGCGCCTGTGGTGACATTGAACATCGCCGATGCGGACTCCGGCGAGGTGTCCGATGAACTGGCGGAGCGGTTCGGCATCGCCACCCGGCCCGGCGCCCATTGCGCGCCCCGGCTCCACCGGGCGTTGGGCACCGAGGACCAGGGGGCCGTCCGGTTTTCCTGGTCGTATTTCAATACGGAGGAAGAGACTGACGCGGCGGCGGAGGCCGTACGCATTCTGGCGGAGGAATGAGATGCGGGAAAAAAGCGAGAAGTGCGTGGTGACCTTCCGCACCACCGCCGGAGCCATGGCGATGGAGCGCTCCTGCAAGGAAACAGGCCTGCCGGGACGGCTCATCCCCGTGCCCCGGAGCATCACCGCCGGGTGCGGGATGTGCTGGGCGGCGCCGCCTGACGCACGAGAGGCATTGGAGGAACTGGTGATGGCGCGGCACTTGATGATCGACGGCATTTATGCTATCATCCTGTGAGAAGGGGATGATGGTATGAATTGCGAGGAATGTGTCCACTACGACTACGACGACGAGATCGACGCATATTACTGCACCATGGATTTGGATGAGGATGAAATGGAGCGCTTTCTGCGCAGCGCCAACAACGCCTGCCCCTTTTACCGCCGGGGCGACGATTACCAGACTGCACGGCGGCAGTGAGGAGAGAGCAGTATGGAATTGGTGGATTTATATGACGAAAACCGTATCCCTCTGGGCCGGACGGCGGAGCGCCATGCCCCCAAGGGGATAGGCGAGCACCGCATCGTGGTCCACGTCTGCGTGTTCGACAGCCGGGGCCGCTTACTCATCCAGAAGCGGACGTTGGAAAAACGCATTTGGCCCGGCTTGTGGGATGTGACCGTGGGCGGCGGCGTGGACGCCGGGGAGACCAGCCGCCAGGGCGCGGAGCGGGAGTTCCGGGAGGAGCTGGGGTATCCCCTGGACCTGACGGGCCTGCGGCCCTCCGTGACCGTGAATTTCCCGGAGGGTTTTGACGATTTCTTTATCGTGAACCTGGATTTGGACGAGACAAAGCTGGCGCTCCAGAAGGAGGAGGTCAGCGCCGTCCGCTGGGTGACGCTGGAGGAGCTGCTGGCTATGGTGGACAGCGGGGAGTTCATCCCCTACCCCGATGGCTTTCTGGAGTTTTTGTTCAGTATGCGGGATCATTTTGGATTCCCGACGAAATAAAACAGTGCCGTGGGCGGCTGCCCACGGCACTGTTTTTCAGTCCAGATTCGTTTGAATGGTTCGGCGGAACACGCAGCTTCCGTCCAGGTCATAGTAACAGAACATACCGTCCTCGGAGCAGGCGATGCGGTCGGCCCAGACCCAGGGACTTTGCCAGCCGTGTTCAACGCCCATGACCCAGTAGGGCAGCGTACAATCTTCCAGAATGATCTGCCCCTGTTCATCCAGCAGGTCCCGGATGTCACTGCCGTCTGTCCGGGTACCATGGCAGTACAGCTTTCCGGTGATGGGGTCGGTGAGGGTGGTCCAGTCGTTGTACCCCGGAAAGGCCAGCTCCGGGCCTTCCTGGTACTCATATTCCGGCTCCACATACCCCGGCGGCGGGTCTGCCGTGACAGCTCCGGTGTCCGGATCCAGCCAGCAGGCGGTGCCGTTTCCGTTGGGGGCGTTTTCGTCATATTTCCAGACCCGACCCACATCGTTCACCCAGTCCAGGCTGGGACCGCCGTCCCATTGCCAGGTGAAGCCCTCGCCCAGATACGGCTCCAGAGCCGAGGCAGGGAAGGACATGGCGGTGCTTCCGTCAACATTCAGAATGAGGACGGAGCCGTCCGTCAGCGCCAACGCTAACCGGTCGCCGCTGAGGAGACAGCCGCCGCCGTAGCAGGGCGGCAGCTCCCGGACCCAGCTTCCGTCCGGGGCGGCCACGGTCAAATTGAAATCGCCCTCTGCCCAACTGCCCCATTCGTTCTCATACCGGCCCGTGACCTCGCCCCGGTACAGCAGCAGGAAGGGGGCGTAGGTTTGTGTTTGCCAATCCTTCACCCGCTGAATTTCCGCGTAGACCGGCGGCGTCACCAGCCGCCCGTCGGCGGTGACCAGGCCCAGGGTGGTGAGGGGGCCCATGTAGCTTTGTGTCTCCAGATAACTGCCGATATAGGGCAGCAGCGGCCCATAGTCGCCGCTGGGCTGGAGCGCGCCGTCGTCCCGGTAGGAATCGGCGTAAGCGTACTGCTCTTTCACCGGCTCATAGGGCGTCAGCTTGGACCAGTCGGTGTAGACCGGGGAGACAGGCTCCGGCTCCGGGGTGGGTTCCGGGGCGGGAGACGCGCAGCCCGCCAGCAGGATCAGCGCCAGCAGGGCAATCGTCAGCCGTTTCATGTGTCATCCCCCACATCCAGCACGGAGACATAGCCCTCGTGGGCCACTAATTTTTGGCCCTCCTCGCTCAAAATCCAGTCATACAGGATCTTGGCGGGGGCGTCCTCCGGGAGATCAGCGGCGGTGAGGACGTAGTAGTTGTTCAAAAACGGATACGCGCCGCTGCGGATGGTGTCGGCGCAGGGTTCCACCCCGTCGATGGCGAGGATCTTCAGGCCGTCAGCCATTTTCATGTCGTTGGCGTAGTAGTAGACCGTGTAGCCGATGGCGGCGTGCGTGCCGTCGTAGGCGGCCACGGCTTCGATGAGGTCACCCATCTCGCCCCGGACATAGTCCGCGGGAGCGTCCATCATGGGCAGGCCCTTCATTACCAGCTTCAGCATGGCGGTCTGGCTGCCGGCCTCGGCGTTGCGCTGGAAGGGGACGATGGGAAGATCGTCGCCGCCCACCTCCGACCAGTTGGTGATCTCGCCGGTGTAGATTTTTTGCACCTGCTCTGTGGTGAGGGAATCCACCGGGTTGTCCGCGTTCACCACGAACACCAACGCGTCCACGGCAAAGGGCTCCATGTTCCAGTCAAAGTTCTGCTCCGCTTTCTCCTGCCAGATGATCTCCGCAGGCTCGGCGGCGATGAGCAGGTCGGCGCCGCCCCGCATCAGCTCCCGGTAGGACTGGGTGGTCTTGGAGAACTGGATGAGGTCGCTGACCTCCTCCCGGCTCTCGCCCAGCAGGACGCTGGCGATGGCCTGACCCAGGGGCACCGTGGAGGTGGAGCCGTTGAGACGGGGGAAGTTTTCCCGGGTGAAGACGAACTGTTCCGGCTGGGGCTCCGGCGCGGGAGCCGGGGCGGGTGTTTCCGGGGCTTTGCCGCAGCCTGCCAGCAGCATGAGGGCCAGCAATGGCGCGGCCAGGCGGGGCCATTTCATAGGACAGCACTCCTTTCTGCCCTCAATATACCACAAAAAAGAGAAAAGTCTCTACATTTTTGGAACAAATGATTACAAATCAGGAACAAAGACGGGAGCCTGCTTCGGCAGGCTCCCGGAGACAGCGCCTATGGCTCGGGGGACAGCAGGTGCATCATGGACACCTCGTAAGCCACCCGCTCCTGGGTGGAGCCGTCGCCTAAGACCTTGTGGTATGTACGGCTTTGCACCCGGCCCTCCAGGCTGAGACCGTCCCCCACCTGAAGCTGGCTGGTGCGCACCGCCAGCTGACCCCAGGAGATGACCGGCAGGTAGTCCGCCCGGCCGTAGCGCCGGGGCACCGCCAGCATCAGGTCGCAGATGCTGCGGCCCAGGGGCGTCCGGCGGAAGATGGGGGGCTTGCACAGGGAGCCGGACAGGGTGATTTGATTGCAGGGGCCGCCTGTGCCCGGCTGGATGTCCTGGGCGTAGACGGTCAGCACCAGCTTGTTCCCCACGCCGCTGCGGTTGTTGAAGGAGCGGAGCTGGCCGTGGGCCCGGAGGGGCTCCCCCTCCCTGACCCGGGCCGCCAGGGTTTTTGGCAGCAGGAGGGGCAGGGTGTCCGGCGTGCCGGACAGGCGGGGTACCTCCAGCAGCAGGCGGTAAAACTGGGTGCCGTGGTTTTCGTGGGACCATTCCGGTACGGCCAGGGGCGTGCCCTCCAGCAGTACGTCGTTTTTTGTCAGAGTCGTCATGTCGTCCACCTCTCTGTCGTGATGGGACATCCTATGCGGCGGACGCTTGTAAAATGACTGTGAATTTCCGCTCGGTGCTCTTGTGAAGTGAAAAAAATATGGGTATAATAGCCGCGAAATGATAACGCATGATAGAAGGAGGACAACCACATGGCAAATCTGTTGGAATATCTGGACTGGCGGGGGGATCTGACGTTGGAGCAGTCTCCTTTCAATGAGGTAGACAATTTGATTTTGGCGGAGCTGTCCTTTGTGGATTTCAAGGATATCGTCCCCGGACCCGGCGAGGGGGAGAGCGTGGTGCTGCGAGACGCGGCGGAGCGGTTCTTCGCCCGGTTCCCGGAGGGCGAGAAGATCGACATGGGCGTGCTGGTGCCTGCCGCCATCCCGGAGATGCTGCGGAAGATGGCGGCCTCCCGGCGGTTCGGGGACATGAAGCTGAACTGCTTCATAGACCATCTGGACGTGGGAAAGGGAGAGCAGTTCGCGGCCCTCGCCATCGAGACCGGGGACAAGACGCTGTATCTCTCCTTCCGGGGCACCGACGACACCCTGGCGGGGTGGAAAGAGGACTTCGAGCTGGCCTGTATGCCGGAGGTCCCCGCCCAGAAAAAGGCGGTGGCCTACACCTGGGCCGTGGCGAAGCAGTTCCCCCGTAAGAAGCTGCGGCTGGGCGGCCACTCCAAGGGCGGCAATCTTGCGGTGTACGCCGGGGTATTCTGCCCGGAGAGCGTCCAGAAGCGCATCATCGCCGTCTGGTCCAACGACGGCCCTGGCTTCCACACGGACCTGCTGGACTTGCCGGAGCATCAGCGCATCGCGGAGCGCATTTACTCCATCGTGCCCAAGTCCTCCGTGGTGGGGATGCTGCTGGAACACGAGGAGGATTACTCCGTGGTGGACAGCGACCAGCTGGGCTTCCTGCAGCACGACGGTTTTTCCTGGCAGGTGGTGGGGGACCACTTCGTCACCCTGCGGCAGGTGACCCAGCAGGCCCATTTCAGCGACCAGGAGCTGCGCAAGTGGGTCCACGGGCTGTCGGTGGAGCAGCGGGAGACCTTTGTGGGCGCCCTGTTCGACGTGCTGTCCGCCTCCGGCGCCGTGACGCTGACGGATCTGAAGGACGACAGCTTCAAGGCAGTGGGCGCCATGGTGAAGGCTATGAAGGATCTGGACAAGGAGACCCGGGACGGATTGTGGGAGTTTCTGGCCATCCTGTTCAAGAGCAACCTGCGGATGGTGCTGGAGGGCATCCAGGAGGAGACGGAAAAAAAGCGCGGCGGCAGGCTGCGCTTGGGAAAGAAGAAAGCCGCAGAGGCGTGATATGCGTGCAAGAAAGACCTGACTTCCGTGGAAGCCAGGCCTTTTTTCATGCGGGGAGAAATTGCGTGAAAGCGTCCATGTCTGCCTGCAGCCGCTCCAGGAATTGGGCCACATGGTAGCCGTCCGTAGTGGCGTGGTGGCAGGTGAGGGAGAGGGGCAGGAAGCACCTGCCGTCCCGGAGCACGAACTTGCCCGCCTCCACTGAGGGGAAGAAGTAGTCCTTCAGGCCGTAGCTGTGGACGGCAAAGTGCTGAAAGGACACCCAGGGGACGCAGGAGACGGTATAGGCGTTGGCGGGCGGCGGGGTCTCCGGCTGTGCCAGGAAGCCGTGGTTGGCACCGCATCGGGCTTGGTTTTCCAGATAGGCCTGGTAGAAGGCAGGGAAATCCGGGTCAAATTCCGTCCACATCATGGAAAAGGACTTGTCATCCTCGTGGAACACGGCGTACAGGGGCGTTAAGCAGTCATAGACGCCGATCTGCTCCCCCTGCTTTGCCAGCCGGAAGGCCGGGTCAGCGTTCAGATTTTTCGTCACCAGCCACAGGTAGGCGGGATAGAATTTCAGTCCTCGCCCTTTCAGCGTCTGCCGCAGGGCGGTGACGTCCAGCTCCACCGTCAAGGAATAGCCGGTGGGGGCCATTTGAGAGAAATAGTAAAAGGTTTGCATCCGGGGCCAGGACGCGGGATCGATGGGGGTAAAGGTCATGGGAAGCACTTCCTGAAAGTAGATACTCCCATGGTAAGCCCGGCCCCGGAAAAGCGCAAGCAACGCTCCGTTGAGTGGAACAAGCCCCCTGCGGCAATGCCGCAGGGGGCTTTCATTCAATCCTGACCGGGGACCTTGGGGAGCTTTGCGAGGCTGGCTTCCAGTTCCTCGTCGGTGGGGATATAGTCGCTCATTTCGCCGTTGTGGAACTTCTCGTAGGCCACCATGTCGAAGTAGCCGGTGCCTGTCAGACCGAAGACGATGGTCTTTTCCTCGCCGGTCTCCTTGCACTTGAGGGCCTCATCGATGGCGACGCGGATGGCGTGGCTGGACTCGGGGGCGGGGAGGATGCCCTCCACCCGGGCGAACATCTCGGCGGCTTCAAAGACCTTGGTCTGCTCCACGGAGGTGGCCTCCATGTAGCCGTCGTGGTACAGCTGGCTCAAAATGCTGCTCATGCCGTGATAGCGCAGGCCGCCGGCGTGGTTGGGAGAGGGGATGAAGCCGCTGCCCAGGGTGTACATCTTCGCCAGGGGGCACACCTTGCCGGTGTCGCAGAAGTCGTAGGCAAACTTGCCCCGGGTGAAGCTGGGGCAGGAGGCGGGCTCCACGGCGATGATGCGGTAGTCCTTTTCACCCCGGAGCTTCTCGCCCATGAAGGGGGAGATCAGGCCGCCCAGGTTGCTGCCGCCGCCGGCGCAGCCGATGATGATGTCGGGCACCACGCCGTATTTATCGAGAGCCGCCTTGGTCTCCAGGCCGATGACGCTCTGGTGCAGCAGCACCTGGTTCAGGACGCTGCCCAGCACGTAGCGGTAGCCGGGAGTGGAAGTAGCGACCTCCACGGCCTCGGAGATGGCGCAGCCCAGGGAGCCGGTGGTGCCGGGATGCTCCGCCAGAATGGCCTTGCCGATGTTGGTCTCCATGGAGGGAGAGGGGGTGACGGAGGCTCCGTAGGTCCGCATGACCTCCCTGCGGAAGGGCTTCTGCTCGTAGCTGACCTTCACCATGTAGACCTTGCAGTCCAGGCCCAGGTAGGCGCAGGCCATGGAGAGGGCGGTGCCCCACTGGCCGGCGCCGGTCTCGGTGGTGACGCCCTTGAGGCCCTGCTGCTTGGCGTAGTAGGCCTGGGCGATGGCGCTGTTCAGCTTGTGGGAGCCGGAGGTGTTGTTGCCCTCGAATTTGTAGTAGATTTTGGCCGGGGTCTGGAGCTTTTCCTCCAGGCAGTAGGCCCGGACCAGGGGGGAGGGGCGGTACATCTTGTAGAAGTCCCGGATCTCCTGGGGAATGGGGATATAGGCGGTATCGTTGTCCAGCTCCTGCTTGATGAGTTCATCACAGAAGACCGGGCGCAGGTCGTCGAAGCCCATGGGGGCGCCGGTGCCGGGGTTCAGCAGGGGAGCGGGCTTGGTCTTCATATCCGCCCGGACGTTGTACCAGGCTTTCGGCATCTCGTCCTCAGAGAGATAGATTTTGTAGGGAATGTTGTTCTTTTCGGCTGCCATGGTGATTGCTCCTTTCATACTTGCGGGTCAAGGGAAACAAAAAAGACCTTTGTTCCTCAAGGACCCATTTCCAACAGGTTCCTTTGGGACAAAAGTCTGAAAACTTCTGCGGTGCCACCCAAATTGACGCTTCCGCGTCCGCTCGGCGACGTGCCATCACACGCCTTTCCTTGGTAACGGGGGAAAAGCCCGTCGGTACTTACTGAGAAAAAACTCCGTTCAGCCCGCCCTCCGCAGTCCATTCAGCAAAGTTGTTTTTACCGCCATCCCACCACCGGCGGCTCTCTTGGAAAAACCCGCAATGCTTACTCGTCTGCGTCATTGGTTTGTTCTTTTGAACTTGGCGCCAGTGTACGCTTCTTGGGCGGGGTTGTCAAGAGGTAAAAACAAATTTTCTCACAATACACAAAAACGGTATAAAAAAGAATCAAAAATTCTCATACAGGCGTAAAAAGATGGACAGGCTGCTGCCTGTCCATCTGATCGTTCAGCGCTGATATTCAAACTCGAAGTCGTACATGGAAACGGTGTCGCCGTCCTGGATGCCCATTTCCTCCAACTGCTGGTAGAGGCCGGATTGCCGCAGGGACTTGTCGAACCACATCCGGCTCTCGTAGTCCTTGAAGTTGACGTTGCCCATGAGCCGCTGGAGCCAGGGACCCTCTACCAGCCAGGTGCCGTCGTCGGAGCGCTGGATGTCCAGAGGAGCAGAGGTGTCGATGACCGGGGGCTTGGGAACGTACTCCGGTTCATACACCGTGACAGGAGGCAGGACGGAGAGCATCTCCGCCACCTTGCCAACCAATTCCCGGGTGCCCTGATGGGCCGCAGCGGAGATCTCCAGCAGGGTGTAGCCCTTGGACTCCACATGGGAGCGGAGACGCTCCAGGTTTTCGGGGTCCTCCATGATGTCCACCTTGTTGGCGGCGACGATCTGGGGGCGCTCCGCCAGCTCGGGGCTGTACTGCTTCAGCTCCTCGTTGATGGCGTCGAAGTCCGTCACCGGATCCCGGCCCTCGCTGCCGGAGACGTCCACCACGTGGACCAGCAGGCGGCAGCGGTCAATGTGCCGCAGGAAGTCGTGACCCAGGCCGGCACCCTCGCTGGCACCCTCGATGATGCCGGGGATGTCGGCCATGACGAAGCTGACGCCCTCGTCCACCCACACCACGCCCAGGTTGGGGAACAGGGTGGTGAAGTGGTAGTTGGCGATCTTGGGCTGGGCCTTGGACACCACGCTCAAAAGGGTGGACTTACCCACGTTGGGGAAGCCGATGAGGCCCACGTCGGCCAGGAGCTTCAGTTCCAGGATGACGTCATGGCTCTCGCCGGGCAGGCCCGCCTTGGCGAAGCGGGGCACCTGCCGGGTGGGAGTGGCGAAATGCATGTTGCCCCAGCCGCCCCGGCCGCCCTTGCACAGGACGTAGGGCTCTTTGTCGCTCATGTCCTTGATGATCTCGTTTGTCTCAGCGTCCCGCACCAGCGTGCCACGGGGGACCCGGATGACCAGATCCGCGCCGTCCTTGCCGGATTTCCGGGCGCCCTGGCCGTCCATGCCGTTGGGAGCAACGTACTTGCGCTTATAGCGAAAGTCCATCAGGGTGGACAGGTTGTCGTCCACCTGCAGGATGATGGAGCCGCCCTTGCCGCCGTCGCCGCCGTCAGGACCGCCGGCCGCCACATATTTTTCCCGGTGGAAGGCCACCACGCCGTTGCCGCCGTTGCCGGCCCGGACGGTGATGCGCGCTTTATCAATAAAAGAAGTTGCCATGAAACACACCTCCGATTTTTCTTTAGTATACCCATTGAGGCGTATGCATCCCAAGGCGCGGAAAACCATGCCCTCGGATGCGGACGCCTCGAAAAAGAGCCCCGAACGCACGGTTCGGGGCTCAGCTTGCTGAATTTTCAGCAAGCTGAGCAAGTTTTCAGAACTTTGAAAAAGTCCGCGCGTTGTAAAATGAAGTTGCGCATATAAACGAATAAAAAGGCCCATAGCGAG
>CAMCNO010000008.1 GCA_945876285.1 uncultured Clostridia bacterium | reverse complement strand
CGTTACGTTGTTTAATTTACAAGGTACACGCCGCTTTCCGGCGGAACATTGCTATGATAGCAAACTTCATTTCGTTTGTCAAGAACTTTTTTCAGAAGTTTTTGACTCGCGATCC
Organism: uncultured Clostridia bacterium; assembly: GCA_945876285.1. GTDB lineage: Bacteria > Bacillota > Clostridia > Oscillospirales > Oscillospiraceae > Oscillibacter. Next base: position 78,675 of record CAMCNO010000008.1, on the reverse strand, counting down.
GTATTGCTCTCAGCAACTTTGCTAGGATACCATATCGCTTGCTGCTTGTCAACCACTTTTTTCGAGGTCTTTCAACTTCTTTTCAGCGGTCTCCGCCGGGGCCTTCACCTCAGCGACAGCTTTGTTAGGATACCAGAGCTATTTTCAAAAGTCAACCCCATTTTTCCCTGTTTGTATACTTTTCTGCTCTCTCTTTCTCTTCCCCTGTCTTTTTCCCATTTTTCATTTCTATACACTAATATATTTAATATCAGATATAATTCTACCTTATAAAGAAATCGTATTTTTCAAAGCTCTTTCGTCGTTTTTACCTGTTTCCGCTGTTTTTCGCGTTTTCCAGATTGCGCAGCATAAGGCTTACGCTGCCATCCATGGCAGTAAACAAAGCATTTAGCCGTTCTTCCGTTCCCTCCATCCGCTGGGTCCCGATCCATTCCATGACGATACCTGCCGCGGTTAAAGTAAATATATCCGTAACGAAATCCACACTCTCTTGGCAAGGCTCCCACTCCAGTCCTTTCGCTTCCTCCCGCACAGCAGAAAGAATATGCGGCCGCAGTGTTCGCTTCAGGAAGTCCGAGACCGATTCATGGCTGATGGAGTGATATGCATTCCAGACCAGCGTCCGGTTTTCCTGCAGGTATTCCGTAACAGCCTTTACGCCGCTGCGCCAGTCTCCATGGTCAAGGCCACTGCGGATCAGGCACTCTGTCGCATCACAGAAATTCCACTCCAGCAAGTCATAGATATCCCGAAAATAATAGTAAAAGGTCTGCCGGTTTACCCCGCAATCCTCCGCAATGTCCTTTACTGTGATCTTATCCAACTTTCTCGTGGACAGTAATTTTTTCAAAGACTGGGCCAGCGCATATTTCATTGCATTCGGCATAACGCTCCCCCTTCCAACTTTTTGAACACTCCTTTTATATTATTGTAGCATACCACAGCTCTTCCAAAAAAGAAATCATCATATGAAAGGACGGGAGCTGTCCTCCCGTCCTCCCCGCCGTTTCACCGCAGCAGGATCGGCTGGAGCTGTTCGCCCCGAAGCGCCGCATCCACCGTCTCCCCGATTTTTGAAAAATCCGCCACCAGGGAGCAGGGCTTCTGGATGGCATTGTCCTGTCCAAAGGGCACAAAATAGTAATTCTTCCGCACCAGCAGTTCACCGATGTTCTTTGCCCCTGCCGACAGGCCGTCATTACTGGCCAGGGCGATGACCACCGGACCACCATTGCGCAGATGGGCCTTTGCCGCCATGGTCACAGCCGTATCCGTGATGCCTGCCGCCAGTTTTGCCACTGTATTCCCGGTGGCCGGAGCAATAACCAGTACATCCAGCAGCTTCTTGGGCCCGATGGGCTCCACCGACGGGATGTCGTACAGTACCTCGTTCCCCGTCAGTTCCTCCAGCTTTTCCAGCAGGTCGTCAGCGCTTCCGAAGCGGGTATCCGTGAATGCGGACATCTCGGAGGCAATGGGGATCACCGTCTCGTATTCCTCAGCCAGTTCTCCCAGCGCCGCCAGCACCTTCGCATGGGTGCAGAAGGACCCGCACACCGCAAACCCAACCCGTTCTTTTCTCACGCAGGGTCACCTCGTTCTTCCATTAAAATGTAATAGACCGCGTCCCGGATGACCGCTGCGGCAGTCCGGGGCACCAGGCGCCCCGGCAGAGATCTGGCCCAGACATTAGGCAGTCCCAGCCGCTCTGCCGCCGCCAGGTCGATGCCCTGCACGGACGCCAGATCCACACACAGGCATTCCCGGGGAAGCTGCGCCAGCAGTGGTCCTTCCAGGACGAGAGAGGGAATGGTATTGAATACAACGCCAAAATCGGAAAGTTTCCCATCCAGACTGTAAGTATCCAGGGCCCGCCAGCCATAGGCCCGGATCCAGGCCAGATCCGATGGACGCCGGGCGGCAGCCGTCACTCTGACTCCCAGGCCGTGAAGCCGATTGCAGAGCAGCTTGCCGATGCGCCCAAATCCCAAAACCAGGCAGTCCATGCCCAGCAGTGTCCGGTCCATCTGGTCCATCGCCACCTGAACAGCGGCTTCCGCCGTGGCGGCGGCGTTGGCGACCGTCAGTTCCTCCCGCAGGAAGTAATCCTCCAGGATCAGACCGCAGTCCTCCGCCTCCCGGCGCTGCTGGGGCTTCACCTGACCCGCCAGAATACGCTGTCCCGGCCGCAGGCGGCGGAACAGGTCCATGGTGGGCACCGGCCCCTCCTCGCAGTTCAGTACGCCGTTGCCCTTGCACAGCGGCAACGGCAGTATCACGATGTCCGAAGCTGCCACTTGGTCAAGTCCCGCTTCGCCGCCGGGTTTCCAGCGGTCCAGGCCGTATGTACGGACAGTGTGTCCGTCCGCGGCCAGCAAGCGGGCCAGCTCCGCCTGCCGCTGGTCCCCTCCGATCAATCCAAAGGTCTTGTTCATCCGATTCGCCCCCTCGTTGTATGGTATGGAAAAAGGGGCCGGAGGGTGATTGTCTTTTACCGCCGTCCATGGTAAAATGAGGCATCTCATTTTATGAAGGAACGACACCGATGAAGTATCCGTATCTGCTGTTCGACGCGGACGACACGCTGTTTGATTTTCCCAAAGCCTCCTCCCAGGCCTTTTCCGTCATGTGCCGGAAGAACCACATCCCCGACAGTGCGGAGATATACCAGCTTTATCACGACATCAATCTGGTTCTGTGGGAAGCCTTTAACCGCGGTGAGATCACGAAGGAATTTCTGACGCTGGAGCGCTATGTCCGCTTTTTAAAGGCCCTGGGGCTGGACCGGGACGCCGCCCAATGCAACCGGGACTACCTGGAGGCCCTGGGCCGGACGGTCTATCCCCTGCCCTACGCCGGGGAAGTCTGCCGGGAGCTGGTCCGCCGGGGCCACAAGCTGTATATCGTCACCAACGCGGTTGCCTCCGTCCAGCGGAGTCGCCTGTCAGCGTGTCCGTTTGGCGATGTATTTACCGATGCTTTTATCTCCGAGGAAGCTAGTGCTCCTAAGCCGCAAAAGGCATATTACGACTACGTCCGCCGCCAGGTTCCGGAGATCACTCCGGAAAACACACTGGTCATCGGCGACTCCCTGTCCACGGATATCCGGGGCGCCAACAATGCGGGGCTCCCCTGCTGCTGGTTCAATCCCGGCGGCAAAGCCGCGCCGGAAGACCTGCGCATCGACTACGCCATCACCGACCTGCGGCAGTTGTTGGATATTGTATAAACGAGGAGAAGCATCCCGCATGGAACATTCTGTTGAACAAGTAACCGACGCCATGATCGCCTACGACGCAGGCGACCCCGTGCGCATCCACCACTTTTTGAAGGTCCACGCCTTCGCCCGGTTCATCGGGCTGTCGGAGGGATTGGATGCGCGCACCCAGTCCGTACTGGAAGCCGCCGCACTGGTCCATGACATTGGCATCCATCCCGCCGAGGCCAAATACGGCTCCAGCGCCGGGAAATACCAGGAGGAGCTGGGTCCCGCTGAGGCGGAAAAACTGCTGGCTGACCTGGGCTGGCCGGAGGAGGATGTCCGCCGTATCGCCTTTCTCGTTGGTCGCCACCACACCTATACCGCCATTGACGGCATAGACTATCAAATCCTGGTGGAGGCGGATTTTCTGGTGAACCTGTATGAGGACTCCCTTCCGCCGGAGGCCCAGCGCCACGCCTACGAGACGGTTTTCAAAACGGAGAGCGGTAAAAAGCTCTGCCGGGAGCTGTATCCGGCAGTTTGCCAATAATCAATAAACAACTGGGCCGGGATGTTCCCCGGCCCAGTTGTTTTATGGCGCTGCCCACTCTGCCTGCGGAGACGATTCATTGCGGACAACGGAATAGAGATAGCACTGTTCTCCGTCAAAGGACACAGAAAAGGGCTCCGCGTCGTATTCCTCCGGCCAGAACACCCCCTCTGTATCCAGTGAATATCCTCCCTTAAAATTCAGGCAGTACGCATATACCCTTCCCGCCTGCTCGCTCAAAATCACCATTTGGTCCGGCAAGCTCTCTCCGTCCAGCAGGGACAGAACGCAATCTGTCTGCCCATCGCCGTTCACGTCCAGCCAGGTCAGCTTCTCGATTCGCTGGGTGGTCTCCGCATAGCAGTCCACGCCGCCGGGAGCCAAGTACCGCTCCAAGGTCATTGCGCCGGTATCGCCGCCAAATCCATCAGAGGAAACCCCTATCAGCGTCCCGCCGCCTTCCAGCACCGTCTCAATCGCCTTTCGTGCCGCCGCGTCCCGCTTTGGGTCTGCCTGCTGCTCTGCGCGTTCCCGCCCATAATCGTCGATGGGCAGCGTCAAGGGCGTATCCGCCTTTGCGTCAAACTCCTGTAAAAAAGTCAGCCCCAGTGTGGTCCGAGCGCCCCGGAGCCAGACGCTGCCGGGGATGACGTCCGCCACCGCTGTGTAATCCGCATCCGGGTCTGTCCACCGCTCCTCAAACACGTTTTCCTTTTCCAGTCCGCCGTCCCGGATGCTGAGCTTTTCCACAGAGTGTCCGCCCATATGGCTCCAGTTAAAGGCCACAGCGTTCTCCCCCGGCCAAGAATATAAGCTGCCATGGCCGGAGATAAACTCCCCCAGCTCCGCCGCGGTCCCCTCGCGGTATGTATATACTTTGGTACGGTAAGCCGCCTCGCATTTCCCATAGCGAATGAACAACTCCGGCGTCCCGTCCTTGTCCACGTCATACAGGCAGTACCCATCACTGAGGACGCTCATTTCCTGTGCATAAACATCCGGGTCATAGTCCGGGCGGTCGATATTCCGCACCGCCGCTTCTCTCCCGCACAGGTCTGTCAAAAACCTCTTATAAGCCGTCCGCCAGCCGTCCGTAGGCTCTGCCGGTGTTTCGGCTTCCTCCTGCACGGGCGGTTCCTCCATCACAGGCGGCTGCTCCGTTTTCTCCCCACCGCAGCCCATCAGCAGCAAGCAGGATGCCAGGGCCAGTCCCACTCTTTTTTTCATAAGTATACCACCTCTATCCTGGTCTACTGCCAGTATAGAGGTGGTATCATTCATTTATCAACTACAATTCAGCTACAAATGGTAACAGATCCTTTGCCGTTTTCAGCAGGGCTTCCCGCTCATTCATCACATCTCCATCCACCACCTGGTCCAGCAGAGCATTCAGCATCCGCCCCACCGCCGGTCCGGAAAGGCCCATTTCTGTCAAATCTCTCCCATTGACAGCAAGCTGTTTCAGGGAAAAACAGGCATCCTCTGCCAGCAGTCTGTTGAGGATGACTTCTCCCTTGTCCAATTCCCGCTGGCGGCCAAAGTAAGTTGGAGACTGCGCCAGATTGTCCGCCCGTTTCAGGGCGATGAGCCGCCGCAGGTCCCGCTCTCCCAGCTTGCCCAGCGCCCGGCGGACGGCCTTGTCCGTCCGGGGGATGTCCCGGTCGTGCCATGCCACCAGCCGCACCACCGTCTCCCGGAAGTCGGTAGAGCATTTCAGCCGCCGGAGCATTCCGTCGGCCAGCTCTTCGCTGACGGCGGCGTGGCCCCGGAAATGGCCCACGCCGTTCTCGTCCACCGTGAATGTGGCAGGCTTACCAATGTCGTGGAGCAGCGCCGCGCACCGAAGCTCCGGCTCCGCCGGCACCGCCGTCACCGCATGGATGGTGTGCTCCCACACGTCATAGCAGTGGTGATGGTTCCGCTGGTCCAGCCCCACCATGGGCAGTATCTCCGGCCAGAACACGCCGATGACATCCGGATACGCCCGCAGCACCGCCAGCGCGTTTTTTCCGCACAGCAGCTTGAAAAGCTCTGCCTGGATGCGTTCGGCGGCAATATCGTTCAGCAATTCCTTATTCCGGTGGATACCCGCCGCCGTTTTCTCCTCGATGGCAAAGCCCAGCACCGCCGAGAACCGCAGCGCCCGCAGAAGGCGGAGAGCATCTTCATCAAAGCGTTTATCCGGCTCTCCCACACAACGCAGGATACCCATCGCCAGGTCGTCCCGTCCGCCAAAGGGGTCCCGGATGGTCCCATCCAGCCCCAGAGCCATGGCATTGACAGTGAAATCCCGGCGCTTCAGATCCTCCTCCAGGGAGCGGGTAAAAGTTACGGTATCCGGCCGCCGGTGGTCGTGATAGGAGCCGTCACAGCGGTAGGTGGTCACCTCCACGCCTCCCCGGTCCGTCCGCACCGTCACGGTGCCGTGGCGCAGACCCGTGGGCAGCGCCCGCCGGCCGAACAGGGCCATGGTCTCCTCCGGCAGGGCGCTGGTGGTCACATCCCAGTCCTCCGGTGTCCGGCCCAGCAGCGTATCACGGACACAGCCGCCCACACACCACGCCTCATGGCCCGCCGCCGTCAAAATTTCCAGTACTTCCTGTACGCTTTTCGGAATATTTGCCACCTTTTCGCCCCCTTTCCCATTGCATTTCACATATTCGTGTAATATAATAAGGTGCTTTTGAAGATTATGCAACGCTTTTTTCCCGTCTATACGGCAAAAAGTGTTTTGAAAGGAAGACCGTTCTCCATGATGAACAATCCCCACCTCATCCGTGATTATCTGGTCCCCGGCAAGCGGGTCCACCTGGTAGGCATCGGCGGCGTGTCCATGTGCCCCCTGGCGGAAGTCCTCCGGGGCAAGGGCCTGACGGTCCAGGGCTCCGACATGACGGAAAGCGACACTGTCAAGCATCTCCGCTCCCTGGGCATCCAGGTCGCCATCGGCCACAACGCCGAGAACCTGGGCGACTGCGACTTCGTGGTCCGCACCGCCGCCGTCCACGACAGCAACCCGGAAATCGCCGGGGCTGTGGCCCGGGGCATCCCCGTTTATGAGCGTGCCCAGGCCTGGGGCGCCATCATGCAGCACTATCCCAACGCCCTGTGCGTCTCCGGCACCCACGGCAAGACCACGACCACTTCCATGTGTACCCACATTTTCATGGCTGCTCAGGCGGATCCCACAGTCATGATCGGCGGCACGCTGCCTCTGCTCCACTCCGGCTACCGGGTGGGCCACGGCGACACCATCATTCTGGAGTCCTGCGAATACTGCAACAGCTTCCTGTACTTTTACCCCACTGTGGCGGTCATTCTAAATGTAGAAGAAGATCACCTGGACTTCTTCAAGGATCTGAACGACATTGAGCACTCTTTCCACAAGTTCGCGGAGCTGGTCCCCAATGCCGGCTTCGTCATCGCCAACGCCGACAATCAGGGCGCCATGGACTCCGTGGCCGGACTGGAGCATCCCGTCTTCACCTTCGGACTGGAGCATCCCGCCGACTGCACCGCTGTGAACCTCTGTGATGTGGATGGCGCACCTTCCTTTGATGTGATGGTGAAGGGCAAAACATACGCCCACGTGACCCTTCATGTCTACGGCCACCACAACATCCTCAATGCTCTGGCGGCCGCCTCCGCCGCCTATGTGCTGGGCATCCCCGGCAAGGCCGTGGAGGAAGGCCTCGCCGCTTTCACCGGGGCGGGCCGCCGCTTTGAACGGAAGGGCACCTGCAACGGCGCCGACATCTACGACGACTACGCTCACCACCCCGACGAGCTCCACGCCCTGCTGACCACCGCCCGGACGCTGGGCTACCGGCGGCTCATCGTGGCTTTCCAGCCCCACACCTACACCCGTACCGCCAAACTGTTTGACCGCTTTGTGGAGGAGCTGAAGCTGGCGGACGTGGCGGTCCTGGCGGAAATTTACGCTGCCCGGGAGCAGAACACCCTGGGGATCTCCTCCTCCGACCTGTGCCGCAACATCCCCGGCTCCATCTACTGCTCCACGCTGGAAAAAACGGCGGAGGAGCTGCGGAAGCTGGCCCAGCCCGGTGACCTCATTTTGACCGTGGGCGCCGGAGATATCTACCGCGCCGGAGAAAAAATACTGGATAAGGACTAAAAAACATGGAAATCTCCCCCCTGTATCACAATACCCGCCCCGAGGGTGAACTGCTCCCTCAGGAGGCCGCCGCCTTCGGCATCCTGGAGACCCTGGGCATTGACTATGACCGGGTATCCAGCGACCCTGCCGACACCATGGAAAAATGCGCCGCTGTCAGCGAGGTGCTGGGCGTGCCCATCTGTAAGAACCTGTTTCTCTGCAACCGCCAGAAAACAGACTTCTACCTGCTGTGCATGGGCCCTGACAAGCCCTTCCACACCAAGGATCTGAGCCACCAGATCGGCTCCGCCCGCCTGTCCTTTGCCCCGGAGGAATCCCTTTGGGAGCTGCTCCACTGCACGCCTGGCTCCGCCACCATCTTAGGTCTGATGAACGACACGGACCACCGCGTCCGTCTGCTGATGGAACGGGAAGTCTACGAGGCCGAATACCTCTCCTGCCATCCCTGCATCTGCACCAGCAGCCTCAAGCTGAAAACGGCGGATATTCTCCGTAAGTTCCTGCCCCATACCGGGCACGAGGTCACAGTCGTGGACCTGTAAGCATAAAAGTTCCCCCATTTGCACCGCAAATGGGGGAATTTTTCATATCTATTTTACCGCAGGAATATCCGCTTTCCGCCCCGGTACTCCCGGACGGTTCCTACCCGCTGGGCACTGGGCACGCAGCCCTTCAGTTCTTCAAACAGGGCGTCCACGTCCGCCGGGTCTACCGCCATCAGCAACCCGCCGGCGGTCTGGGGGTCGTACAGCAGATCTTGCTTACATAACTCTACTTCCCCAGCGTCCACACTCTCCTCGGCAAAGGCCCGGTTGCGGTACATGCCCTCCGGCAGAATGCCCATCCGGGCCAGCTCCACCGCCTCGGGAATCAGGTCAATAGATTCCACATCCAGTTCCACTTCCACCTCGCTGCCCTGGGCCATCTCCAGCGTGTGGCCCAGCAAGCCGAAGCCTGTTACATCGGTGCAGGCATGGACGCGGTACTTCACCATGGCGTCCCGGGCGGTCTTGTTCAGCGTGGTCATCAGCTTATGGGCCAGTTCCATGCTCTCCGCCGACGCCATATCCGCCTTGGCGGCGGTGGTCAGTACGCCGATGCCGATAGGCTTCGTGAACAGCAGCACATCCCCGGGCTTCGCCCCGGAGTTCGTCAGTACCTTATCGGGATGAACAAAGCCCGTAACCGCAAGACCGTACTTCGGCTCCTCGTCCAGAATGCTGTGGCCTCCGGTGATGAGTGCCCCGGCCTCGTAGACCTTGTCGTAGCCGCCCCGCAGCAGGTCGTGGACCGCCTCCTTGGGCATATCCGCCGGGATGGCCATGATATTCAGACACAGCTTCGGCTCACCGCCCATGGCATACACGTCAGAAAGAGCGTTGGTGGCGGCGATCTGTCCGAAGAGATATGGATCGTCCGCAATAGGCGGGAAAAAATCCACCGTCTGCACCAGAGCCAGGTCATCGGACACCTTGTAAACACTGGCATCGTCGCTCTTGTCGAACCCCACCAGCAGATTGGGGTCGCTGTGGACTTTGATGCCGTCCAGAAGCTGGGCCAGAACGCCCGCGCCCACCTTGGCGCCGCACCCGGCACACTTCGCCAGCTTCGTCAGCTTCACTTCGTTTTCAGCCATTATCGTTCTCCTCTTTCAGTACTCTCGTCAGTCCCAACACTGCCTCCAGCACGCCGCCGCCTACCGCCAGAGCCTTGTCGCTGGCGCAGTAGCAGTGCTTGATCTCACACCGGGGGTCGATGTCCCCGGCCTTCATGCCCTTGAACACAGGCGTACCGTCTGCCAGGATGCCCCGCAGAACGCCGTCCAGCGTGCAGACCATGGGCTGGCCGTTCACCGTGGCGGCCACGTCTCCCATTTTTACCTGTGCGCCGATGTCCAAAATCTGATGAAACACGCCATCCGCAGGCGCCCGCAGCACCCGCTCCCCGGCAAAGCCGCCGATCAAACCGGGAATCCCGGTATTGGGGATGGCGCTTCCTTCATGGATGACCCGTCCCAGATAATGGCCCCGCATGGTCTCCACCACGGCATGGCAGTCCACGCCCGCCGTGAAGCCCGGCCCCACGCCGATGACCACCGGCGCGTCGGTGATGTTCGTCCCCAAATTCTTCTTCGCCAGAATGGCGTCCACCACTGCGTCCGGCTTCAGCACCGGGATGCAGGCCCCCTCCGGGTCTGCCAGCACCGGGATACACCCGGCTTTTAAAATACCCAGCGCTGCTTCCGCCGACGCTGCCTGCTTCGCGGTCACATCCTCCACGACAGTCTCCCCATGAACAATAGCCTGGGAAAAACAGACTGTCCGCCGGATGGCCGTGGGCCGTTCGATATCGGTCATGACCACCCGGATATGGGCCCGCCAAAGCCGCAGGGCGATGCCGGTGGCCAAATCACCTGCGCCCCGAATCACTACGAGCATATGAAATACTCCCTTCTGTGGAGGCTTCCCGCCAGCACCGGGCAGTCCAGCAAAGCTGCCAGGGCCTCTGCCGCCGCCAAATCCTGCCGCGTTTCCACTTGGTTTACATAAATTCTATGGTGCAGACCCTCTGCCTGCAGCACAGCCGCCTCCGTCTCCGGTGTGACTGCATCCTCCACAGATACCCCCGCCAGGCGGGCATACAGCTCCGGCCGGTGGGCCGACTCCGTAACAGGACGTCCGAACCCGGAGGCCCCCACCACACAGATGACCTGAGTGGATTCCGCCGGGATCACCGGCTCATGGGGTGCGTGGGCTTTGAAAGGCCGCTGGGCGGAACCGTCGGCCTCTACCAATACATAGTCGAACCAGGCTGCCAGTTCTGCCATGGCAGCAGGCGGCGCCGTCAGCTTCCCCGTGCCGGGAACCGAAATTCCGGCGCACAGCAGCCGGTGTTCCCGCCGCAGGCTGTTCAATTCTTCCGCCGTCATGGCACAGGGCAAGCCGGGAAACGGAAATATCTTGGTGGTGGTACAGAGCAGCACACGGTTCCGCTCCGCCAGCTCCTCACCCAGTGTCCGCAGAAGGGTGGTCTTGCCCCCGCCGCCGATGACGGCGGTGACGCCGGGATGTATGTCCAGCAGCTTCGCCAGTTCCACAGCAGGCCCACCTCCCCGTTCTTCTTTTCATAGAATAGCACCTCTCACCGCATACCGTCAAGGGTGCAACCGCTGGTTGCCGGAGTTCCAAGCCGGGTTGGTGGACTTTTCGGCCCTCCTGGTCTATACTGGAGTCAAAAAGGAGGATGCCTATGAGCCTTGGAACCACCATCAGCCGTCTGCGGGCGGAGAAAAAGCTGTCCCAGGGGGACCTGGCCGATGCCCTTGGGGTGTCCCGCCAGTCCGTCAGCAAATGGGAGACCGACGCCAGTGTCCCGGAGCTGGACAAGCTGGTAAAGCTGAGCCAGCTGTTCGGTGTCACGCTGGACGAACTGGTGACAGGAGAAACGCCCCCAGAGCAGGTCCCTGCCTCCCCATTGCCTCCGCCGTCCCGCCAAATACCGGGGCAAAAAATCGCAGCCATCATCCTGGTATGCATGGCGTTTTTTGTCTGGCTGTTCCTGACTGTATTAGGCGTTCCGCTGGAGGGGTTGATTTTAGCTGCGCCCCTATTGGTCTGCGCCGCTATCTGTTTCGCCGCGAAAAAGCGTGCGGGACTGTGGTGTGCCTGGGCCGTCTATCTCACGGTGGAGCTGTACCTCCGCTGGGCCACCGGCCTCACCTGGCGGCTCACTTTGCGGACCTTCGCCTTTACGCCTGAGGAGAACTACACACGGCTGATCATCGCCTGGGTGCAGCTGCTTGTCCTGCTGCTGATGTTCTTTTTTACTTTCCGTTCCTTCCGCAATATCCATTTGGACCTGCACAACCGCCGGAACCGATTTTTGTTGGCAGGCGGCTGGATGCTGCTGATTCTGCTCCATTTCTTAAAAAACTGGGGCTATCCCATCATCTATCAAAATCCCGCGATGGATTTCAGTCTGGGCGTTCGTCTGCTGTTGCGGACCGGAGACGTCCTGCTTCTGGCCCTGTTCGCCTCTCTGCTGACCGCCACGGTCTGCGCGCTTCGAAAACCGAAAAGCTGACCTGAAAGGGCGGCCAAGAGGTCGCCCTTTCTCCTTGACTTTTTCCAGGAAACTGGTACAATATGAGTAGCGTTAATCTCAAACAAGTATCACGGAAGGAGGGTCTGTATGCTGGATGGCTGTGGCCGGACCATCGACTACCTGCGGCTGTCGGTGACAGATCTGTGCAACTACCGCTGCCGCTACTGTATGCCCGCCGAGGGCGTGTGCAAACGCCCCCACGCCGACATTCTCTCTGTGGAGGAATTGGTAGAGATCGGCCGGGCGGCGGTCGCCTGCGGCGTAAAGAAGATACGCTTAACAGGTGGGGAACCCCTGGTCCGCCGGGGCATCCTGGACATCTGCCGCGGGCTTCGGGCCATTTCGGGCCTGGAGGAGCTGTGCCTCACCACCAACGGAAGTCTCTTGCCATCCATGGCCGCCCCCCTGCGGGAAGCAGGCGTAGACCGCCTGAATATCAGCCTGGACACGCTCCGACCGGACCGTTTTCGGGAAATAACCCGTATAGGTGCCCTTTCTGACGTTCTGGAAGGTATTCAAGCCGCAGAGCGTGCAGGATTTCAGGATTTAAAGCTGGATACCGTTCTCATCGGCGGTTTTAATGATGACGAGATCGGCGATTTCCTGGCTTTGACCATGAAGCACCCCTGGGAGGTCCGCTTCATCGAGTTGATGCCCATGGGCCCCTGCGCCGATTGGGAAAAATCCTGCTTTCTCTCTGTGGATACTATTCTGCAAAGGTATTCCGCTTTACAACAAATTGACCCCCAGGGCGTTGCCCGCAGATACCGTCTTCCCGGTGCGAAAGGCACGGTGGGCCTCATCTCCCCCATGAGCCATGACTTCTGTGCCGACTGCCGCCGCATCCGGGTGACAGCGGACGGCAAATTGAAGGGCTGTCTCCACAGCCGGGAGGAGCTTCCCCTGCGGGGCTTTCACGGCAAGGACCTGGAGGACGCCATCCGCCGGGGGATTTTGCAGAAGCCCCGGCGACACCACCTGTCGGAGGGCGCCAGCGATACCCCCCGAACCATGAACCAGATCGGAGGCTGAACCCATGTCTGAACTGACCCATTTCAACGAACAGGGCCGGGCCAAAATGGTGGACGTAACGGAAAAAGCCGTCACCCACCGGGTGGCCGTAGCCGCGGGAGAAATACATATTTCCCCGGATACCATGGCCCACATCAAAAACGGCACCATGAAAAAGGGCGATGTACTGGCAGTGGCCCAGGTGGCGGGCATCCAGGCCGCCAAGCACAACTGGGAGCTGATCCCCATGTGCCACCCCCTGCCCCTGACTGGCATCGACATTGTGTTCCACCTGTCCGATGACCCCTGCATGGTGGAAATTCAAGCAACCGTCTCCTGCACCGGCGTCACCGGGGTGGAGATGGAGGCCCTCACCGCCGTTTCCGTGGCAGCCCTGACCATCTACGATATGTGCAAGGCCGTCCAGAAGGACATGCGCATCACCAACATCCGCCTGCTGGAGAAATCCGGCGGCAAGAGCGGCGATTACAAAGCGGAGGAATAAACATGGCAAAGGTCGTATCCGTCAATATCAGCCAGCGGAAGGGCACGCTGAAAACGCCCGTTCCCCAAATCGAGCTGAAGCTCCGCCACGGCATCGTAGGCGACGCCCACGCCGGGGACTGGCACCGTCAAATCTCCCTGCTGGCGGAGGAGAGCGTGGACACCATGCGGGCCGTCTCCCCCATTCCTCTGGACGCGGGCGTGTTCGCGGAGAACATCAACACCGTGGGCATTGACTTGAAGCACTTGCCCATCGGCACCTATCTCCGCATCGGTGAGACCGAAGTGGAGGTCACCCAAATCGGCAAGGAGTGTCACAACGACTGTGCCATCAAAAAGGCTGTCGGCAAGTGCGTCATGCCCACCGAGGGCATTTTCGCCGTGGTGGTAAAGGAAGGCACCGTCCGTCCCGGGGACGAGATCGAAATTCTGGAGGCAGCGAAATGAAGCTCATCAAAACCGAAGATGCCGTGGGCCATGTGCTGTGCCACGACATGACTCAAATCATCAAAGGCGAGTACAAGGACGCCCGGTTCCGCAAGGGCCATGTGGTAACAGAGGAGGACATCCCCGTGCTGCTGAGCATGGGTAAGGAGCATCTCTACGTCTGGGAGATGACCCCCGGTATGGTCCACGAGAACGATGCGGCGGAGCGGATGGCAGCCCTTTGCGGCAAGGCCAACATGAATTGGAGTGAGGTCAAGGAGGGCAAGATCGAACTGACCGCGGCCTGCGACGGCCTGTTCCGGGTGAACAGTGAAAAGCTAATAGCCGTGAATTCCGTTGAGGATGTGATGATCGCCACCCGTAAGGGCAACACCGCTGTCAGAAAAGGCGACAAGTTGGCAGGCACCCGGGTCATTCCCCTCATTATCCCGGAGGAAAAGCTCCGGGCCGCTGAGGAGGCCGCCGGAGACGTTCCCCTGCTGGAAGTCCTCCCCTACATCAAAAAGACCGCTGCCATCATCGCCACCGGCGACGAGGTGAAAAAGGGCCTCATCCAGGACACCTTCACCCCTGTGGTAAAAGACAAGCTGGCGGCCTACGGCATCGAAACGCTGTCCGTCACCTACTCCGGCGACGGCGTGGAAAATGTGGCAAACGCCATTGCGGAGGCCCACAAATCCGGCGTGGATATCATCCTTTGCACCGGCGGCATGAGTGTAGACCCGGACGACAACACCCCCGGGGCTATCCGACAGAGCGGCGCCCGCATCGTCACTTACGGCGCTCCCGTGCTGCCCGGCGCCATGTTCCTGCTGGGGTATTACGACGACGGCACCGTCGTGATGGGTCTTCCCGGCTGCGTCATGTACGCCGGAGCCACCATCTTTGATTTGGCTCTGCCCCGCATCGCCGCAGGCGTGGAGATGACACGGGCCGACTTTGCCGCCATGGGCGAGGGCGGATTGTGCCTGGGCTGCAAGCCCTGCCACTGGCCTGTCTGCCCCTTTGGAAAATAAAATACGCAAGGGCGCGCCCTGACGCGCCCCTGCGTTTGCAAAGCGTTAATCTCAAGTGAGTATCACGTTTTCTTCTCCTTGCGGAGTACGGATAAATATTGTATGATTCAGAAAGAAAGTATGAACATGAAAAAGTATCTGTCTCTCCTGCTGGCCCTGTGCCTGGCCCTGTCCCTGACTGCCTGCGGCGGTACCAAAGAGGAACCGGTCAAAACCGAGGAGCCTGCGGAGCCCGCCGCCGAGCCTGTTGAAATTACCGTCTTTGCCGCCGCCTCCATGCAGGAATCCCTGAACGCCGTCATTGAGCAGTACAAGGCTGTGGCGCCCGAAGTGACTGTTGTCACCACCTATGACTCCTCCGGCACCCTGCTGAAGCAAATCAAGGAGGGCGCCTCCTGTGATCTGTTTATCTCCGCCGCTCCTAAGCAGATCAACGCCCTGGACGGCTCTTTGAAGGATGACGCCGAGAAGAACCCCGACGGCCTGGACGTGGTGATCCAGGGCTCCCGGCTGAACCTGCTGGAGAACAAGGTCACGCTGGCCGTTCCCGAGGGCAACCCCAAGGGCATTGAGAGCTTTGACCAGCTGGCCGACCTGCTGACCAGCGGCGAGGTAACTCTGGCCATCGGCAACAGCGATGTGCCCGTGGGCCAGTACACCCAGAAGATTTTTACTTATTATGAGATCGACGAGGCCGCTATCGCCAGCAAGCTGACCTACGGATCCAACGTGAAGGAAGTCACCACCCAGGTCAGCGAGAGCGCCGTGGACTGCGGTATCATCTACGGCACCGATGCCTTCTCCGCCGGTTTGACCGTGGTGGACAGCGCCGCCTCCGAGATGTGCGGCCAGGTCATCTATCCCGCCGCCGTGCTGAATGTGGGCGAGCAGCCCGAGGCCGCCCAGGCCTTCCTGGATTACCTTTGCACCCCCGACACCCTGGCCTGCTTCGAGGCCGTGGGATTCTCCCCCATGGTGTAAATTCAGCATATGACGCGGAGGTACGCCGCTTTCACGGCGTACCTCTATTTCCCGTTTCAGGAGGTGTGCTCCCTTGGACTGGTATCCCCTCTATAACTCGCTGCGCATTGCCGCCATTTCCACCGTCGCCGTCTTTTTCCTTGGCATCTTCGCCGCCTATTACATCGCAAAGCTGCCCCGGCTGGTGAAAGGTGTGCTGGATGTGGTGCTGACGCTGCCGCTGGTGCTGCCGCCCACTGTAGTGGGCTGGCTGCTGCTGTGCCTTCTGGGGCCAAAGCGGCCCCTGGGCGCCTGGGTGCTGGAAACCTTCGGTTTCAAACTGGTCATGACCTGGTGGTCGGCCATCTTTGCCACCGTGGTGGTTGCTTTTCCGCTGATGTACCGCACTGCACGGGGTGCCTTCGAGAGCTTCGACCACAATCTGGCGGACGCGGGACGGACGCTGGGCCGCTCCAACACCTGGGTGTTCTGGCGGGTGCAGATGCCCGTCTGCAAGCAGGGCATCCTGGCGGGTACGGTGCTGGCCTTTGCCCGTGCCTTGGGAGAGTACGGCGCCACCTCCATGATCGCGGGCTACACTCCCGGCCGCACCGCCACCATCTCCACCACGGTCTATCAACTCTGGCGGACCAACGATGATATTGGTGCATTGAAATGGGTGCTGGTAAACATGGCCATCTCGGCGGTGTTTCTGCTGGCGGTGAACCTGCTGGAGACCCGCCAGCGGCAGACCGGGAAAGGAGGCGGGCGCTGATGGCCCTTTCCGTAGATATTCGTAAGAAAATGGGAGACTTCCAGCTGAAAGTCCGGTTTGAAGCGGAAAACGAATGTCTGGCCCTGCTGGGAGCCTCCGGCTGCGGCAAATCCGTGACACTGCGGTGCATCGCCGGGATTTTGACCCCGGACGAGGGGAAAATCGTGCTGAACGGCGTGACGCTGTTCGACAGCGCAGCCAAAATCAATTTGCCGCCCCAGAAGCGAAATGTAGGCTACCTGTTCCAGCAGTATGCCCTGTTCCCCAACATGACGGTACGGCAGAACATTGCCGCGGCAGTGCGGGACAAGCAGCGCCGGAAGGAAGTGACGGAGGAAAAGCTCCGCCAGTTCCGGCTGGAGGAGGTGGCGGACAAGCGCCCCGGCCAAATTTCCGGCGGTCAGCAGCAGCGGACAGCCCTGGCCCGCATCCTGGCGTCGGAACCGAAAGCCATCCTGCTGGACGAGCCTTTCTCGGCCCTGGACAGCTATCTGAAATATCAGCTGGAGGTAGAGCTGGCGGAGACTCTGGAGCAGTTCCCTGGCACCGTCCTGTGGGTCTCCCATGACCGGGGAGAGGTGTTCCGCAACTGCCGCCGGGTCTGCGTGCTGGACCGGGGACAGTCCCAGGGGGCCTTTACCCTGCGGGAGCTGTTCCACGAGCCGGTGACAGAGGCCGCCGCCCGTCTTTCCGGCTGTAAAAACTACGCCGACGCGGTCTCCAAAGGAACTTCCGTATTCCTGCCGGAGTGGGGACTGACCCTGGACTGCGGCAAGGAGGTCCCCCCGGACATCCGCCGGGTAGGCATCCGGTCCCACCATGTTGCCATGGCGGCGGCAGATGCTCCCGGAGCCTTCCGCTGTGAAGTGCAGCGGGTAATCCAGGATGTATTTATCACCATCGTCCTGCTGCGGCCTGAAAACGCCGTCCCGGACGCATCGCCCCTGCGGATGGAGCTGGACCGGGAGGACTGGGCCAAAGCCGAAGATAAAAACTATGTCTGGGCCGCCATCCAGCCCAGAGACATTTTACTGCTGAAGTGAGGAGAGACAACCATGTATCATGCCGCTGTTTTGACGGTCAGTGACCGCAGCTTCCGGGGCGAGCGCCCTGACGGGGGCGGCCCGCTGGTAGCTGAAATTCTGAAAAATGCGGGATATGATGTGGGCATCACCGCCATCGTCCCTGACGAACAGTCTCAAATTGAGGAGAAACTGCGCCAGATCGCTGACAGCGGCGAGGTGCAGCTCCTGGTCACCACCGGGGGGACCGGCTTCGCTCCCCGGGATGTGACCCCGGAGGCCACACTGGCAGTCTGCGAGCGGATGACTCCGGGCATTCCGGAGGCCATGCGGTACGCCTCTATGCAGGTGACGAACCGTGCCATGCTGTCCCGGGCCCAGGCCGGCATCCGGAAGGGGACCCTTATCATCAACCTTCCCGGCTCCCCCAAGGCAGCGAGAGAAAATCTGGAGGCCGTCCTGCCAGCCCTCTCCCACGGCCTGGAGATGCTCTCCGGCCGCCCTGCCGACTGTGCAAAAATAACCGACTGAGCGCAAAAATGACCGCCGGAAGCAAATGCTTCCGGCGGTCTTATCATACGGTTTTCCTTATGTGGCAGGTGAGTTCCACAGGTCGTTCCACCAATCGCCTCCGGCGTCTCCAAAGCCGCCGCTGGGGTCAGTGGGGTCCGGCTGTGCCGGTTCACTGGGCTCCGCCGGTTCCGCAGGCGGTGTTACAGGCTCTCCACCATGGCCAGGCTCATTGGGGTCCGACGGGATATCGTTGGGATCCTCCGGGTCCCAGCCCATGTTGGGGTCCTCGGGATCCACAACGGGCATCCCATTGTGAACGGGACAGCCGCCGGGCGTGCCCTCGGGATTTTCCTCCGTAGGTGCCGTGGGCTCCAGGGCTTTTTCCAAATTGACCAGCAGATACGGGTCATCATCAGCCGTGATCTCCGGACCGTAGTCCTCCCGGACATGATCCAGCACCGCCACCTGTTTTACGCTCTCAGCCGGGCAATGGTCCGTGGCAAGGCACTTGCCCTCGGTGCAGTAATCCCGGAACACATGGACATTACATTCCTCCGTAGGCGCCGTACCGGCGGCCACCGTGACCGTCATAACGCGGGAAGTCCCCCGGACATCGGCCCGGCAGGCGTCGGTGGGCAGCAGGCCGCTGTCCATGCAGACCTCCACCGTCTCCAGTCCGCTGGAGGGCTTTTCAAAGTCCTTGTTGGGCAGGTCGGCGTGGACCTGCTGCATCACCTTTTTCCACAAGGTGATGGCGGGGTTGCCGCTGTAACTGATCTTTTCCGGCTGTTCATAGCCAGTCCAGACCGCCGCCACATAATAGGGCGTATAACCCACGAAGTAGCGGTCGTAGTTATCGCTGGTGGTACCAGTCTTACCGGCAATGGTCATGCCGTTGAAGCGGGCAGAGGTACCCGTACCTCCGGTGACCACGTTTTTCAGCATCTGGTTCATCAGATATGCGGTGGTCTCCTTCATGGCGACGTGGCTCTCACCCTCGTTCTCCAGTACCACCGTCTCCGTGCCGTCATTCTCCACTTTGGTGACCCGGAGATAGGTCCGGGGCGTGTTGTAAATACCCTGGTTGACGAAGCAGGCGTAGGCCGCCGCCATCTCCAGCGTACTCAGGCCGTGAGTCAGGCCGCCCATACCCAGCGGGCTGAGGCCCATGTCATCAGGCACCAGGCTGAGATTCAGCTTCTCCGTGGCAAAGGCATAGGACTCCGGGATACCCACCGCCTGCAGCGTCTGAACGGCGATGGTGTTGATGGAGCGCTTCAGACCCTCGGTGACTGTGGTCAGGCCGGTGTATCCGGCGGGAGAATTCTTGGGCCAGGGCTTGTCGTTCAGAAGCTGTACCGGGTAGTTGTCAAACACCGTACCCGGCGTGACCGCTCCGGCATCAATAGCCGGCGCGTAGCAGGTCAGGGGCTTGATGGAGGAGCCGGGCTGTCGCTTGCTGGTGGTGGCAAAGCTCCAGTCCAGGTTTCCTGTCTTTTCCCCGATCTTGCCCACCGTCGCCACGATGTTGCCGTTGGAGGGATCGATGATGGTGATGCCGGACTGGATCTGCTGGCCCTTGCGGGAGGTCACGTCCAGATTGCTCCGGTCCTCATAGACGGACTCGGCGATGGCCTGGATGGCCGGATCCATGGTGGTGTAGATATGGTAGCCGCTGTTGTAGATCTTCAGCCGGGCCTCCTTGACGGAAATGCCCTCCTTGGCCGCCAGGTCGTTGGACACATCCAGAATAACCTGATCCACGAACCAGTTGTTGATCTTCACACCGCCCACGGCCTTCTCCACCAGCTCCTCGGCGGTGGCGCCGTCGTTTCGGAACTGGAGGACCTCCGCCTTGGCAGCCGCGGCCTCCTCCTCGGTGATGAAGGGCGTGGCGCCGTCCTCAACCTTGCCGTCCCGGCCAACCTCAGCCATTTTGTTCAGGATATTCTCCTGCCGCTTCTTATTCAGCTCCCGGGGCGTGATCTTCGTCCCGTCATCCCGGGTATAGGTAATCTCATACATAGGCCCGTACAGGGACGGATTATTGGTGATGGCGATAAGGCTGGCACACTCCGCCAGGCTCAGTTCGGATACATCCTTACCGAAGTAATACTCTGCCGCCGTCTTGACGCCGTAGCACCCCTTGCCCAGATAGATGGTGTTGAGGTACATCGTCAAAATCTCTTCCTTGGTGTTGTTCTCCTCGAACTTCATGGCCCGGAAGATCTCCCGCACCTTGCGGTTGACGGTGCCGGCGTCGTCTCCGGTCATGTTCTTCAGCACCTGCTGGGTGATGGTGGAACCGCCGAAAGTGTCCTTATCGTGGGTGAAAAAGTTCAGCGTCGCGCCCAGGGTCCGCTTCCAGTCCACACCCTGATGCTGGTAGAACCGCTCGTCCTCGATGGCTACGGCGGCGTTCAACAGATTTTGGGGCAGTTCGCTGTACTCCGCCAGTACCCGGTTCTCCTCACCGTAGACCGTCTGCCACTCCTTCCACTCCCCGGTCTCCTTGTCCTGGTAGTAGATAAAAGAACTCAGGGACATGGTATAGTCATCGGCATTGACCACCAGCGACGGCGCCAGGGTCGTATTCACGTACTTCATGAAAATACCAAACAGCAGTCCGCCCGTGCAGATGCCGATCAGCAGCAGCGTGCCCAGCACGCCGAAAACCTTTCCGACTACGCTGCCCCGCCTTCTAGTTTTTGTCTGACGGCCCGAGACCCGCTCCGGCCTTCTCTTATCTTCCAATGAGGCACCTCCTTCTGTCAGCCCTATCAAGCCATCTCTCGCCCACAGCTTGTCCGCCGGAAGCGAAAGTCCGCATTACTCCATAATATGTACTATTGTATCACCTCCTGTCAACATTGAAAATGTCGTTTTTTCTCGAAAAATAGTTCCCATTTCGTATGTTTTTTCTATTACAGGGCAGAATAATACCCGTAAGAGGGACAGTCTTTTCAGCTTTTTCACAGCTTCTTCCCTTGCAATCGGAGGGAACATCGGTTAAAATAGCATTACCCAAGAAAAAGGAGGAAGCCCAATGAGCGAAGAGTTCGGCCCCACTTTTATCACGGTCACCGATGACGAAGGCAACGAGATCGTTCTGGAATTTGTGGATGCCCTGGAGCATAAGGGCCAGATGTATCAGGCATTTTTCCCCGCCGAGACTGAGGGCGAGGAGGACGACCCTGATAACGGTCTGGTGATTTTGAAGGTCATCCATGAAGACGGCGAGGACCTCCTCTCCACTCTGGATTCCGACGAGGAACTGGAGGAAGTGTACGACCTGTTCATGGAGTCTTTGTTCAGCGACGAGGATGGCCAGTAAATTCTCCTACAAATAAATGAATCAACCGCCCTGCGGGGTGCGTGATAGATCTTTTTTTAACCCACATTTCGTTATATGGGATGCCGGATCAGCCTGTGGTTCGCAGGCCTCCCGGCCGCATTCCGCGGCTGGAAGTTGGAAGCGGTAAAGCAAGCTGGAGGCGACCCACCTGTCCGTAAAGGTGCAGGTTATAACGAGGTCTACACGGCCGCCGCGGGGCGCGTTTTTCAGACAGGGTGTTTCCCTGTCTTTTTCAGATATATTTCAGGAACTTCTTCTATGATTTTGTACTTGCACAACGCACCTTAATTCGGTATAATGGCTAAGTGCGTTGATTGCATCATCATTAATAAGCTGAAATTTTGAGAGGACTGAATACGAATGAGCGCATCCAGAGAAAAGCAGCTCCGTCAGGAACAGATCGGCCAGCCCGATCCCAAGACCGCCCGTGAGGCACAGCAGCGCAAGCAGGAAAAGCGCAGCAATCTCCTCTACGGCGTCATTGCCATCGTCTTTGTGATCGTGGCCCTGGGCTCTATCCTTTGGCGGAGTAATATCCTGACCCGTTCCGCTACTGCCGCCACCATCGACGGTGAGAAATACACCGCTGCCGAGGTCAACTTCTTCTATCAGAACGCATTCCGCAGCTTCTACAGCAATTATTACTACTACATGGCCTACGGCATGATCAGCCTGGACCCCCAGGGCGACCTTAAGGCACAGGAGATCTCCGAGAACGACGCCGCCATGATGGGTGTCGAGGCCGGCCAGACCTGGCACGACTTCTTCGTAGACCAGGCCCTGGAGCAGATGGCCGCCGTCCAGAACGCCCTGAAGCAGGCTGACGCGGAGGGCTTCACCTATCCCGCCGGCATCCAGGCCCAGTATGAGGACTCCATGGCCTCCCTGAAGACCACTGCCGCCGCCAGCAACATGTCCGTTGACCAGTACCTGTCCGGCACCTTCGGTTCCACCATGACCGAGAAGGTCTACGGCGAGCAGCTTACCCGCATCCTGAAATACGATGCCTACACCGCCGCATACGCCGACAGCCTGACCTACGACGAGGCCACACTGGAGAAGGCCTACGCTGCTGATACCAACAGCTATGACAAGGTGGCCTATGAGTCCATCACCGTTCTGGGCTCCGCCGCCAGCACCACCGACGCCGATGGCAACACCGTGAATCCCACCGACGAGGAGAAGGACGCCGCCAAGAAGGCCGCCAAGGACGCCGCCGACGAAATGCTGGCTGCCTACCGTGACGGCAAAAAGCTGGAGTCCCTAGCCGACGGCAACGATAAGGCCACCTACAACAACAACGAAGGCACGACCTACGTCGGCGACGTACTGACCGAGTGGCTGTTCGACAGTGCCCGCAAGAACGGCGACAGCGCCGTGCTGGAGAGCGGCGCCACCTATTATGTGGCCGTGTTCCACGATCGTTTCCGTGACGAGTATCCCACCATCGACGTCCGCCACATCCTCATCAAGCCCGCCACCGGCGAGCTGTCCTCCGGCAGCGAGGGATATGAAGAGGAGCAGGCCGCTCTGAAGGCGGATGCCAAGGCCCAGGCCGAGCAGATCCTGGCTGACTGGCAGGCCGGAGAGGCCACTGAGGACTCCTTCGCCGCTCTGGCAATCGAGAAGTCCACCGATACTGGCTCCAAGTACGACGGCGGTCTCTACACCCAGGTCTATCAGGGCCAGATGGTTCCCACTTTCAACGACTGGTGTTTCGACTCCAGCCGCAAGACCGGCGACACCGGCGTGGTGGAGACCACCTATGGCTATCACGTCATGTACTTCGTGGGTGAGGACCTCCCCCGCTGGCAGGCTCAGGTGTCCGACACGCTGAAGGACGAGGACTATGCCGAGTGGGTCACGGCTCTGACCGCCGACAGCTCCATCGAGCAGAACAGCTCCGGCATGAAGAACGTCGGCTGATCGCAGACACACCAAGCAGAGCCGGCTTTGACATCGCTCAAAGCCGGCTCCTTTTTACGGAGGTTTCCTATGGACGAGCGCTTTCTCCGCAATGAAATGCTGTGGGGCCGGGAAGGTCAGCAGCGTCTGGCCTGGAGCCACGTCATCTTATTCGGCCTGGGCGGCGTGGGCAGCTATGCCGCCGAATGTCTGGCCCGGTCCGGCGTGGGCGAGCTGACGCTGGTGGACAGCGACACCGTCTCCGTCACCAACATCAACCGCCAACTGGAGGCCCTGTCCTCCACGGTGGGCCAGCCCAAGGCGGAGGCCGTGGCCGCCCGCATCCGGGACATCAACCCCGGTGCCATCCTCCATCCCATGCAAGCCACCTACGACGCCGCCCACCGGGACCTGTTTTTCCCAGAGGGCTGCCGCTACGACTATATCGTGGACGCCATCGACCTGGTGAGCTGCAAGCTGGACCTGGCAGAGACTGCCCGGCGGCTGGACATCCCTCTCATCATGGCCCTGGGCACCGGCAATAAGCTGGACCCCTCCCAGCTCCGTCTTGCGGACATTTCCGAGACCTACGGCTGTCCCCTGGCCCGTGTCATGCGGAAGGAGCTGCGGAACCGGGGTATCCACCACCAGGCCGTAGTGTTCAGTCCGGAGGAAGCCGCTCCCACCACTCAGTTGGAGGCCCCCCCGCCGGGACGCCGTAGCGTTCCGGCCAGTAATCCCTGGGTCCCCGCCACCGCCGGACTGCTGCTGGGCAGCGCCGTGGTCCGGGACCTCATCAAGAAAGAGAGAGAACCCATATGCTGACAGGTACCATCGTCAACGCCCTGGCTGTGCTGGCGGGCTCCGTAGCGGGCCTGCTTTTGACCCAGCTGGCCCGGCGTTTTTCCCGCTTCCTCCCCGCAGGCAGCGCCTCCATGGGAGAGCGGCTCCAAACCATCATTATGCAGGGTGTGGCCCTGTGTATCATTTTCATCGGCATCAGCGGCAGCTTCAAGGGCAGCAACACGCTGATTGCCATTCTCTCCATGGTCATCGGCGCCATCATCGGTGAGCTGCTGGACCTGGACAAGCGGATGCATCACCTTGGCGACTGGGTCCAGGCGAAAACAGAGCGTCTGGTGAAGCATGACGACGGCGCCCCCTCCATTGCCGACGGCTTTGTCACCGCCAGCCTGCTGTTCTGCGTAGGCGCCATGGCCATCGTGGGCGCTTTGCAGGACGGCCTCACCGGCGACCACACCACCCTCTTCGCCAAGTCCCTGCTGGACGGCATCAGCTCCGTGGTCTTTGCGGCCTCTCTGGGCGTCGGCGTGGCGTTCTCCGCCGTGGCGGTGTTCCTGTATCAGGGCATTATCGCCCTGGCCGCCTCCTTCCTCTCCCCCCTGCTGGGAGACGCCGTCATCGCGGAGATGACCTGCGTGGGCTCCCTGCTCATCGTGGCCCTGGGCCTGAATATGCTGGACCTGACGAAAATCAAGGTCATGAATCTGGTCCCGGCCATCTTCCTGCCCATTCTGCTCTGCATGTTCATGTAACCATCTGACGAAAAAAGCCATGGAGAACTGTTGAAGTCCTCCATGGCTTTTTTCATTCACAGAAGCGGCGCCAGTGCCTTGAGCAAGTAACCCGTCAGCCTGCGGCTCAGTTTTTCCTCCCGTATGGTCTGTGGCGTGACCTGCCGGCACTGCTGCAAGGTCGCCTGAAAATCCTCCTCGATCTGCGGAATGCACGGTACGCCGCACAGGTAGGTGGCGCACTCAAAATGGTGGTACAAGCTGCGGTAATCCAGATTGATGGTCCCCACCACCGCCTCCCGGCCGTCACAGACAAACACCTTGGCGTGGACGAAACCGGGGGTGTACTCATATATTTTGACGCCGGAATCCAGCAGCGAGGCGTAGTGGGTCATGGCCAGGGCGTAGGGGATGCGCTTGTCGGGGACGCCCGGCAGCATCAGCGTCACATCCACGCCCCGCTCCGCCGCGAATTTCAGGGCCGTCTCCATCTCTCCATCCAAAATCAGATAGGGAGTCATGATGTGGACATACCGCTGTGCCCGGTTCAAAAGGTCCATATAGACCCGCTCGCCCACCTTGTCCTGGTCCAGCGGACAGTCGCCGTAGGGGATGACATAGCCCGCCGTTCCCTCCGGTGCGCAGGCCGGATATGCCAGGAAGCGGTCAAACACCGATTCCTTTTCGTCGATATTCCACATCTGCAAAAACATCAGAGTAAAGCTCCGCACCGCCTCGCCCTTCAGCATGACGGCGGTGTCCTTCCAGTGGCCGTGCTTTTCGATGTGGTTGATGTACTCGTCCGCCAGATTCACGCCGCCGTTGAAGGCGGTGTGGCCGTCAATGACCAGAATTTTCCGGTGGTCCCGGTAATTGTAGTGGGTGGAGAGGAACGGCGTCACCGGGGCGAACATCTTGCACTGGATGCCCAGCTCCCGCAGGCGCTTGGGATAGTCGTGGGGCAGTGTGGAAAACTCGCAGGTGCCATCGTACATCACCCGGACATCCACGCCCTCCTTGGCCTTCCGGGCCAGAATCTCCAAAATCCTGCCCCACATCAGCCCTTCGTCCACGATGAAGTATTCCATAAAGATGAAATGCTGGGCCTGCTCCAGCTGCCGCAGCATCTCGGCCCACTTATTCTCCCCCAGCGGGAAGTAGCTCACAGCGGTCTTGTCGTAGGCCGGGTAGCATCCTGTCCGGCCAATATAACGGGCCAGCGCCGCCGCGCCGGGTTCTTCCTCCGCCAGCCGCTCCATGACCTGGGCGGATTGGGGGATGCTGTCCCCGGTCTGGGCGATCAGCCGGTTCAGGCGGTCCTTCAGCGCCCGGTGGCCGATGTCGCTCTGGGTGTACCAAAACAGCAGCACGCCGAAGACCGGCAGCAGCATGACCACGATCAGCCAGGTGATCTTCGCAGATGGATTCATACGGCTGTTCAGCAGATACAGCACCATTCCAACCGTAAAGATGACCGCGCCTCCGTAGATGTGGGGCAGGAAATTCTCAAACCACCGGAAGGCGCTGAACAGCAGCAGAACATGAAGAACAAGCAGCAGAAGGATCAGCCCCATGCGGCTGAAAACAGCGTGAACGAGGCCCTTTTGCCCCTTTTTCAGAAGTGTCAGTCCTTTATTCAATTCCTCTTCCATGGATTCCTCTCTTTCTCAGTTCCCGGTCAACGATTCCCAGGACAGCAGCCGCTTTCTTCTGCATATGTAGTACACAATGCCTGTCACATCCGCCAGGAACCAGCCGATGGGGATGGACCACCAGATACCCACTACGCCAATGAACGGTACCGCCGACAGCACATAGGCCAGTACCACGCGGGTGCCCAGGGAGATGACCGTCAGGACCACGCTCATACCCGGTCTCGCCAACGCCCGGTACAATCCGTACAGCAGGAACAGGCAGCCGATGCCGCAATAAAACACGCCTTCGATGCGCAGATAGCGGACGCCCTCCCAAATGATGGCCTCCTCTCCCGCCTCGACAAACAGCCCCATCAGCGGGCGGGCAAAGGCACACACCAGAATGGACACCGCCACGCAAAAAAGCATGGAAACCAGGACAGCCCCCTTTAAACCCGCACGGATGCGCTCCTCCTTTTTCGCCCCGTAATTCTGGGCAATGAAGGTGGAAAAGGCGTTCCCGAAGTCCTGTACGGGCATATAAGCGAACGCGTCGATCTTCACCGCCGCCGCGAAAGCCGCCATGACCGTGGCTCCAAAGCTGTTGACCAGGCCCTGGACCATCAGGATACCCAGATTCATCACAGACTGCTGAACACAGGTCAGGATGGAGTAGCCGGCGATCTCCCGGACGCAGCGCCAGCGGACGCGGCCAAAGCCGTGGATAGCCCGAAGCTGGGGAGACCTCCTCAAGGCATAAACCGCGATGCCGATGCCGGAGACATATTGGGCAAGCACCGTCGCCTCCGCCGCCCCCGCCACGCCCCGTTCCAGCCCTAGGATGAACCACAGATCCAGAACGATATTCAGCACAGCGGAAACCGCCAGGAAAACCAGAGGTACGACGGCATTGCCCACCGCCCGCAAAAACGACGCGAAGAAATTATAGAAGAAGGTTGCGGCAATGCCGAAGAAGATCACGCGCAGGTATTCCCGCATAGGCCCCCACACCTCCTTCGGCACCCGGAGCAGGGTTCGGATAGGGTCCAGGCAGGCAAAGGCAATGCCCGTCAGCAGCAGCGTCGCTCCTGCGATGAGCATAAACGAGGCACGCACGCTCTCTTGTAAGCCGGCCTCGTCCCGCTGCCCAAAGCGAATGGAAAACAGTGCCCCGCTGCCCATGCACAGTCCCAGCAAAATGGAGGTCAGGAAGGTCATCAGAGTAAAGGAGGAGCCGACAGCAGCCAGGGCGTTTTTCCCCAGGCACTGTCCCACGATTAAGGTATCCGCAATATTGTAGCACTGCTGCAGCAGGTTTCCCAGAATCATCGGGACCGCGAAAAGCAGCATGGACCGCATCACCGGTCCCTGCGTCAAATCTTTGTTCATATTCTCACTCAAATCAGGATACTGAAACTTACGTTTAGAAGCTATTGTAGCAACGTCTGACACTACCGTCAATCTTTTGGCGGTCAAATTGCAAAGAAGCAAAAGAAAAAGCCCTGAATCCGTTGGGATTCAAGGCTTTCTTCTGGCAGCGGGTGAAGGATTCGAACAGCTAAAAATCCGTTTTTATAAGATTTTAGATTCAAATATGTGACATTTATTTCTGAAACTAAAAAATTCTGTACCAGTCAGTCCAGTTGTTTTATAGGACATGCCTCGCTAAAGGGTCAAAATAAGGGTCAAATTCAGCCCCGCGAAAGGACTGTCACACAATGGAAATCACTTATACCAAATACGGCGACTACTATCTGCCGGACTTGCTTTGCCGGAAGAAGAACTAGCGACATATGGGCGTTTTGGGCGTATGCGGTTCAAATACCTGAAGGAACACCGCAGAGGAATCTACACCTCGCTGCTGACCTCTGGGCAGCTGACACGCCACCTCAATGAAATCGACCGGGAGGCCAACGAGATGCTGGAGCTTCTGATGAAGCAGATGGCACAGGAGCAAGGGATTACGGAGCAGCTGAAAGCGGAGAACCAGATAGCATGGGTAGGAGCGATGAATAGTATTCGCGCTGCAGCAGAGGAAATCGTGCGCTCTGAACGAATTCTACTTTGAAACTCCCGTCAAAATGGTTGCTAATGTGTAGTTAGCAAATATGATATAGATTTATTCGTTCGGAATGAAACGGATATACCGCAAGATTTCCCCGAAATCTTGTGGTATATCCGTCTTTATTGCAAAAAGGTTCTCAAATATGCAAAAAAGCGCAGTTTTGCTTCCTATGCAGGAGGGAATGTCAACATAAAAGTGCTGCCTTTTCCCAGTTCGCTGTCAAGTTCTATACAGGCGCCCAGATAGGCCGCACCGTGCTTCACGATGGACAAGCCCAGGCCGGTCCCACCGCCGGAATGGCTCTTGTCTACCCGGTAGAACCGCTCAAACACCCGCTCCCGAAGCTCCGTGGGGATGCCGATGCCGGTGTCCGCCACCGTCACCCGCTGGCTCTCCGGCGTGGAGGACAGCGTGATCTGAACGCTGCCGCCGGGCTTGTTGTACGCAATGGCGTTGTCGCAGAGGTTGTAGAGGATCTCCTCCACGATCTGGGGCACGCCACGGACAGCGGTGGGACCGCCCTCCAGCGTCATGGTGACCTGCTTTTTCTCCGCAGCGGGCGCCAACTGGCGAAGGACCTCTTCCGCCATGGCACGGAGGTCCACGGTCTCCCACTGGGCCGCGGCGCCGCCCTCGTCCAGACGGGAGAGCTTGATGATGTCGTTCACCAGACCGATGAGTCGCTGGGCTTCCCGGTGGATGTTGCCCGCAAAGTGGGGGATGTCCTCCGGCTTCACCATGCCGTTTTCCAGGATTTCCGCCGTGCCCAGGATGGCCGTCAGGGGCGTTTTCAGCTCATGGGACACATTGGCGGTGAACTCCCGCCGCATGGTCTCTCGCTGCTCCTTTTCCGTCACATCCAGCACGATCAGAACCGCGCCGGTAACGGCGCCGTCCTGCTCCACGGGATTGGCCAGCACACGGCAGCAGGTGTCCTCCCGCTCCAGCAGCTCCTCCCGGCGGCGGCCCGCCAGGGACTCCTCCACGCAGCGGCGGAAGCCAGGCTCCCGGTTCAGAGCCAGGACGCTGTCCTCCTCCGCCGGGGCCTGGGCGTCCAGCAGCCGCAGGGCAGCGGCGTTATGGGACAGCACCCGGGTCTCCCGGTCGATGATGAGCAGCCCCTCACTCATATTCTCCGTAATGGCGGTGAACTCCTCCCGGCGGCGGCGCAGGTCCTCCATCTGGCGGCTGATCTGCTGCTTCTGGCTGCGGAGCTTGCCCACCAGGGGGGCCAGCTCCTCGTAGCCGATCTCCTCGCCGGGGTCGTTCAGATCCATAGCGTTGATGGGCTCCACCAGCTGCCGGGCCAGGCGGCCTGCCAGCCACAGCGCCAAGCAGAAAGCCAACACCATCACCAGCGCCACCGGCTGCAGCGCCTGAAGCACCAGTATCCACACGGAATACTGAGTGTCCGACACCCGCAGCACAGAGCCGTCGGGCAGCCGCAGGGCGTAGTACAGCGTTTTTTGGGACAACGTGTCCGAATACCGGGCGGCGTGGCCCTTACCCAGCAGCAACGCCTCGTGGACCTCCGGGCGGTCTGCGTGGTCCTCCATCTGAGTCGGGTCCTCCCGGTTGTCCCAGAGGACGGCACCGTCTGCAGCTACCCAGGTGACCCGGCAGTCGTTGGGGAAGCCGTCCTCCAGGTACTCCACTCCTTCGTGCTCAATGCCCAGGGCGATGTAAGCGGTACGGCTGGAAAGCTCGTCCAGGACCCTATCCTGGAAATAGCCGTGGAGCACGCCCACGATAAGCACCAGACTTGCCAGTAGCACCGACAGCGCCACCGTCAGGATAGCGCGGAAAATTCGTTTTGTCATGGGACGCCCTCAGCTTTCCCGGCCGATCTTGTAGCCGTAGCCCCGGACGGTCTCGATGTAGGCCCCCGCCTCCCCCAGCTTCTGCCGGAGGGTGCGGACGTGGACGTCCACCGTGCGGCTCTCGCCGGTGAAGGCGTAGCCCCACACGTCCTCGATGAGCCGCTCCCGGGAGAGCACCTGGCCCCTGTTTTTCAGCAGCAGGCACAGCACCTCGAACTCCTTTTGGGTCAGCACGACCTCCCGGCCGTTCACCGTGACGATGTGGCGGGTCTGGTCCACGGTCAGCACGCCGCAGCGGTAGGTGTCCGTCTCCTGCCGCGTCCGGCGCAGCAGCGCCCGGATGCGGGAGAGCAGCTCCAGCATGCCGAAGGGCTTTGCCAGGTAGTCGTCGGCCCCGGCGTCCAGCCCCAGGACCTTGTCGTACTCCGTGCCCTTGGCTGTCAGCATGATGACCGGCAGCCGGCAGGTCCGGGCGGAGGAGCGGAGGGTCTTCAGCACGGAGATGCCGTCCTCCTCCGGCAGCATGATGTCCAGCAGCACCAGGGAGGGGATGTGCTCCGCCATGGCCTCCCAGAATGCGGAGGGCCGGGGGAAGCCCTTGGCCTCCATCCCCTGGCTTTGCAGGGTGTAGAGAACTAAGTCCCGGATGCTGTCGTCGTCTTCCAGTAAGTAGATCATAGTTGCCTCCTATGTAGGCCCGCCTGCGGGCGGGCCAGCACGCCTTAAATGAGCTGCTGCTCGTTGATCATCAGCTTGAACTGCAGTCCCAGCTTCTCCGCCGCCTTGCGGCAGAGGATCATCCGGCCCATGAATATCTCAAAATAGTCCATAACGGAGCCGTACTTCGTATCCACCGACAGCTTCAGCTTGATGAGCGTATGCTCCTCGTTGATTTTGAGCTGGGACTTTTTCACCGAGTAGTTCACCCGGTCATGGATGTCGAAGGTGGCGGGGTCCTGGTTCCGGACACGGCTGCGGCGGACGTCGGACTTGTCCGCCAAAATCAGCGCCGCCGCCACGGCGTTCACCGGCTGTCCGGTGCCCTCGTCATGGTTGCCGATGGCGGTGACGATGGTGGCGATCTCCTCCGGGTCGCAGTTCAGGTTGTCCAGAATGCGGAACGCCATCACCGCGCCGGACTGGGAGTGGTCCACCCGGTTCACCAGGTTGCCGATGTCGTGGAGAAACGCGGCGATGCGGGCGATCTCCACCGTCCGGGCGGGGTAGCCCAGGGTCTCCAGAATGTAGGCGGCGTTCTCCGCCACCATGGTGACATGGGCGAAGCTGTGCTCCGTGAAGCCCAGGGCGATGAGGGATTCATCTGCCCGCTGGATATAGGTGCGGATGGCGGCGTTGTTTTTCACGTCTGCAAAGGTCAGCAATGCCGGTCTCTCCTTTCATGGGGAGCGGCACCGCCGCCTCCCTCTTTAATTGTTCGATGGGTGGACGCCCGTGATGCTGTACTCCACCCATTCCGCCACATTGGTGGCGTGGTCGCCGATGCGCTCCAGGTATTTCGCCACCATCAGCAAATCAAGTCCCTGCTGGCCCCAGGCGGCGTCGGACGCGATCATGTCGATCAGTTCCCGCTTCACCTGGTCGAACAGGGCGTCTACCTGGTCGTCGGCGGCGCAGACGGCACGGGCCAGTTCCAGGTCCCGCTTCACGAAGGAATCCACGCTGGCGGTCACCATGCCGATGACCGCCCGGGTCATGTCCGCGATGTGCAGCACGCCGGAGCCGTCCGGCACCCGGACGTAGGAGACCAGCTCCGCAATATCCGCTGCCTGGTCGCCGATGCGCTCCAGGTCCGAGATCATTTTCAGGGCGGCGGAGATCTCCCGCAGGTCCCGGGCCACCGGCTGCTGCTGCAAAAGGAGTTTTAAGCACAGGTTCTCCACCTCCCGCTCCCGACGGTCCAGGTCCCGCTCCGCCTCCAGGGCGGCAGGCACCAGGGACTCGTCGCCCTTCAGCAGGGCCTCCGCTGCGGCGGAGATGGCGTCCTCACAGGCGGCGCCCATCTGAATGAGCTCCACATGGAGCCGCTTCAACTGCTCGTCAAATTTGTTTCGCATATCAGCATCCTCCTTATCCGAACCGGCCGGTAATGTAGTCTTCCGTGCGTTTATCGGTGGGGTTGGAGAACAGCTGCTCCGTCTTGCCGAACTCCACCAATTCTCCCAGCAGGAAAAAGGCCGTGTTATCCGAGATACGGGCGGCTTGCTGCATATTGTGCGTCACCATAATGACAGTATACTTGTTTTTCAACTCCGCCGCAAGGTCTTCGATCTTGGAAGTGGAAATGGGGTCCAGGGCGCTGGTGGACTCGTCCATCAGCAGCACCTCCGGCTCCACCGCCAGCGCCCGGGCGATGCACAGCCGCTGCTGCTGGCCGCCGGAGAGACCCAGAGCGCTCTTTTTCAGGCGGTCCTTCACCTCGTCCCAGATGGCAGCGGCCCGGAGGGACTTCTCCACGATCTCGTCCAGCGCCACTTTGGAGCGGACGCCGTGAGTCCGGGGGCCGTAGGCCACATTGTCGTAGATACTCATGGGGAAGGGATTGGCCTTCTGGAACACCATGCCGATCTGCTTGCGGAGCCAGGTGGGGTCCACGCCGCTGTCATAGATGTTCTGCCCCCGGAAGTTCACCTCTCCGGTGATCTTCACGATGGGGATCAAGTCGTTCATGCGGTTCAGCGTCCGCAGAAAGGTGGACTTGCCGCAGCCGGAGGGACCGATGAAGGCCGTGATCTCATGCTCCGGGATGTCCACGTTCACATTGTGGAGGGCATGGTTCTGGCCGTACCACAAATTCAAATCCTTTGCCTGCAAAATCGTTGACATAGCAACCTCCCGTTACTTTTTCAGTTTCTTTCCCGCGAAATTGGCGGCCATGTTGATGAGGAAGGTCAGCACCATCAGGATCGCCGCGATGGCGAAGGCCACTCCGGTCTCTCCCCGCTCGTTGGCATAGACGTACAGCGCCACCGTCAGGGTGGCGGAGGAGGACTGAAGGGCGGTTTTGAAGTTGTTCAAAATCAGGCCGAAGCCCGCCGTGAACAGCAGCGCCGCACTCTCGCCCACGATGCGGCCCACCGCCAGAATGCAGCCGGTGACGATGCCGTCGATGGCGCTCGGCAGCACCACGGTGCGGACCATGTGCCACTTCCCCGCCCCCAGGCCCAGGGCTCCCTCCCGGTAGGACTGGGGCACGGTCTTCAGGCTCTCCTGCGTGGTGCGGACGATGGTGGGCAGAATCATCATGACCAGAGTCAGGCCGCCCGCCAGGATGCCCGGCGCCAGGCCCAGCTTCTGGACGAAGAACAGCATACCCACCAGGCCAAAGATGATGGAGGGAATGCCCGTCAGGGTCTCGGTGGCAAATTCGATCAGCTCCACTACTTTGTGGTTGGATGCGTACTCCGTCAGGTAGATGGCAGCGCCCACGCCCAGGGGCAGGACGATGAGCATGGCCACGAAGATGATATAGAGGGTATTGAGAATGTTGGGCAGGATGCCGATGGTATCCTTGATATAGCTGGTCTGGGTGGTCAGCAGCTCCCATGAGATGTTGCCCAGGCCCCGGTAGAAGATATAGCCGATGAGGAACGCCAGCAGGGCGCAGGTGACGCCCGCACAGAGCCACAGCAGGATCCGAAGGCCCCAGTCATAGACCCTGCGGCGGGGGGATAATTTCTGCTCCACGGTTCAGTCCTCCTTCTTGCTCTTGAGAAATGCGTTCAGCAGCACGTTGATCAGCATGATGAACAGAAACAGCACCAGGCCGATGGAGTACAGGGCGTTGCGCTGGAGGCTGCCATAGGCGGCGTAGCTCATCTCCGAGGCGATGGCGGTGGTGAGGAAGCGAACGGAGGTGAACAACCCCGGCATATTTGCCACATTGCCCGCCACCATGATGATGGCCATGGCCTCGCCGATGGCCCGGCCCACGCCCAGCACCACCGCCGTCGCCACGCCGCTGCCGGCGGCGGGCAGGGACACCCGGAAGTAGGTTTCAATCTCCGTGGCGCCCAGAGCCAGGGACGCCTCCTCGTACTCCTGGGGCACCGCCCGCAGGGCCGTCTCGGAGACATTGATGATGGAGGGCAGGATCATGATGGCCAGTACGATGATGGCCGCCAGCAGGCAGGCACCGGAGGACAGTCCAAACAGTTCCCGGATAGCGGGCACCAGCACGATCATGCCCACCAGACCGTAGACCACGGAGGGGATGCCCGCCAATAGCTCCACGGCGGACTTGATGACCCGGGCGGCCCTGGGGGGCGCCACTTTAGCCAGGAAAATGGCGGTCATCAAGCCGATGGGTACGCCGATCAGGACGGCCCCGGCGGTGCCGTAGACAGAGGTCAGGATAAAGGGCAGGATGCCGAAGGAGGGCTCCACCGTGGTGGCAGTGGGTGCCCAGGTCCTGCCGAACAGGAATTTTACCAGGCCAATTTCCCGGATGGCGGGCAGGCCGGAGACAATGAGGTAGATGCTGATGAACAGCACGAAGGCCACCGCCACCACGCCGCACAGCAAAAACAGCAGGTGGAAGAACCACTCCATGGCCTCCCGGCCGTTCCGCTTCTGTCCGGTTCCGCCGCTCCGTTTCTGTTCCACTGTCCGGCGCCGGGTGGGCGTCCGCAGCGCGTTTTCCATTTCCATGTTTGAAACTCCTTCCGGTGACGGGAACGGCCCTCACCCTGTTTTTGAGGGTGAGGGCGTTCCCAAGAGGGGGTGGGATGTTTGAGGGATGATTCAGGCCACGGGCACGGCGCCGGCGGCACGGATCAGGTCATTGGCAGCGGCAGAGGTAGCGAAGTCGAAGAACGCTTGGGCCTGGGCGCTGAGGGCCACGCCGTCCTTGGTGACGAAGACGAAGGGGCGCTGAATGGCATAGCTGCCGTCCAAGACGGTCTCCTCACTGCACTTCACGCCGCCCACGGTGACGGCCTTGACGGTGTCCTTCAGGGCGGACAGGGAGGCGTAACCGATGGCATTGGGGTTGCCCGCCACAGCCTCAATGACAGCGCCGGTGGAGGTCAGCTCCTGATCCATCTTGCACTCGTCCTTGGTCTTGGTGATGGACTCGAAGCCGTCCCGGGTGCCGGAGCCGGCCTCACGGCCGATGCAGGAGATGGTGCCGGCAGCGCCGCCCAGCTGGCTCCAGTCGGTGATCTCGCCGGTGAAAACCTGAGCGATCTGCTCCACGGTCAGGTCAGCGACCTTGTTGGCGGGGTTGACGATGACGGCAATGCCGTCCAGAGCCACGGTGGTGCCCATCAGGCCGGAGGACTTCTCCTCGTCCTTCAGGGCGCGGGAGGAGAGGCCGATGTCGGCGCTGCCATTGGAGGCGGCCTCGATGCCTGCGCCGGAGCCGGTGGCGTCATAGGTGACGGACACACCACTGTTATCGGACATGAACTGCTCGCTTAGGGCGCCGATGACCTTCTCCATGGAGGTGGAGCCGTTGGTGGCGACAGCGCCGGACAGGGCCGTGGGCTGTTTCGTCTGGGCGGGGGTCTCCTGCTTGCCGCCGCAGGCGGTCAGCAGGCTCAAGGCCATGGTCAGGGCCAGCAGAATAGCAAATACTTTTTTCATCACAATGATTCTCCTTTTTTTCATATGTCTGTTGCTTGATGCCACGGTCTTAGTATAAACAGCCCAACGTAAAATTCGTCACCATGCCTTTGTAAAGCCTGCGTTAAATCGCTGCAATACATGAACAATCACTTCAAATGTGCAACTGCAAATAAATAAGCAAGGCTGTCATCTGGCACGATGCCTTGGGACAACCCCGCTTATTTAACGTTGATATTCCTTTCGCTTTGGTAGAAATTTCTCCCATTCCTCCCGTGGGATTTTGCCAAGCAGATGTTCCAGACGCTTGTACCGCCGTTCCAGTTCAGAGATCTTCAGACGCTGCTCAAAGCTGCGATTGCGTTCTTCATTCAATGCACTTCGAAGATCTTCATTGATTTCTTTCTGTAAGTTCTTATCCTGCCGTTCACGGGTAATAGCGTCTTTCATGCGCTGCATTTCTGCCTGAAAGGATTCGACTTGTGGCAGAAGTTCTGCAAGCTGCGCAACAGCTTCCTCCCGTTTCTTTCCTGCATTCAGAACGTTGATACCGTTCAATGTGGATTCCAACTGCTCCAGCTTGGCGTCCATGGCCGTTACCTTCTTATACCACTGGGGCGTCAGGTGCTTGCGTTTGGTTTCCACAGCAGGTGTGCCGCGTTCAAGCTCCGGCCACCGCTCCGCCATGCAGGCGTAGAAATCGTCCTGCCAACGTATCATGGCTTTCTTGTTGCCGAGAATTTCTTTTGCGGACAGCCTACCGTCTTTGGTTAGCGGGACGAAACAGAGATGCAGGTGCGGAGTCTTTTCATCCATGTGCACCACAGCGGAGATGATATTGTCCTCACCAATGCGCTCCTTCAGAAACTCAAACGCCCGGGTAAAATATTCTCTCATTTCGGCTTCGTGGGCCTGCGCGAACTCCGGGCTGACCGTCACCAGCGTGTCCACGAACTTCACGCTGTCCTTCCGCACCCGGCAGCCTGTCATCTGAATGCGGTGCTTGATCTCCTGCTCATAGCTCCTTCGGGGCGTCACCAGATGGAAGTTCTGCGCAGTGCGGCTGGGGTCAATATCCGGGTTACTGGCGTAAACCTCCTTTGTCCGCTCGTGGTGGGCACTCAGCGCCTTGGAAGCGCCGCCCTTGTGTTTCGCAAATCGTAAAATAGCGTATGCCATATTGTGCCTCCTTCATCGAAGCCTGGGAGACGGGGGAGCGGAGAATCCCCATCACGGCTTCTGAAACCGTGCGCTGCGGTGGGCGTCGATACCGACACCCGCCTTCGCTTCGTTTTCGGGCCGGTCACAAACGCGGATGGACACCGCCATCCCGCGTTTGCTCCCGTCCCCCGCCGTGACGGGTATAACACACTAGACTTTGTACCAAAGTCCGTGTGCCAGCCGTTCCCTCTGGACTCCCTTTTGCGGGCGAAATGTCCTGCCGGTACGGCAGGACATTCAGCCCGCTGGTGTACGGTATGTCCGATAATGTACGGTATTTTGGGGAGCGGCTCCGCTCCCAATTTTACCGTACATACCGTACATTACCGTACACCGTCCCTTTGCAGAAAGATGGATTTTCCATCTTTCCTGCGCCGGGACAAGTAGCGGACGCCATACTGCCGCAGCAATATTTCCTGCTGCGCATTCAGCGTCCGCACGATCCAGTTGGGCGTGAAGTTTCGACCGCTGTCCACCCCTTGCAGACACTGGGATAGCTCCGTAGCAGTCCCTTTCCACGTTGGCTTTTCTTCCGTGAGTAGCTGCGCCACCAGCTCCAACAGCGGCTCCGGCGGCTCCTGATAAAGCTCCGTGTCCGCTTTGACCAGCTCCCAGTTCAGGTGTGCAGGGTCAAAACGGAGGTGTAGCCGCATCTGCGGCTGATCCCGCCCCACCACCTCTAAAACTGCGTCCAAGTCGGCGCGCCTGTCTTTGTGCAAGATCAACGTCCCATCTACCGCTCCCATCAGTCCGTTAGTGCCAGAGACGGTGTTGAACACATCCTCGGCCCCCTCCTTGCGGGTGTGATGGACTACCAGCAGAGCGATGTCACGTGAATCCGCAAAGCTCTTCAGCTTTGACATCGTGTCATAATCTGCAGAATAACTGCAGCTATCCGGTGTTCGTCCCCGGATGCGCTGCAAGGTATCGATGATGACCAGAACCGTTTCAGGGTATTCAAACAGAAAGTCAACTAGCTGCTCCAGTAGTTTTTCATCCAGTGTATCCGCCAGAACGGACAACACAAGGTTCTGGCTGTCCCGCTCCGTCATCTGGGAAAGGCGTTTTTGCAGCCGCTCATAGGTGTCCTCCAGAGCCAAATACAGGACGGTACCTGGCCGGGAAGAGAAGCCCAGGAAAGGCTCTCCCATGCTTACCTGATAGGCCATCTGCAAGACGAAAAAGGATTTACCGATTTTGGGAGCGCCGGCGAGGAGGTACGTCCCCGCCGGCAGAAGTCCCTCTATAACCGATGGCTTGACAGGAAAGCAGGTTTCCATCAGTTCCGGCATGGACAGGGCCTTGATTTTCCCAAACTGCTTGTGCTTTTCTTCGGAAATTGGTATACTGTCTGTGCGTGCAAGCGCGGACGGCTGCTCCCCATCTGGTGCAACAGATGGATTCGGGGCAGTCGTTTCTTTTTCAGTTTCCATTCCCGCCTCCCGTGTTCTGCTCAATCCAGTCGATGAGCTTGTCCTTCGGCACCAGCAGCCGCTTACCAATCCGCAGCGTGGGGAATGTCCCAGTGTTGAGAAGCTGATAGGCTCCCGCACGAGAAATGCCCAGCGCTGTGGCCAGTTGGTTCGCATTCAAAACAGCTGGCAGATCATCATAGTTGTGGTTCATGGCGTTCCTCCTCAAAATTGTTCTTGACATAGTAGACCTTGCGTGATATAAAAGATTTGCTAAGTCGCTTTCGTGGGAACAGTATAAATAAAGACTACACCGATGTCAATAGTCCATTTGAAATTATTTTAAATAGGTCAGTCTATTTTGGAGGAACGTGTATGTATCTGCTCAAGAAGATACCCGCGCCAAACAATCGAATTTGGGCAGCGTGCTATATGGATTCTGCGACCGAATGCTTTGAGATCCGGACGGAGTTCAAGGATGCTCCAGGCAGTATCCAGACGTTGTATCACAAGGAGTATTCCATTGGCACGGCACTGACAGACTTCCTGTATGCAGACCTAAAGGTGTTTTCCGTGCATCTGGAGCAGATCAAGGCACATCTCAAGGCGATCAAGGCCGGGAACGATTTGAAGTTGCACTTTGTCCAGTTATTTGATATTGCTATCTTCTGGCTGCGGTGCAGCCCGGTTTTTGCACCGCTGGCGGCAAGCATTCAGCGCCAGCGTCTGTATTTTGACCAGGGCAAAAAGCTGAGCGTGGATGGAATCGAGCGGCAGATGGCGTACTACACGGAAATCCAGCCGAAGCTGCTGTACCTGGCGGAGAATTTCTTTGAAGCGGACACACCGGAAGACATGACTGCGCGATATTTCAGACAACATGAGGAACTGGGCAAAAAGCAAGCGCCGGAATGGTATAACTTCCTGCCCCTAAAGTATAGCGATGTAACTTATGGTATTACCATGAAGGGCGCAAATGGTTTCTTTCCGTATGATGATGTGCTGAACGAAGAACGCCGAAATGACTTTCAGGAGTTTCCTGCTGAGACGCTTAACACGGAGGAACCGAACGATTTTGTGCAGTTCATCCTTGCAGAGTATATCCGCCGAAATTTGCGGTTCCGCATCTGCAAATTCTGTGGGTGCTACTTTGGCATCATGGGCAACACGCGGTCGGAGTTCTGCGACCGACTGATTGACGGCTCCACAAAAACCTGCAAAGAGATGGGTTCCCTCCGGCTCTATGAGAAGCGAAAGATGGAGGACCCTGCTATCCGGGAATATAAGCGCTCCTACAAGGCTCACAATGCCCGTATCCGGTACGGCATTATGACACGGGAGGAATTTAACGCGTGGTCCCAGGAGGCCCGCAGAAGGCGTGATGACTGTGTTGCTGGCAAGCTGCCATTGGAGGAATTTGTGGCGTGGCTTGACAGCGACAGGCAAAGTTAAACAACGGACTGACTGGCCGTTTTATAATTTCAGAGGAAAGCGAGGTAGACTTGAGAAGCAATACAAAGAATGCCAAGGGCAGCGGCACTATCCGCAAGCGCTCCGACGGACGCTGGGAGGCTCGCTACACCACTGGCATAGACCCCAAGACGGGAAAGCAGATTCAGAAATCTGTCTACGGGAAGACACAAAAGGCAGTCCGCCAGAGACTGACGGAGATCACAGCGGAATTGGATGCAGGGACTTATATTCCGCTGGAAAGAACCACGGTGAAGCAATGGCTTGAAATATGGCTGAACGAGTATATGGGTGACAAAAAATACGGAACGGTACGAAATTACAAAAATGTTTGTAAATATCATATCATTCCGTATATTGGTCAATATCGGCTGTCGGATTTGAAACCGCATGTGATTCAATCGCTCTATAATCAACTGCAGCGCGGAGATGATGAAAAAAAGGGTCTTTCGGCAAAAACAATTCATAATGTGCATGGTGTATTGAGCAAGGCTCTGAATCAAGCGGTATGGAACGAAATGATTCGAACTAATCCTGCAACACTGACAACACTTCCGCGTAAGACCAGAAAGGATATTCAGACTTTGACTGACGCTCAGATTCAAATGTTTTCTGCGTTGGTCGAGGAAGATTCCTATAAGGCTATTCTGAAGTTTATTTTGTTCAGTGGCGTCCGTGAATCGGAAGCTATCGGCTTAACATGGGACTGTATTGATTTTGAGCGTGGCAGCATCCGTATTTATCGCCAACTGCTGAAGCGCTCCAAGAGCGAGGGTGGCTACACATTTGCATCATTGAAAAATGACAAAGAACGGTTGCTGACCCCGCCGCCTATATTGCTGTCAATTTTGAAAGAGCAAAAGGTTCTCCAAATGCAGCAGCGAATAAAGGCCGGCCCGGCGTGGAAGGGATGGAACTCCCCCGAAGAGCAGAAAAATTGGTTTGTGTTCACAACAGAGCTGGGAGATCATTATTGCCCACAGACGGTATATGCGCATTTCAAGAAGATTGCAAAGAAGATTGGTGCAGAGAACGCAAATGTGCATAGCCTCCGGCATACCTACGCAGTGCTGTGCCTTCAAAATGGAGATGACGTCAAAACTGTCCAAAGCAACCTGGGCCATGCAACAGCTGCCTTTACACTTGATGTCTATGGTCATGTTTCGGAAAAGATGAAGCAGGACAGTGCTGACAGAATGGAAGCGTACATTCAGAATACCGTCTACGGAAAAAAGATTCAAAACCGATAAAGGGTCAAATAAAGGGTCAGGACAAAAGAAAAGTCCTGAAACCCTTGAGGTTTCAGGACTTTCTATGGCAGCGGGTGAAGGATTCGAACCCTCACATACAGAGTCAGAGTCTGCTGTGCTACCTTTACACAAACCCGCTATATCTGTCCGCTTCAGCGAACAGATATTATTATACAGATATTTCGGATATTGTCAATAGGTTTTTCAAATTTTTTTCTTTTTTACAGTTCTCCCGCAAAAGCATCTTTTCCGTCGTAGAAGTCCAAAAAGGAATGAGCCTGACCTTTGTACTTAAATCCAGGGAAAGTGTCCAGTTGGACGCCGTGAATAGCCCGGAAAATGCTCTTTTCGATGTTCGGGTTGGTCTTTTTCAGCTCCCGTAGCAGCAGCTTCATCTCCTGGCGCTTGCTCTCCCCCACGCCGTTCTCCGCTGCATCCCGCTCCTCGGTAAAGCGGCAGGCACACTGGAGAAACCGTAGGTGGTTATAGTTCTTCCAGGCAATGATGGCATCCTCATGGACGCAGTACAGGGGCCGTATCAGCTCCATGCCGGGGAAATTCTTGCTGTGGAGCTTGGGCGGCATAGCCTGGAGCTGGGCACCGTAAAACAGGCCCAGGAGCGTGGTCTCCACCACATCGGAAAAATGGTGGCCCAGGGCGATCTTGTTACAGCCCAGTTCCTGCGCTTTTGCGTACAGGAACCCCCGGCGCATCCGGGCGCAGAGATAGCAGGGATTTTTGTCCACCTGGACGGTGACGTCGAAGATGTCGCTGTCAAAAATGGTGACGGGAATGCCCAGCGCCTGGGCGTTCTCCTCGATCAGCGCCCGGTTTTCCGAGTTGTAACCGGGATCCATCACCAGGAAAGTCAGCTCAAAGGGCTGGTCGGTGTGCTTTTGCAGCTCCTGCATCAGCTTTGCAAGTACCATGGAGTCCTTTCCGCCGGAAATGCAGACGGCGATACGGTCTCCCGGAGCAACCAACTCATACCGCTTCACAGCGGCGATAAAGGGATTCCAGAGCTGCTTGCGGTAGGTCTTGATGAGACTGCGCTCGGCAATCTCCTGAGGGGTCAGTTCACGGGACATGGGCACCTCCGGTGCAGTCAGAAATGATAGGCGGCCTTGGGCGGCCTTCACCAGTGACCGACGTCACTGGTAGCAGAGGATTCTCAAGAGGGAGTCCGCTCCCCCTTGACATCTCACAGCCATATAGCCCCCAGCCGAAGCACAGACGCAGACATTTTGCGGAACCAGGAGCGGCTGTTCCACTCCTCCAGGGTGTACCGCTGGCTCTGGGCCATGATATCGTCCATATCCTCCAGCAGCTCCTCCACCGCCGGCATATGGTACAACAGAACGGCACATTCGTAGTGGAGCTGGAAGGTCCGGTAATCCATATTGGTGCTGCCCACCAGGGCCACCTCCCGGTCCGCCATGACGCTCTTGGCATGGACGAAGCCCGGCGCGTACTTGTAAATCTTCACACCGTGGGCCAGCAGCTCGCCCCAATAGGTCTCTGCTACCATGTAGGCATACTTCTTGTCCGGGATGGCGGGCACCAGAAGCCGCACGTCCACCCCGGCGTCCGCCGCAATGCACAGCGCCTGCTGCATGGATTCCTCCACCGCGTAGTAAGGCGTGGTGATATACAGCATCTTCTGGGCGGAGGAAATGAGCTGGAGGTACGTCTCCTCCACCGGGTTGTCCGGGTTGTTCAGCGGGCCGTCAGTAAAGGGCTGGCACCAACCCGCAGCTTCCGCGGACTCATGTCGGGAACGGTAGTAGTCGTCCTCGTTGGCGAAGGTCCGGCCCATCATCTTCCACATCTGCATGAACTGGGTGGCAAAGCCCCAAGCGCCCTCGCCATCGATGCGGACGCCGCTGTCCTTCCAGTGACCAAATCGGGGCACCAAGTTGGCATACTCATCGCCCACGTTGATGCCACCGGTATAGGCCACCTGACCGTCAATGACGGCGATCTTCCGGTGGTCCCGGTAATTGAAGTAGATGCGATTTACATAACGGTGGACAGGGTTGAATACCTCCACTTCGATGCCCGCGTCCTGGATAGACTGGAGCGTCGCGTCGGATAAGCGGGTGAGATTGCCGAAATCGTCAAAAATGATGTGGATCTCCACGCCTGCGGCGGCCCGCTCCTTCAGCACCGCAAAGATGCGGTCCCAGATCTGGCCCTCCGCCAGGATATAGTATTCCAGGAAAATGTAGACCTCCGCCTGCCGGAGATGGTCAATGAG
This sequence comes from uncultured Clostridia bacterium, assembly GCA_945876285.1. Lineage (GTDB taxonomy): Bacteria > Bacillota > Clostridia > Oscillospirales > Oscillospiraceae > Oscillibacter. The sequence goes on along the minus strand of CAMCNO010000008.1, from coordinate 34,923 downwards.
GTCGTCAAAAAAGGCGGCGCCGTCCCCGAAATACTGAGCGGCGGTATTGCGGTACAGAAGGAAGCCCCGCCGCTGGAGATACGCCGCCAGACGGCCCCAGGCGGGGGACTTGCGGCTGAGCCGAGAGAGGTTCGCCTCGCTGGCCATCTGTTGGCTCTCCCGCTGAGGGACAGGCGGCACTTTCCGCAGGCTGAGCTGCTTGGCCTGATGGGTACCGCCCCACAGGCAGAATAAAAGCATACCGGCCACAGGCACCGCCAGCAGCAGGCACATCCACACCAGCTTATAGGAGGGGCTGCCTGGCCGCTGATAGACCCGGATTGCCAGGATGGCACCGATAAATTCCAGAATACTGTATACATAGCTGGCTTTTTCCCGCAGGAAATGAGTCAGCAGCAGTGTGGTGGCAATTTGCGCCAGCACCGTCAGGACACACATTCCGATGCTGGCAGCGGCGGAAATACGGCGTTCTGTCCGCTCCTGCGGATGGGGCAGATTCTTATGCACGGCCCTTCACCTCCCGGTCTTTCTCTCTTCGTCGGTATGCTGCTGGATACAGCAGGTTTTTTTCTCATTATATCCAAAAACGCCCCCGGCTTCAACCATGATTCTGCGAAAAAGCGCCGCCACAATTCGCGGCGGCGCCGGGTCTTATCTGCGTTCCCGGAGAAGCTCCTGCTTGATGTCCCACAGCTTCTGGCTGAGGTCGACATAATACTTATGAGGATTCTCGAACCGCTTCACCTCGTCCCACAGGGTATCCACCTGATCCGCGCAGTATTTCTGAATTTCCTGAAGCGTGGGCTGCCGATAGACCAGCTCGCCGCCCTTGAACACCTGTACCTGGAGCGGCCGGGCCTCGAAATTCGTGTAGGTCTTGCGCTTCCAGGTGGAGCGGGGGTCGAACAGTTCCAGCGGCTTGGTCTCGTCCACCGTCTCGTCCCAGACGGTGATATAGTCCGCTTCCGCCTTGCCGGTGACCTTGTCAAAGATGCGATAGGTCTTTTTGAAGTGGGGATTCGTGATCTTATCCACGTTCTCGCTGACCTTGATCTTGGGGATGATATTGCCCGCTTCATCCTCCACGGCGGCCAGCTTGTACACACCGCCGAATACCGGCTGGCTGCTGGCGGTGATCATCCGCTCGCCCACGCCGAACATATCGATCTTGGCACCCTGCTGAAGCAAGTCCCGGATGATGTACTCGTCCAGAGAGTTGGACGCGGAGATCTGGCACTCTGTCCACCCGGCGTCGTCCAGCATCTTCCGGGCCTCCCGGCTGAGGTAGGCGATGTCGCCGGAATCCAGACGAATACCGCACTTCGTAATGCCCAGGGGCTTCAGCACCTCGTTGAACGCCCGGATGGCATCGGGCACACCGGATTTCAGCACGCTGTAGGTATCCACCAAGAGCGTTGCGTTGGTGGGATAAATTTCGCAGTAGGTCTTGAAGGCCTCGTACTGACTGTCGAACATCTGGACCCAGGAATGAGCCATGGTGCCGCCGGCAGGAACACCGAAGAGCTGGTCGGAAATGGTGCAGGCGGTGCCTTTGCAGCCACCGATGTATGCCGCCCGGGCGCCGGAAATGGCGCCGTCAGTGCCCTGGGCCCGGCGGGAGCCGAACTCCAGCACTGTCCGCCCCTGGGCCGCCCGGCAGATGCGGTTGGCCTTGGTGGCGATGAGGCTCTGGTGGTTGACGGTCAGCAGAAGGAACGTCTCAATGAGCTGGGCCTCGATGGCCTTGGCCCGGACGGTCACCACCGGCTCCCGGGGGAAGATGGGCGTACCCTCGGGGATGGCCCAGATATCGCCGGAGAAATGGAAATCGCGGAGATAGGCCAGGAACTCCTCGGAAAACAAGTTCTTGCTCCGCAGGTAAGCAATATCCTCCTCGTCAAAATGAAGGTTTTGCACATAGTCGATCAGCTGGCTGAGGCCGGCACAGACGGCGAAGCCGCCCTTATCCGGCACATCCCGGAAGAACACGTCAAAATATGTGATCTGGTCCTTGCGGCCTGCCTGAAAATATCCGTTGCCCATGGTCAGCTCGTAAAAGTCGCAGAGCATGGTCATGTTCAGTTTCTTTTCCGTATTCATACTACACCTCAATGCAATGTTGTGTAAGTGTCTTGTCACCTGCCTAGATTATAAGCGGCTTATCCAGGAAAAGCAATTGTTTTTCAAAAATTACGTCAAAAATTTATCAATTTTAATTGACAATACGGCCTCCCTCCCCTATTATGAAAAACAGCGAACGGCTGTGCCGTTGAAAAGGAAGGTTTTTCACATGGAAGTGATTTTAGGCATCGATATCGGCGGCTCCACTACCAAGATCGTGGGGCTTCGGACCGACGGCAGCGTGCTCTCCATGCTGCGGGTACGGGCGGAGGACCAGGTGACCAGCCTGTACGGCGCCTTGGGCAACTATCTCACCAGCAACGGCCTGACGCTGAAGGATGTGCGGCGGGTAGTGCTGACCGGCGTCGGTGCCAGCTATGTGGAGGGCGATATTTACGGCCTGCCCACCTGCAAGGTGGACGAGTTCTCCGCCAGCGGCACCGGTGCGTTGGCCCTGTCCGGCCAGGAAAGCGCCGTGGTTGTCACCATGGGCACCGGCACCGCGTTCATGTGGGCGGAAAAAGGCAGCGCTGTACGGCACCTGTGCGGCAGCGGCATCGGCGGCGGGACCCTGGGCGGCCTGTGCCGCAAGCTGGTGGGCATGGAGCGGTTCGGCCAGATCAAAAAGCTGGCGGCCCAAGGCGACCTGGGCCAGGTGGACCTGACCATTGCCGACATCACCTGCAATCCCGCCCCCACGCTGGACCCCACCCTGACAGCCGCCAATTTCGGCAATCTGGTGGAGGACGCCTCTCCTGCCGACCTGGCGGCAGGCGCGGTGAACCTGGTGCTCCAGGCCATCGGCACCATGACAGTGCTGGCCTGCCAGTGCTGCGGCACCCGGACGGTGGTCCTCATCGGCTCCATGACCACGCTGGATCAGGTGAAGCCCAACTTTGAGAATTTCGAAAAGCTCTACGGTATCCACTACATCGTCCCTGAAAACGCCACCTTCGCCACCGCCATCGGCGCGGGACTGTGCAGCCTGAAGAAAAAAGCGGTGGATTGATCCTGCGCAAGCCAAAAACAAGCAGCCCGGTGCATCATGCACCGGGCTGCTCTTCATTTGCAATTATTCCTCGTCCTCGCCGGACTCCTCGTCCAGGCTGGTCAGGTCAAACTCCAGCTTCTCGCCGCAGTTGGGGCAGATGACTTCGCCGTCCTCCAGGATAGAGTCGTCGAAGAAAATGGTCTCCTCGCAGGTGGGGCAGGTGGTGGCGTAGCACTCCTCGTCCTCATCCAGCTCGTCTTCCTCGTACTCGTCATCCTCATCGTCCCAGTCCTCGAACACGATGTCTTCCACATCCTCCAGGTCGTCGCTGACGGCGTCCAGGCCATCGGCCAGCTCCGCCTGCTCGTCCTGAATATCCTCCAGCTCCAGGGCAATGTCCTCCAGCACATCGATGATGGCAGCGAGCAGCTTGCCCTCCTTCTTCTCGGTGTCCAGCTCCATACCCTCGGCCAGGCCCTTCAGATAGGCGACCTTCTCAGAGATTTCCATAGCGGTTGCTCCTTTCTTGATAAAAGATGTTGTAGGTTTTCCTTCCACAGGGGAATCTAAAGGGGGGACAAAAGTCCCCCCTTTATGTCGGTCTTACTCCTTGCAGCGGCCCAGATACTCACCGGTACGGGTGTCGATCTGGATCTTCTCGCCCTCATTGATGAACAGGGGCACCTTGATGACGGCGCCGGTCTCCAGGGTGGCGCTCTTGGTGACGTTGGTGGCGGTATCGCCCTTCACGCCGGGCTCGGTCTCGGTGACCACCAGGTCCACGAAGTTGGGGGCCTCCACGGCGAACACGCTGCCCTTATAGCTCACCAGGGTGCACATGGTGTTCTCCTTGATGAACTGGAAAGCATCGCCCAGAACGTCAGCGTTCAGCGGGATCATGTCGAAGGTCTCGGGGTCCATGAAGTAGTACAGGTCGCCGTCGTTGTAGCTGTACTCGGCATTCTTGCGCTCCACAGTACCATTCTCAAACTTGGCGCTGGGGTTGAAGGACTCTTCACGGATGGCACCGGTTATCACGTTCTTGTACTTGGTACGGACGAAAGCAGCGCCCTTGCCGGGCTTCACGTGCTGGAAGTCCACGACCAGCATGGGCTTGCCGTCCATCTCAAAAATAACACCCTTACGGAAATCGCCTGCAGAAATAGGCATAGTTTTTTCCTCCTCACAAATCTACGAGAAAACGACCTGCGGGAGGACATTTTCTCTGTATTCTATATCTAGTGAAATTACCGATGATATTTTACCGTATGTTGCCCGTGATTGCAAGTATTTTTCCACGACTTCCCCGTTTTTTTCATCCAATTTTCGCCGTACGGCGCCGGCAGGCGGCCTTGAAGGGCGATTGCAGGCCGTGGAGCACCTTCTGCCAGGCGGTGACGGCGCCGCCCACCGGCTCCACCATCAGCGCCAGGACCCCGGCCCGGTTGGCGGCCAGCATATCCGTCAGCAGCTTGTCTCCCAGCATGGCGGTGTGGGTCCGGCCTGCCCCGGCACGCTCCATGGCGGCCTCCAACCCTTTTGTGGAGGGCTTTCCCGCGTGGCCCTGATAGGGCACGCCCAGGTCGGCACAGAATTCCGTCACCCGCCTGCCTGAGCGGTTATTGGATACGATCATAAAGCCGATGCCGTGAGCCGCCAGGTCCGCGATCCAGTCCCGGAGGGGCTGGTCAGGCCGGGGCGTTTTCTTCGCGGCCAGGGTGAAATCCAGGTCACTGAGCAGCAATGTGACCCCCCGCTCCGCGAGGTAATCCGGGGTAATGTCGGCGTAACAGCCGAACACGCGGTCAGGCACAAGGGAAAACGGCATAGGCGGCTCCTTCTCTGCATAAAGTCATTACGGGTATCATATCAGATTTTTCGGAACGATACAAGGGGGAGTGGGATGTGCAGCTGTATCTTGCCGTGACGCCGGGCGAGGCGCGTGAGGCCGCCCAATATGGCCGCACCCTGGCCCATGTGGCCTACCGCATCGGTTCCGGCTCCACCCTGCTGCGGCAAAATCTGAACCTCCAGACCCAGGGCGGTCTGCTGTCCGTCAGCGACCGGGAGGCGCCGCCCATCGGCGACCCGGACGCCCTGTGCGCGGCAGTGCTGCGGGAGTGCGGAAGGCGGAGCTACACCGGCGCGCTGCTGGACTTTGAGGAGCCGCTCCAGCAGGACCGGCTGGAATTCGCCCGCCGGCTGGGGCAGGCGTTGTCCGCCGGACAGCGGACGCTGTACCTGCCGGAGCGCTACGCCCAGGCGGCGGGAAACAGCGCAGTGGTCCTGGTCTGCACCGCCATTTCAGGCGGGAGCTTAAGCCAGCGGCTTCAGGAGGCCGCGGACGCCCACGGCGGTGCCTCCCGGCTGGCGCTGGACGTCCAGCGGCTGCGGATGGATTTCCACCTGCCCGCCCGCTCCGGGGAGGGCGAACCGCTGGACGAAGAACAGTTCCGGCAGCTGATGGAGCGGGAATCTCCGCCCGTGTTCTTTTCCCAGGAGCTATGCGCCCGGTATTTTACTTATACACGAAACGGAGAGCTCCACTTCGTGCTGTTCGATGACGCGGATACCATCAGCCAAAAGCTGCGGACCGGCGCGGGGATAGGGTTCTCAGCGGCGTTCCTCATGTGGCCGGAGGTCAAGGACATCATGGGAAAGTTAGGCTCTAAAAATTAGACTGCCGGATTGCAAAAAAAGTGCTGTGCCTGTCGGCACAGCACTTTTCAGCATCAATAGAAACGCTTCTTGTTCTTACGAGCAGCCTCGGACTTCTTGCGGCGCTTCACGCTGGGGCTCTCATAATGCTCTCTCTTACGGACCTCGGCGATGACGCCAGCCTTGGCGCAGGAACGCTTAAAACGCTTCAGTGCGCTGTCGATGGACTCGCCGTCCTTCACATGAATCTCAGACATTTATATTTCCCTCCCTCCGAGGTATCCGGCTAAATCCAGGATACTTTAAGGGCCATAATCTATGGCGTTAACAAAGCTATTATACGGACCTGCGGAGGGATTGTCAAGGATTTTTCCACAAAATTTGCTTGAAAGTTTGAAAAATCCGATTACTGAGGCTTCACGATCAGGTTGACCAGCCGGTTCTTCACCAGGATGGTCTTCACGATCTTCATACCCTCGGTGGCCTTTTGAACCTTCTCCACAGCCAGAGCGGCATCCACTACAGCCTTCTCCTCGCTGTCGGCGGGCATGGTGATGGTGCCCTTCAGCTTGCCGTTGACCTGGACAGCCATGTCCACGGTGGAAGCCACAGTCTTGGCGGCGTCGTACACGGGCCATTCGGCCTGGCAGCACATCTTGCCGGTCTGGTCGGCGAAGCCCAGCATTTCCCACAGCTCTTCGGTGATGTGGGGAGCAAAGGGATTCAGCAGCAGGAGCAGGTACTTCACATCGCCCTTGGTGACGCCGTTGGCACTCAGCTCGTTGACCGCGGTCATCATAGCGGCGATGGCGGTGTTCATCTTCAGGTTATCGATATCATCGGTGACCTTCTTGATGGTCTTGTGGATGATGGGCTCGTTGGCGGGGGTCACGTCATAGCTGTCCGCCGCGCTCTCAGCCAGGTTCCAGACACGGTCCAGGAACCGCTTGGAGCCCTTGACGGCCTCGGTGGACCAGATGGCGGCCTGCTCGAAGTCGCCCACGAACATGATATACAGGCGCATGGTGTCAGCGCCGTACTGGGCCACGATGTCGTTGGGGTTCACCACGTTGCCCCGGGACTTGGACATCTTCTCACCGCCCTCGCCCAGGATCATACCGTGGCTGGTGCGCTTGGCGTAGGGCTCCTTGGTGGGCACCACGCCGATGTCATACAGGAACTTATGCCAGAAGCGGCTGTACAGCAGGTGCAGGGTGGTGTGCTCCATGCCGCCGTTGTACCAGTCCACGGGAGACCAGTAGTCCAGGGCCTCCTTGGAGGCCAGGGCCTTGTCGTTGTGGGGGTCCATATACCGCAGGAAATACCAGGAGGAACCGGCCCACTGGGGCATGGTATCCGTCTCGCGCTGGGCAGGGCCGCCGCAGCAGGGGCAGGTGGTGTTGACCCAGTCGGTCATCTTGGACAGGGGAGATTCGCCGGTATCGGTGACCTCGTAGCTGTCCACCTCGGGCAGCAGCAGGGGCAGCTGGTCCTCCGGCAGGGGCACCCAGCCGCACTTGGGGCAGTTCACCAGGGGGATGGGCTCGCCCCAGTAGCGCTGACGGGAGAACACCCAGTCGCGGAGCTTGAAGTTGGTCTTGGGATGGCCGATGCCCTGCTCCGTGACCCACTTCTTCATGGTGGGGATGGCCTCCTTGACGGTCAGGCCGTCCAGGAAACCGGAGTTCACCATGATGCCGGTGTCGTCCTTCAGGGTGAAGGCCTCCTTGGTGATGTCGCCGCCCTTGACCACCTCGATGATGGGCAGGCCGAACTTGGTGGCAAACTCCCAGTCGCGCTGGTCGTGGCCGGGCACGCCCATGACGATGCCGGTGCCGTAGCCCATCAGCACGTAGTCAGAGACGAACAGGGGCACATGCTTGCCGCTGGCGGGGTTGATGCCCTCGATGCCCTCCAGGCGGACGCCGGTCTTTTCCTTGTTCAGCTCGCCGCGCTCAAAGTCGGACTTGTGGGCGGCCTCGTCCCGGTAAGCGGCGACCTCGTCCCAGTTCTTGATCTGATCCTTCCACTGGTCCAGGAAGGGATGCTCGGGAGAAATGACCATGTAGGTCACGCCGAACAGCGTATCGCAGCGGGTGGTGTAGACCGTCAGCTTGTCACCGTTGGTGGCGGTGAAGTCCACCTCGGTACCTTCGCTGCGGCCGATCCAGTTGCGCTGCTGGATCTTGACGCGGTTAATGAAGTCCACATCCTCCAGGTCGTCGATCAGGCGGTCGGCGTACTTGGTGATGGCCAGCATCCACTGGCTCTTCTCCTTGCGGATGACCTCGCCGCCGCAGCGCTCGCAGACACCCTCGACCACTTCCTCGTTGGCCAGCACGATCTTGCAACTGGTGCACCAGTTGACGGGCATGGAGGCCTTATAGGCCAGGCCCTTCTTGAACATCTGCAGGAAGATCCACTGGGTCCACTTGTAGTAATCGGGATCGGTGGTGTTGACCTCACGGTCCCAGTCGAAGGAATAGCCCAGCATGTGGAGCTGCTTGCGGAAGTTCTCGATATTGTCGTGGGTCACCTTGGCGGGATGGATATGGTTCTTGATGGCGAAGTTCTCCGTGGGCAGGCCAAAGGCGTCATAGCCGATGGGGAACAGGACGTTGTAGCCCTGCATCCGCTTCTTACGGCAGATGATGTCCATGGCGGTGAAGGGGCGGGCGTGGCCCACATGGAGGCCCTGACCGGAGGGGTAGGGGAACTCGATCAGGCCGAAGAACTTCTCCCGGGTGGTGTCCCCGGTGACGGCAGTGAAGGGCTTTTCCTCCAGCCACTTCTGCTGCCACTTTTTCTCAATGGCGGTAAAATCGTACTTCATATTTGATCTCCTTCATTCTTTTGGAATGGGGTTTTACAAAAAAATAAACCCCAGAGCCCAATGGCTCAGGGGTGTCTTTCCAGACACGGTACCACCCTGATTCAGCTGTCCGTTGCCGGAAAGCTCTCAGTGACCCGATGGGTCCGCGGCCGATAACGGAGCCAGCCGTTCCACCCTACCTGTCGTTCAGGCAGAAGACTCCGGGACCAGTATACTCAAGCTCCTCCACCGGCTTCCACCAGCCGCCGGCTCTCTGTGGGCAGGGTGCTTCAGCTTTCTTCCCTTCCTAGTCGTTAACGGCAATATTTTATGAGGAAATGCGCCGTTTGTCAAGGAATTTCTCCCCCTCATTCCTTTTTTCAGAAAGGCAACTGACCTCTTTTCTTGATTTAGGGCTTGCATTCCTCCCGGAGTCATGATATTCTTCACAAAGTAAATTGTTCATAAAATGAACTTTTAGGAGGAGCACACATGGAACAGCGGCGGGAAATGCTGGAGGAATTGCTGAACGCATGGATGGAAATGGCCCTGCACATTCGGGGCAACCGCATCCTCGATGGCTTTTCTTTCAATGAGATCATGATCTGCGGACTGCTGCACCGCCGTCAGGTATCCGGCCTGCCGCCCCTCACTGCCACGGAGCTGGGCGATTACACCCGGCTGCTGAAATCCCAGATCAATCACATCCTCACCGGTATGGAGAGCCGCGGGCTGATCTGCCGGGAGCGCGCCACCCACGACAAGCGGGTGATCTACGTCCATCTGCGGGAGGAGGCCCTATCCGCCTATCTGGCCGAGCACGAGAAGGTGCTGGACATTGTGGACAGCGTATGCACTGCGCTGGGCGAGGAGGACACGAAACATCTGACGGCACTGATGCGCAAGGCTACCGCCGTCGTAAACAGCTGCATTTCAAAGGAGGAACCCTAACATGTCTGTCAGGATCATCACGGACTCTGCCAGCGATATTTCCCAGGCGGAGGCAAACCAGCTGGGCATTGATGTGCTGCCCCTGAAAACCATCTTCGGTCAGGAGGAATTTCTGGACGGCGTGACGCTGGACCACGTCACATTTTACAACAAGCTGATTGAGAGCGATGTGCTGCCCACCACCAGCCAGCTCTCCCCTTTTGACTATGAGCAGAAGTTCCGCGAGGCTGTGGAACGGGGAGACGATGTGGTCTGCATTGCCCTCTCCTCCAAGCTCTCCGGCTGCTATCAGAGCGCCAGCATCGCCGCAGAGGAGTTCCCCGGCAAAATCGTGGTCGTAGACAGCCGGAGCGTGGCCATCGGCGAGCGCATTCTGGTGCAGGTCGCCCTGAAAGCCCGGGACGAGGGCAAAAGCGCCCCGGAAATCGGCGCGCTGCTGGAAGCACACATTCAAAAGCTCCGCCTCATTGCTCTGGTGGACACGCTGGAATACCTGAAGCGGGGTGGCCGTGTCTCCTCTGCCGCGGCCTTTGCCGGCACCCTGCTGGGCATCAAGCCCGTCATCGCCGTGGAAGACGGCGCAGTATCTATTCTGGGCAAGGCCCGTGGCTCCAAGAATGGCAGCAATATGCTGATGACACTGGTGGAGAAGAACGGCGGCATCAACTTTGACCTGCCTTTCGCCCTGGCATACAGCGGACTGGACGACTCCCTGCTGAAAAAGTACATCTCCGACAGCGCCTCCCTGTATGAGGGAAAGGCAGCTCACCTGCCCGTGTGCACCATCGGCAGCACCATCGGCACCCACGTCGGCCCCGGAGCCATTGCGGTGGCATTTTTCAGCAACAACTGATATCATATGATCTGTAAGGCGGCAAAGCTGCTCAAGAAAAAACGACCCAAACGGGTCGTTTTTTCTGTTCATCAGCTTTTCGCTATACAATTCAGTCCGCCGTCAGGATACCGCTCAGGTCCAGGGGCTTTCCATCGTGCCACAGGCGCTCCAGGGAGTAGAACTCCCGGGCCTCGGCAGAAAAGACGTGGACCACCACGCAGCCGTAGTCCAGCAGGACCCAGGTGCCGTCCCGGTAGCCCTCCCGGCGAAGGGGCTTCTCGCCGCCCTGCTCGTCCATGGCCTTTTCCACGGCGCCGCACAAGGCGTTGATCTGGGTGTTGGAGGTACCGGTAGCAATAACAAAGTAATCCGCCAGGGTGGTCTGCTCCGTCACCTCGATGGCGGCGATCTCCTTGCCCTTCTTCTCGTCCAGGGCCTTGGCGGCAATGATGGCTAATTCTTTCGGTGTCATAAAAGTCGTCCTTTCTTTGTTCATGCCGCCGGAGGCGGCTCAATGATGGAAAAACCGGGGTCCTGTGGCTCCTCAGGCTGAGGCTCCGCAGGAGCGGGGTCTTCCGGCTCAGCGGTAGGCTCCTCCGGGTCCGCGGGCGCCGGGGCCGGAGACGGGTCTGTGGTCTCCGTCGGAGGCTGGATGGGGTCCTCCACCACGATGCCGCTGCTACCGGGGTCGCCGGGATCCAAAGGAACGGTAGGATCCTCCCCGTCAATCACGGGCTCCTCCGTCTGCTCAGGCTTGGCAGGCTTCACCGGCGGCTTGGCGGCAGCGCTGTCCTCCACATGGCCGGTGGTGGATCTGACGGACCCGTCGGCATTGATGGACATGATGTCCAGATCACTAAGGGTAAACACCTCTTTGAAGGGGCTGAGATGATCGTTCACCAGCTTCAGCAGTTCATCGGCGTAAGGCGTCACGTAGGACTGCATATTGCCGTATTCCCGGCTCCAGCAGCTGGCATTGTAATTGCCGGGCATGGTGACGAAACTCACGTTTTCTACGCTCAACCCGCCGAACACCGCCTGCTGGGCAAACCAGAGGATGTTGGAGAAAGACATATCCGTCTCCACATTGTTCTGGAACACCTTGACAAACTGGTTCAGCTTGGTCAGGTTCTTCACCTGAAGGAGCTGCTCCACCACGGCCTTCAAAAAGGCCTGCTGGGTGGCAATGCGGCCGATGTCGCCGTCGGGATAGCCCAGGATCTTGCCGTTCACCTTATTGTCGTGCCGGTAGCGGATGACGCCCATGGCCTGCTCACCGTTCAAAAGCTGATAACCTTTATTGATGTGGATATGGAGGTCCTGGGTGGGGTCATCGTAGTTCATGTTCCGGGGCACGTCAAAGTACACGCCGCCCATGGCGTCCACGATCTCGCCCACGGCGTCCCATTCCACCACCACCTGATAATCCGGCTCAAAGCCCACCAGCTGGGCGACCTCCTTATAGAGGTGCTGGATGCCCTTCTCTCCTCCGCCGTACATATTGTATACGGAGTTGATCTTCTTGATGTCCCAGGAGACGTTCACCATGGTGTCCCGGGGAATGGACATGACCGTGGCCTTCTGATTGGTCACATCATAGCTTGCCAGGAGCATGGTGTCCGTATTCCCGCCGCCGCCGGTATCCCGGCCCAGAATGAGAACGGTATAGAAATCCTCGCTCTTCCGCTCACCGTCAGCCCGGGGCGGCGTGCCCTCGCCGTAGTCGATCTGCTCCTGCCCCGTGTCTTTGGAGGGTTTCTTCTCCAGGTCCGGGCGGACAAACAGGCTCTGGCAGGCTACCACGAGCACCAGCGCCACCGCCAATACGATGGCTACCGCCAGCAGCATCTTCTGCTGCCGGTCCAGTCGGATGGGTTTTTTCGGACTCTTCCCTTTTTGAGGCGTCCCGCCCACCAGACGCTTTCCAGTCTCTTTCTGCATGGTTCGTTTTATCCTTTCAGCCAGTCCCGCGCCTCAACGGTGGCACGGTGCACAGGGTTCCCCATCGCTGTCATTTCCTCAATCGTCATTTCCAGGCCAAGCAGCAGCCCCTTGTCCAAATCCTCATAACACACTTTGCGCAGGGTATCCACACCAGGGAAATCCCGGGAGGGTTCGATGTAATCCGCCAGATAAATGATTTTCTCCAGCTTCGTCATGTCGGCATGGCCGGTGGTATGATACCAGATGGCGGAATAGATCTCATCATCCACACCGAACACATCCCGCGCAATGGCGGCGCCGGTCTTGGAGTGAAGAAGCTTCAACGCTTTTTGCTCCAATTCATCCAATGCAATGCCGTATTGTCCGCACAGGACAAGCTGGGCCGGCATATCCAGCTTCTTCGTGCAGTCGTGGAGCAGCGCCGCTGTCCGGGCCTTCTCCACATCCGCGCCGTACCGCTCCGCCAGACGGATGGCCTCCTGCTCTGTCCCCAGCACATGGGGGATGCGCCTGTGCTTGAGATAGCTCAAGGCCACCGGACGGAGCCGGGATATGGGCAGGCGCTTCAGATCCGCGCCCGTGTTGTACAGCCCTTCCCGCAGGATGTAGCCATACACCGCTGGAGCCAGCAGATTGCCGCCCTCCCCTTTCGCCAGCTTTTCCCGCAGCTCCGTAGAGGAAACCTCGATGACGCCGGGAATGGTCAGGGTAAAGATGCGGGCCTGGGGATAGGTCTTATACAGATACTCCCGCTGGGCGGAAAACAGCTCCTCGGTGTCCTCCTCCGTGCGGCCAAAGGCGGCGATGCCCGCCAGGGAGAGGATTTTCTCTGGCTCATGCCACGCCTGAAGTGTCAGGAACATGTCGGTCCCCATCAGGAGCCACAGCTCGCTGTCCGGGTACCGCGCCTTGAGCTGGGCCAGGGTATCGGAGGTAAAGCTCCTGCCGCCCCGCTCCAATTCGATATCCAGGGTGCGGACCTTGTCGCCCAGGCCAAGCTGCTCCCCCGCCAAGCGGGTCATCTCCAGCCGCTGCTCAGGGGTGGGAGACCCGGCGGGCAGTTCCTTGTGGGGCGGCAAGCCCGCCGGGATCAAAAGCAGCAGGTCCAGTCCCAGCAGCTCAAACACTGCCCGGGCCGCTGTCAGGTGACCCAGGTGGGGCGGGTTGAACGTGCCGCCGTAAACGCCGATCTTCATGGGTTCGCCTTCTTCTTGGCGGGCTTCACCAGCTGGATACGCTTCTCCTTGGGCTTAGAGTGGCTCTCCCGGTACAGGACGAATTTCGTGCCGATGACCTGCACCACCTCGCTGCGGGTAGCCTTTGCCAGCTCCTCCGCCGCGATGCGGGCGTCATATTCGATGTTGTTGTCCAGCACCTTGCCCTTGATGATCTCCCGGGCCTCCAGGGCATCGTCGGCCTGCTTGATGAGGTTCTCGCCGATGCCGTCCTTGCCGATCTGGAGGATGGTATCAATGCTGTTGGCCAGCCCCCGCAGCTGGGAGCGCTGTTTGCTTGTCAGTTCCATACATGTTCTCCTGTTGATATATGATGATAGACGATTATTTCTTCAGATAAGTTTCCAGTTTCCCTACGAAACTTTCCAGGGCGCGGCCCCGGTGGGAAATGGCGCTCTTTTCCTCCGCCGTCAGCTGGCCGAAGGTCTTGGCCTTCTCCGGCACAAAGAACACCGGGTCGTAGCCGAAGCCGCCCTCCCCCATCGGGGCAAAGGCGATGGTGCCGTCACAGCGGCCCTCGGCGGTCAGGGTGTCGCCGTTGGGGAATGCGCAGGCGATCGCGCAGGCAAAATGGGCCGCCCGGGTGGTCTGGCCCCGCATATTGTTCAGCAGGAGCATATAGCGCCCCCTGTCGTCCAGGCCCTCGCCGCCGTAGCGGGCGGAGTACACGCCGGGACCGCCGTTCAGGGCGTCCACACACAGGCCGGAGTCATCGGCGATGGCGGGGAGCTGGGCGACGGCGCAGATGGCCTTCGCTTTCAGCATGGCGTTTTCCGCGAAGGTCGCGCCGGTCTCCTCCACATCCACAGTCAGCCCCAGGTCCTTCGGGCTGACCACCTCCACGCCGAAGCGGGCCAGGATAGCACCCATCTCCCTCAGTTTGCCCGGATTGTGGGTGGCAAGTACATATTTCATTTTGCTTCCTCCAATTCCCTCTGGCGGTCCAGACGGCGGTTGCGCATAGTCAGCGCCAGGTCGATGGACACCATGCAGATATCCAGCAGATAGACCGCGATCACATAGGTAATGTTCCCGCCGATGAATTTCCCGATCACGCCGCAGACATAGCCGACAATGATGCAGATCTCAAAATAGATGCTCTTTCCCTTCGCCGTGCGGGAGCGGAGAGATTTCGCGATATTAAAGGGCCAGGATGCGCCGAAGCACAGCAGCATGATGGTCTCAAACACCTGTGCCATGACCGCTTACCCCTCCAGAACCGCTTTTTGAATCGCCAGCAGTTCCTTGTTGCCCTTGGCGCACAGGCGCACCAGCTCCTGCTGCTCCGCCATGGTAAAGGCCCGACCCTCGCCGGTGCCCTGGAGCTCGATGATCTCCCCCAGTTCATTCATCACGCAGTTCAAGTCCACCTGGGCGCGGCTGTCCTCGCTGTACTGCAGATCCAGCATGGCCTGCTCGCCCACGATGCCGGCGGAGACGCCGGTGACGTAGTGGCGGATGGGACTGGAGCCCAGCACGCCGTCTTCCACCAACTTCCGACAGGCTAGCGCCAGGGCAATGAATCCGCCGGTGACGGAGGCGGTACGGGTGCCGCCGTCGCCCTGGAGCACGTCGCAGTCGATGGTGATGGTGTGCTCGCCCAGCTTGCTCATGTCCACAGCGGCCCGGAGGGAGCGGCCCACCAGCCGCTGAATTTCGGCGCTCCGGGGGGACAGCTTCAATTTGGAAACATCCCGCTTGCTCCGCTCCCGGTTGGCCCGGGGCAGCATGGAATACTCGGCAGTGACCCAGCCTTCTCCCTCGGGGACGTGGGGCGGGGTGCGGTCCTCCACGCTGGCACAGCAGAGAACTTTCGTGTCGCCGCACTCAATGAGGCAGCTGCCCTCCGCGAATTTTACGAAATCGGTGGTGATTTTGATGGGGCGCAGCTCGTCCAGCGCCCGTCCGTCTTGTCTTTTCATATAATAGCCTCCACATACTCCCGCGCGTCAAAGGGCTTCAAATCGTCGATGCCCTCGCCCACACCGGCGAACTTCACGGGCACGCCCAGCTCCCGGGCGATGGCGATGACGATGCCGCCCTTGGCGGTGCCGTCCAGCTTCGTGAGCACGATGCCGGTGAGGCCTGCTGTTTCCTTGAATGTCCGGGCCTGGATGAGGCCGTTCTGTCCGGTGGTGGCGTCCAGCACCAGCAGCGTCTCCCGGGCGCAGCCGGGGCACTCCCGGTCAATGATTTTGCTGAGCTTGCTCAGCTCCGCCATCAGGTTGGCCTTGTTGTGGAGCCGCCCGGCGGTGTCGCACAGCACCACGTCCACGTTCCGCGCCTTGGCGGCCTGGAGGGCGTCGAACAGCACCGCGCCGGGATCGGCGCCCTCGTGCTGGCGCACCAGCTCGCAGCCTGCCCTCTCCGACCAAATCTGAAGCTGGTCAGCAGCAGCAGCGCGGAAGGTGTCCGCCGCGCAGAACAGCACCCGCTTGCCCTCACTTTTCAGTTGGCTGCCCAGCTTGCCGATGGAGGTGGTCTTGCCCACACCGTTGACGCCGATGAACAGCACCACGCTGGGCTTCGTGGAGGTATCCAGGGCGGTATCCCCCACATCCATCATCTCCACCAGGATATCCCGCAGGGCGGTCTTGACCTCCTCCTGGTCGTGGAGCTTTTCCTTGCGGACGCGCTGGCGCAGCTGCTCCACCGCCTCCAGGGCGGTATCCATACCCAGGTCAGCCAGAATGAGGGTCTCTTCCAGCTCCTCAAAGAAGGCCTCGTCAGCCTCGGTGAAGCCGCCGAACAGGTTGGTGGTGATTTTTTTCAGTTTGTCAAAAAAGCCCATAATGTTCGTCCTTTTACTTGATTTTCAATTCCTTCGCCATGTCGTTCAGATTGATGGTCAAAATCTTGCTGACACCCTGCTCCTGCATGGTGACGCCATAGAGGACATCGGCCTCCTCCATGGTGCCCCGGCGGTGGGTAATAACGATAAACTGCGTTTTGCCCGCCAGGCGCCGCATATAGCGGGCCACCCGAATGACGTTGGGCTCGTCCAAAGCGGCTTCGATCTCGTCCATGACGCAGAAGGGCGTGGGGTGGACCTTCAAAATAGCAAAGTACAGCGCGATCGCCACGAATGCCTTCTCGCCGCCGGACAGCAGAGAGATGGTCTTGAGGCTCTTTCCCGGCGGCTGGGCCTTGATCTCGATGCCGCAGCCCAGGATATCGTTCTCGTCCTCCAGCTCCAGCCGGGCCTGGCCGCCGCCGAAGAGGTCGGTGAAGGTGGTCTGGAAGCTCTCGTTGATGAGTTTGAACTGTTCCGCGAAGATGACCGTCATCTGGCTGGTGATGTCCTCGATGATGCCGCCCAGCTCCTCCTTGGCCTTCTCCACGTCGTTGCGCTGGTCGGTCAGGTAGGTGTAGCGGCCGTTGACCCGGTCGAACTCCTCGATGGCGCCGATATTGATGGCTCCCAGAGCGTTGATTTCCCGCTTCAGCTCGCCGATGCGGCGGCTGGCCTTGGGTACGCTCTCCAGCTCGATGCGCTGTGCCTGGGCGTCGGTGTGGCTGAGCTCGTAGTTTTCCCACAGCCGGTCCAAAATCTGCTTTTCTTCCATGGCGCCGGTGGCCTTTTTCTGCTCCAGCTTGCTGACCACTCTCTCCAGGTCCAGCAGGTTTTCATTCATCTCCTGGCTCTGCTTGTTCTTGGAGGTGCGCTCCGCTTCCAGGGCGATTTTCTCGTCGTTCAGGGCCTGCAAACGCTCCCGGAAGGTCTGGCCCTGGCCCGACAGGCGCTCCAGCGCCTCCCTGCAGCGGGCAATCTCACTCCGGGCTTCATCGATATTCTTCTGGTAGCCGCAGACAGCCTCCTCTTTCTGGCTCCGGTCTCCCGCCAGCTCACGCGCCAGCTGGCGCAGGTCGGCGGCACGGTGGACGGTGCCCTCCCGCTCGGCGGTCAGGGCCGCCAGGTCGGCTTTCTTTCCGGTGATCTCCTCCGTCAGAGCGCCGGACTGGGCCAGCAGCTCGGACTGGCCGGAGAGGGCTTCCTCCGCCTGGGCCCGCAGGCTCTCTGCCAAAGCCTCCTGCTCCGCCACAGCCTTTTCAGCGGCGGCGGCACGCTGTGCGTTGTCACTCAGGCGGCCGTTCAGGCTCTCCAGCTCGCCATCCAGGTTTTCAAGACTCTCCTCCAGGGAGCGGAGCAGAATGTCAAAGTGGTTTTGGGCGCCCTCCAGCCGCAGGACTTCGTCCTCGGCCTGGCGGCGCTGGCCCTCGGCGGTCTCCAGCTCGTACTGGGCGGCGGCCAGCTCCCGGTTCGCCGCCTCCTCGCTCTTTTGGGCGGCAGCCAGCTTTTCATGCATGGCAGCGGCGCGGCCGTTCAGCTTCTCCAGCTCGGCGGCGCGGCTCAGAACGCCGGCGCTGCGGCTGGTGGAACCACCGGTCATGGAACCTCCCCGGTTGATGACCTGTCCGTCCAGCGTCACGATACGGAAAGCATTATGATACTTCCGGGCCATGGCAATGCCGCAGTCCATGTCCTCCACGATGACCGTCCGGCCCAGGAGATTCTGGAAAATATTCGTATATTGGGCGTCAAAGGTCACCAGCCGGGAGGCCAGTCCCACGAAGCCAAATTCATTCTCTACCCCACCCTGGCGCAGCTCGTCGCCCCGGATGGCGGTCAGGGGCAGGAAGGTGGCACGGCCCCCGTCCCGCTGCTTCAGGAAGTTGATGGCGGCCTTGGCGTCTTCCTCCCGGTCCACCACGATGTTCTGCAAACCGCCGCCCAGGGCGATTTCAATGGCCAGGGAATAGCGGCTGTCGGTCTTCATCAGGTTCGCCACGGGACCGTGGATACCCCGCAGGCTGTTCTGAGCCTGGCACACCAGCTTGACAGCCTTGGAGAAGCCCTCGTACTCCTTCTCCATCTCCGTCAGCAGGCGGATGCGGTTGTCCAGCGCGCCCACGTCCATGGTCAGCTTGACCCGCTCTTCACCGGCGGCGGCAGCTTTCTTCTTCCGCTCCTCCATCCGCAGGCTGTGGCCCGCGATGATGTTGGCAGCGGCAGTGGCCTCGTCCCGGGCGTCCTCCAAGGCGCGGCGGTTGGCTTTCGCCTCTTTGCGGGATTCCTCCAGCTTTGTCTCGGCGTCCGCCTTGTCCCGCTCCACGGCCTCTTTTCTTTCTTGAATCTGTCCGTTCTCCGCAGCGATAGCGGCAGCTTCGGCCCGTGCATCGGCAGCGGAGGCCACGGCCATGGCCTCCCGGCCCCGGAGAGCTTCTGCCTCGGACTGAGCGCCTCCCGCCTCCTCGGCAGCGGCGCGGGCCCGCTCCAGCAGAGCGTCCAGAGCGGCGTTCAGCTCTTCAATTTCCTTGTCGATTTCCGCGGCACGGGTCTCCTGCTCCGCCGCCTGCTTTTCAAGGCCCTGGTTACGGCTGTCCGTCTCCTCCAGCTCCGTCTGAGCCCGGCGGATGTTCTCCTCGTTGTGGGCAATGGTGCTCTCCAGCACCGCCACAGCGGACTCCTGCTCCTTCACCTGGCCGTCCAGCTCAGCGGCTTCGGTACGGATGCGCTCGGCCTCCATGTCCTTCTCCCGCATTCTCTCGCCGAACTGCTCCCCCTCGGCATAGAGGGCGTCCAGGGCGGCGCGGGCTTCGTCCTTCTGGGCTTCCGCCGCCCGGAGGTCCGATTCCAGCTTCCGGGCGCCCGCTTTCAGGTCGTCCAGATTGCTCAGCCACACGGAAATTTCCAAAAGGCGCAGCTCGTCCCGGAGGACCAGATACTTCTTCGCCTTTTCCGCCTGGTCTTTCAAGGGGCCGACCTGCAGCTCCAGCTCGGAGATCTTGTCGTTGATGCGCACCAGATTCTCCTCCGTGCGCTCCAGCTTCCGCTCCGCCTCCTCTTTCCGGTGGCGGAACTTGGAGATACCGGCGGCCTCCTCGAAAATCTCCCGGCGCTCGCCGCTCTTGGCGGACAAAATCTCATCGATCTTGCCCTGGCCGATGATGGAGTAGCCCTCACGGCCCATGCCGGTATCCATGAACAGCTCCGTCACGTCTTTCAATCGGACGGACTGGCGGTTGATGTAATATTCGCTCTCGCCGCTACGGTAATAGCGGCGGGTGACGGAGACCTCGCTCTCCTCCATGGCGGGGAAGATGTGCTCCGTGTTGTCGATGACCAGCGTTACCTGGGCAAAGCCCACCTGGGCCCGCTTTTCCGTGCCGCCGAAGATGACATCCTCCATCTTGGCGCCCCGGAGGCTTTTACTGCTCTGCTCACCCATGACCCAGCGGATGGCATCCGAAATGTTGGACTTGCCGGAGCCGTTGGGGCCCACGATGGCGGTGATGTCCTCGCCAAAGTTCAGAACCGTCTTATCCGGAAAGGACTTGAAGCCCTGGATCTCCAATGCTTTTAGATACACACACTCACCTCTCGAAAATCAACATACTATAACTAGAATAATATATCAGAGGAGAGCCCGTTTTTCAAGGCCAAATTCCGCCGAAAGCGTGATACTCGAAACAGATCTCGACATTTGCGCTCCCCCATGTTATTCTTTTAATAGAATAACGGATGGAGGAACGATCAATGCGGAAGAAGGAGCTGCGGACTGTGGCCGCCTTTCATACCACCGCCGCCGCCATGGCTGCCGAGCGGCTGTGCCGGCAGGATGGGCTGGAGGGCCGTCTCATTTCCGTGCCCCGGAGCATTACCTCGGACTGCGGCATTGCCTGGAGTGCTCCCGCCGAGCTGCGGGACACGCTGGAGCAGCGGTTTCGGGAGGCTGGTCTGGAGGTCGCCGGAATCTACCTGCTTTCCGTGTAAATTGCCATCCGATATGGAAAAACAAGGAGGAGAGAAGTTAAAATGAAAGAAAACCGTTGGCTGCGGGACAACTGGCTGATCCTGCTGACCGGCGTGGTGGTGGGCGTGGCCGCCCTGATCCTCACCGCCGCCGGAAATCCGAAGAACATGGGCTTCTGTATCGCCTGCTTCGAGCGTGACATCGCGGGCGCCCTGGGCCTGCACAGCGCCGCCAAGGTGCAGTACATCCGTCCGGAGATTATCGGCATCGTGCTGGGCGCCCTGCTGGCCGCCGTGGCCGCCAAGGAATTCCGGGGCCGTGCCGGTTCCTCCCCCGCCTCCCGCTTTGTGCTGGGCCTGTTCGTCATGATCGGCGCGCTGGTCTTCCTGGGCTGCCCCCTGCGGATGGTCATTCGCCTGGGCGGCGGCGACCTGACCGCCGTGGCCGGTCTGCTGGGTTTCCTGGCAGGCATCCTGGTGGGCATCGTCTTTTTGAAAAAGGGTTTCTCCCTGGGCCGGGCCTATCCCGTCCGCAAGGGCGAGGGCCTGATGCTCCCCGGTGTGATGGTCATTCTGCTGGTGCTGCTGGTGGCGGTGCCCGGCGTCCTGAAGTTCTCCGAAGAGGGCCCCGGCTCCATGCGGGCCTTCTGGGTGGTCTCCCTCATCGCCGGACTGGTGGTGGGCGCTCTGGCTCAGCGGAGCCGCCTGTGCATGGCCGGCGGATTGCGGGACGTGTTCCTGCTGAAAGACTATACCCTGCTCATCGGCTTCCTGGCCATCTGGGTCACTGTCACCGTGGGCAATCTGATCCTGGGCAATTACAACCTCTCCGCCGTTTCCCAGCCCGTTGCCCACAGCCAGTACCTGTGGTCCTTCCTGGGCATGGCGCTGGCTGGCTGGGGCTCCATTCTGCTGGGCGGCTGCCCCCTGCGGCAGCTCATTCTGGCCGGTGAGGGCAGCGGCGACTCCGCCGTCACCGTGCTGGGCATGATCGTAGGCGCCGCCGTGGCCCACAACTTCGGCCTGGCGGGCAATCCCGACAGCGTGGTGGACGGCGTGTACAAGGTCGGCGGCATCGGTACCCACGGTATGGTAGCCGTGGTGCTGGGCTTCGTGGTGCTGCTGGCCATCTCCCTGCTCCATCTTCCCGGAAAGGAGGAAGCGTGATGATCGATACCAGAGGGCTGTCCTGCCCCACCCCCGTGGTCATGGTCCAGAAGGCCATCAAGGACGGCGCCCCCGCCAAACTGGAGGTTCTGGCCGACGCTAAGGTGGCGGTGGAAAACGTCACTCGGTTCGCCCGTTCCCAGGGCTATCAGGTGGAGGTCGCCGCCGACGGCCCCGACTTCAAGCTGACGCTGACGAAATAACAGCAAGGCCGCCTCGCAGGAGGCGGCCTTCAGCCTGTCGAGAAACCCCGGTTGCGCATTAGGCGGCAACCGGGGTTTCTCGACAGGCTGAGAGACGGTCATAGACCGTCTCTCAAAGCGTTTTTCATTCTCCCCGGCCCAGCAGCCAGTCCGCGGACACGCCGAAAATGTCCGCCAAAGCCTTCAATTCAATGTCTGATACCGGGCGCTTTTGCCCCTCCAGGAGGGACAGGGCGGGCACGCTGATCTCCACGCCCCGGGTCTGGAGTTTTGCCAGCAGCTCCACCTGCTTCATACCGGCGGCAAGTCTGGCCTCTGTCACGCGGGCACCCACGATATTCCGTTCTCCCAGCGCAAGCCGCCGCGGTTTCATCCTCATCTCCCCTTTGGGCATAGTATATGCAAAAAAGCCCTTGCTTTATTTGGTAATACCAAATATAATAAGATAAATGCTTGATTTTGGGAGAAAGGCGGCTCAGCATTATGACGTTTTTGATTATCACAGATGATCCTTCCGCAGGCGCCGGGCTGGCGGAGTGCCTCAAGGAGCGTGCGCCGGGCAGCATTTGTTTCTCCATGCCTTCCTCCGCCGCGGAGGAAGCGCTGAATGCGGTGCAGGTAGATTGTGTCGTCTGCCCGCCGGAGCTGGCGGAATTCTTGTCCCGCCGAAAGCTCCCCGGCTGGCCGTGTGGCCGCCGGAAGTGCGTGTGGAAGCCATGGCGGAAGCATTGATGCCCCATCATGTATGAGTTGTAAAAACAGGCGCTCACCCGGCGGGTGAGCGCCTGTTTTACGTTTTCCACTCCTCGATCTGGCGGTACAGGCAGGCAAGGCCGTCGGACAGACCGCCTACTGCATCGATGATGCCCTTTCGGACCGCCTCCTCGCCATAGAGGACGCTGCCCACATCGGCGGCCATATCGTCCTTTTTCAACATCAAAGCCTGGAAATCCTCCGCGCTGATCTGGCTGTGGCCGGACACAAACGCCACGATGCGGTCCTGGAGCCGCTGGAAATAGTTGTAGGTCTGAGGCGCGGCAATGACGGTGCCGCTCATGCGGACCGGGTGGATGGTCATGGCGGCGGAGGGCACCGCAAAGCTCCGCTTTGCCGCCACCGCCAGGGGAACCCCTATGGAATGGCTGCCGCCCAGTACGATGGAGACCGTGGGTTTTGTCATACTGGCGATCAGCTCCGCGATGGCAAGCCCTGCCTCCACATCGCCGCCCACGGTGTTGAGAAGAAACAGCACGCCGTCTACCTCGTCAGATTCCTCCAGCTTGGCAAGCAGCGGCAGAACATGCTCGTATTTCGTGGTTTTGGAAGTGTTGGGTGCGGTGGAGTGGCCCTCGATCTGGCCGATGATGGTCAGGGTATACACCGTGCCGTTGGGCGTGCGGGTCAGAGCGGAGCCGAAGTCCAGAATGTTCTGCGTGGTCGCCTTGGTTTCACCGGAGTCGTTTTCCCCGGTCGGTTCGGCAGGCTTTGTGTTTTCAGTCATAATATCCCTCTCTTTCCCCGGTATTATCTGCATTTTTATGAAAACTACACGCCGACCGGGGTTTCTTTTTTTCGTATACCGTGCTATACTCATGTATATTTTTTCAAAGAGCGGGGGCTGATACCGTGGAACAGAAAAAACAGCGCATCGTGGTAAAGGTGGGCACTTCCACCCTGACCCATGATTCCGGGGCCGTGGACCTCAGGAGCATGGAGCATCTGGTGCGGGTGCTGTCCGACCTCAGCGGTGCGGGACACGAGGTCATTCTGGTGACCTCCGGCGCCATTGCCGTGGGTACCGCCCGTCTGGGCCTCCCGGAGCGGCCAAAGGAACTGCGGATGAAGCAGGCAGCCGCCGCCGTGGGCCAGTGCCGGATGATGCACATTTACGACAAGCTCTTTTCCGAATACAACCGCACCATGGCCCAGATTTTGCTGACCGGAGACGATGTGGAGGACCCGGTCCGGGCAGAGCATCTGCGGAGCACCTTCTCCGCCCTGCTGGAAATGGGCGTCATCCCTGTGGTGAATGAAAACGACTCTGTCTCCTCCGCCGAGATCGAGACGGGGCACCACAAGGTGCTGGGCGACAACGACACCCTGTCCGCCATCGTGGCGGAGCTGTGCCGGGCGGACCTGCTGATCCTGCTCTCGGACATCGACGGGCTTTACAACGCCGATCCCAAGCGGTATCCCGGTGCCCGCCTCCTCCATCAGGTGAAGGAGCTGACGCCGGACATTCTGGAGATGGCCGGCGGCGCGGGAAGCTGGCGGGGCACCGGCGGCATGGCCACCAAGCTCTCCGCCGCCCGCATCGCGATGAACGCCGGGTGCGATATGGTCATCACCAACGGAGAACGGATGGAAGACCTCTACGGCATCGTGGAGGGCAAGGACATCGGCACGCGGTTTTTGGCCGCCGGATATGAGGAGGGACGCGTATGACCGCATTGCAGCAGCAGGGTAAACTGGCAAAGGACGCAACTTACATATTGGCTACCGACGGGACGGCGAAGAAAAACGCCGCCCTGGCCGCCATCGCGGACATTCTGACGGTGCGGCAGGATGAATGGCTGTCTGCCAATGCCGAGGATGTGGCCGAAGCCCGTGAGGCGGGGATGCGCCCCGCCATGCTGGACCGCCTGACCCTGACTCCGGAACGGATAGCGGGCATCGTAGACGGCGTGCGGCAAGTGGCCGCACTGCCGGACCCTATCGGGCAGGTCACCAAGATGGAGACCCGGCCCAACGGGCTCATCATCGGCAGAAGACGGGTGCCTCTGGGCGTCATCGCCATCATCTTCGAGGCCCGGCCCAATGTCACCGTGGATGCGGCGGCGCTGTGCCTGAAGTCCGGCAATGTGTGCATTCTCCGGGGCGGCAAGGAGGCCATCCGGTCCAACCGTACCGTCACCAAACTTATGCGGGAGGCTTTAGTCTCCGTCGGGCTGCCCGAGGACTGCATCTCTCTGGTGCAGGACACCAGCCACGAAACCGCCAACGAGCTGATGCACCTGGACGGCTATGTGGACGTGCTGATTCCCCGCGGCGGCGCGGGACTGATTCGTGCCGTGGCGAAAGAAGCCAGCGTGCCGGTCATCCGTACCGGCGAGGGCGTGTGCCACATCTATGTGGACGACGAAGCCGACCTGGACATGGCCGCCAACGTCTTGTTCAACGCCAAGTGCTCCCGGCCCTCCGTGTGCAACGCCGTGGAGTGCGTGCTGGTTCAGGAGGACATCGCCAAGGACTTCTGGCCCAAGGTCCTGCCTTTGCTGGACGAAAAGGGCGTGGAGCTGCGGGCAGACCCGGCGGCGCTGGAAATTCTGGGCACCCGTGCCCTGCCTGCCGCCGAGAGCGACTGGGACGCGGAGTACGACGACTACATTCTGGCCGTGAAAACGGTGAAGGATATGGACGAGGCCATCCAGTTCATCAACGCCCACGGCACCGGGCACTCCGAAGCGATCCTCACGAAAAACTATTTCAAGGCCCAGCACTTCCTGGACCAGGTGGACGCAGCGGCGGTGTATGTCAACGCCTCCACCCGGTTCACCGACGGCGGCGAGTTCGGCCTGGGGGCCGAGATCGGCATCTCCACCCAGAAGATGCACGCCCGGGGCCCCATGGGACTGGAGGAGCTGACCTCCTGCAAGTACGTCATCTACGGCGAAGGACAGGTGCGGTAACGCAAACCTCTCAGCCGCTTCCATACAGAGAAAGGATGTGCAGCATATGGCAACTTTAGGTTTTATCGGCACCGGCAATATGGGCGGAGCGCTGGCCCGGGCCGCCTGCAGGAGCATTCCCAGTGACCAGGTCTTTCTGGCGAACCGCACGGTGGAAAAGGCCAAGGCTTTGGCGGAGGAGCTGGAGTGCCGGGTGGCGGACAACGAGGCAATCGCCCAGAGCGCCGACCTCATTTTCCTGGGTGTCAAGCCCCAGTACATGCAGGGACTGCTGGAGGATATCGGCCCTATTCTGGAAAAACGGGAAAGCCGCTTCATTCTTGTGTCCATGGCGGCAGGGCTGACCATCCCCCGCATCCGGGAGCTGGCTGGAAAAGACTACCCCGTCATCCGCATCATGCCCAACACTCCCTCCGGTATCGGTGAGGGCATGGTATTCTACGATTGCAGCGAGAACGTCACCAAGCAGGAAGAAAAGGTCTTTCTGGAATCCCTGTCTGGAGTGGGCCGCCTTGCCCCTCTGGCAGACCACCTGATGGACGCGGGCAGCGCTGTGGCAGGCTGCGGCCCCGCCTTCGCGGACCTGTTTCTGGAGGCTCTGGCAGACGGCGGCGTTGCCTGCGGCCTGCCCCGTGCCCTGGCTTTGGAGAGCGCCGCCCAGATGATGATCGGCACAGCAAAGCTGGTGCTGGCAACCGGCAAGCATCCCGGTCAGTTGAAGGACGAGGTCTGCTCCCCCGGCGGTGCCACCATTCAGGGCATCCGTGCTCTGGAGGAGGCAGGCTTCCGGGGCGCCGTGATGGACGCGGTCATCGCCGCCTGGGAGAAAAGTACGGAATTGAAATAACCATCTGAACGCAAAGAAGCCTGGAGCGATGCTCCGGGCTTCTTCTTTGTGCAGATCCAGCTTTTTCAGGCGGCGGGGACGATCAGACCTGACCGTTTTTGTAAACTTCCCGCTATGTTCCGGTATGTCTGGTAATTTGCGGACAGGTGTGCTATACTGAACTCATCAACAGAAATGGAGGGCGGTTTTTATGCGTACGCTGTTCAAAGGCGGCACGGTGGTCTCCGGCATGGGGACGAAGCGGGCCGACCTGCTGGTAGAGGATGAAAAAATCGTAGAAACGGGAAAGAATCTGAAAACAGACGCAGACCGTGTGGTGGATGTGTCCGGGTGCCTGCTGTTCCCCGGCTTTATCGACGCACACACCCACTTTGACCTGGATGTGTGCAACACCACCACGGCGGATGATTTCTACACCGGCAGCCGGGCGGCGCTCCGGGGCGGCACTACCACCGTCATCGACTTCGCCTGCCCCAACAAGGGCGAGAGCCTGCACTACGGCCTGGACCTGTGGCACAAAAAGGCCGATGGACGGACCTTCTGCGACTACGGCTTCCACATGACCATCGACGACTGGAACGAATCCATCCGGGCGGAACTGCCGGATATGTTCGCCAAGGGCGTCTCCTCCTTCAAAATGTACATGACCTATCCCGCCATGATGGTGGGCGACCGGGATATGTACTGGGCGCTGAAGGAGCTGAAATCCCTGGGCGGTATCTGCGGCGTCCACTGTGAAAACGCCGGGGTCATCGACGGCATGATCGCCGAGCGAAAAAACGCCGGGGAATTCTCCCCCGCCTGCCATCCCCTGACACGGCCGCCCTACCTGGAGGCGGAGGCGGTCAGCCGTCTGCTGCGCATCGCCCAGGCGGCGGACGCTCCCGTGGTCATCGTCCACCTCACCAACCAGGAGGCGCTGAAGGAGGTACAGCACGCCCGGGACCGGGGCCAGAAGGTCTACGTGGAGACCTGCCCCCAGTACCTGCTGTTGGACGACAGCGTATACTTCAATGAGGATTACTCTCAGGCGGCACGGTACGTCTGCGCGCCGCCCATCCGAAGCAAAGAACAGCAGGCCCTTCTGTGGAAGGCCCTGCGCCGAGGCGACATCCAGACCATCTCCACCGACCACTGCTCTTTCACACTGGAACAGAAGGACGCGGGCCGGGAGGACTTCACCAAAATCCCCGGCGGCCTGCCCGGCGTGGAGACACGGGGCGAGCTGATTTACTCCTACGGCGTGGCTCCCAAGCGCATCACCGCCCAGCGGATGTGCCTGGCCCTCAGCGAAAACCCGGCCAAGCTGTACGGCCTGTTCCCCCGGAAGGGCCATCTGCGCCCCGGTGCGGACGCCGACATCGTGGTCTACGATCCCGGCGCCAGCCACATCATCCGGGCGGACGACTGCGTGGCCAATGTGGATTACAACCCCTACGAGGGCTTTGTCACCGCCGGCGGCATCCGGCAAGTGTGGCTCCGGGGCAATCTCGCCGTGGAGAACGGCAAGGTTCTGGACGAGACGCCCCAGGGCCGGTATATGGCCCGGGGCAAATGCTCCCTGTAAGGCGAAAAAAAGCAGGCTGTGCGCATTGCGCACAGCCTGTTTTTAATGGTTCTTATTCGCCCCACCGGACGTCCACGATGGTGCCGCCCTTGATCTCGATATACTCACTCTTGAGGATGTAATCCGTCTTGCCGATGCGGACCTCCTGATCACCGACCTTGGTGGTCATCACCGCCTCGGTGGGGGTCTCGGTGGTGGCGGTGAAGTACAGCGTCACATGCTCGGGGTCCTCCACCCACTCCCCATCGGGGCCCAGCACATAGTAGGGAGCTTTCTCAACAGACTCGATCTGGCCGCCCACCAGAGCGCCGGAAGCCATCAGCGGAGAGGGCAGGTGCAGCTTGCTGTTGTCATACACTTCCTTGGGAACGCCCTCGGCCTTTACCGTATACGTCACCTTGGTCATAGCGCGGGAGCCGGAATCCCGGGAGCCCAACAGCTTGTAAGCCGCAAAGCCCACCACCGCCAGGATCAGCACCACGACGATGACATCCACGATGTTGAATTTACGTTTCGCTTTCTGTTCCATACTTCCTCCATACGGGCAAGTGCCCGGTTTTTCTCTTGTTGTGGACAACGTTCGGGAAATATTGTATACTATTTTTTCAGAATCCACAAGACCATTTTTTGAAATGAGGTCTTTTCCATGAAAGTCATCCATCTCATCAGCGGCGGAGACTCCGGCGGCGCCAAAACCCATGTCCTGAGCCTGCTGCAATACCTGAATAAGTCCATTACCGCCCAGCTGGTCTGCTTCAGGGACGGTCCCTTTGCCGAGGAAGCCCGGAGCATGGGCATTCCCACTGAAATTATGGGCGGCAATAATATTCCCCGGCTGCGGAGGAAGCTGACGGACTACATCAGGGCCGGTGGCTACCAGGTCATCCACTGTCACGGCTCCCGGGCCAACATGGTGGGTGCCCTGCTGCGCTCCTCCACAGGGCTGCCGGTGGTCTCCACCGTCCACAGCGACTACAAGCTGGACTACATGGGCCGCCCCCTCAGCCGCCTGACCTTCGGCACCATCAACGCCTGGGCCCTGCGGCATCTGGACTACCGCATCGGCGTGTCCGACGCCATGGTGGACCTGCTGATCGACCGGGGCTTTGCGCCGGATCGGTTCTACGCTATTTATAACGGCATCGATTTTACTCCGGCGCCCCCGCAGGGAGACCGGCTGCCCTACCTGCGGAGCCTGGGGGCGGATGTGGATGAGAACAGCGTGGTGGTGGGCATCGCCGCCCGTCTGAATCCCGTCAAGGATATGTCCACTTTGGTGCGTGGCTTCGCCGCAGGCTATCAGAAGTGTAAACGGCTTCACCTCGTCATCGCCGGAGACGGGGAGGAGCGTGAAAAACTGGGGGCTCTTGCCAAAGAGCTGGGCGTTGAAAAACAGGTGACTTTCGCCGGATGGATTTCCGGCGGCATGGACCGCTTCTACTCTGCCCTGGACATCAACGCCCTCACCAGCCTGTCCGAGACCTTCCCCTACGCCCTGACCGAGGGCGCAAGGTTCCACCTGGCGACAGTCGCTACCGCCGTGGGCGGCATCCCCTACCTCATTGACACCGACGTGAACGGTTTTCTGGTCCAGGCCGGAGACTGGCAGGCGCTGGGCGAGCATTTGGCGGCCCTGGGCAATGATGACTGTCTCCGCCGTCAGATGGGCGAAAAGCTCTATGAAAAGGCGTCCACCCAGTTCTCCATTCAGAAAACGGTGGACACCCAGCTTCACATTTACGAAGAAATTATCCGCCGCCATGCCCGGCCCAAAAACGTACGGGACGGCGTGGTGATCTGCGGCGCCTACGGCCGGGGCAACGCCGGAGATGACGCCATTCTGGAGGCCATTTTGCAGGAGATGCGGGGCATTGACCCGGATATGCCCATGACCGTCATCTCCAAGGACCCCAGGAGCACACGCCTGACCTACCGGGTCCGCTCCGTCAGCCGGATGAACATTCCGGCGTGGCGGGGAGCCATGAAGCAGGCGAAGCTCTATATCAACGGCGGCGGCAGCTTGATTCAGGACGTGACCTCCCGCCGCTCGTTGTGGTTCTACCTGCACAACATCCAAAGCGCCAAAAAGAGCGGCTGCAAGGTGCAGATGTACGGCTGCGGCATCGGCCCTGTCACCCGGGAAAACCACCGGAAGCTGGCGGCAAAGGTGCTGAACGCCAATGTGAACGCCATCACCCTCCGGGAGCCGGACTCCCTGGACGAGCTGCGGGCCATGGGCGTGACCGAGCCGGAAATTCTGCTGACGGCGGACCCGGCCCTGACCCTGCGCCGGGCCGGTGAAAGCGAGACGGACAGCGTGCTGCTCCGGGCGGGCATCCCGCCCCACGGACGGTATATCTGCTTTGCCCTGCGCCAGTGGAAGGGCTTTGAGAGCAAGGCTCCCCTGTTCGCCAAGGCAGCCAAGTATGCCTACGAGACTTACGGCCTGACACCCGTGTTCGTTGCGGTGGAAAAGCACCAGGACCCCATCGCCGCGCGGCAGGCCGCCGCCGGGCTGGACATCCCCCACTACTTCCTGGACGACGCCGGCGGGGCGGGCACTATCATCGGTGCCCTCAGCCGGATGGAACTGGTGGTCGCCATGCGGCTCCACGCCCTCATCTTCGCCGCCGGGCAGGGAATCCCTCTGGCAGGCGTGGTGTATGACCCCAAGGTGTCCGCGTTCCTGCGGTACATTGGGCAGGAGCTGTTCACCGATTTGGACGCTTTGACGGAGGAAAATCTGCGGGAGATGATCGACCTTGCGGCAGCCCAGGCCAGCCACCCCGAGGCCCAGGCCGCCGCGGTGAAGCGGCTCCAGGGCATGGAGCGAAAAAACGTGGAAACGGCCCGGCGGCTGCTGGGCCTGTAAGAAAAATGGACGCGCCGAAAGCGCGTCCATTTCCTATATCTCCGGCTCCCCCGGCCCACACCGCTCCCGCTGGACGGAAATGGTGGTCAGGGTGTCTCCCAGCTGGGTCAGGACGGCCGCCGCCAGGGCCAGGTCTGCGTCGTTCAGGCGGCTGGCGATGGATACTGCCAGGGTGTTGACCGCCGTGGTCAGCGCCAGTGGGTCGCAGTCGCAGTTGTGCATGGCATCACCCCTGCCAGCCTATGTCTCCGACGAATAGAACGTTACTTCTTCTCCGGGCGCATGGGGAATACCGTCAGCTTTTCGCCGCCGTCCCACAGGGCCAGGAGCACATCCGCTTCGTCCTTGTACCCCTGGCGCAGTAAGCTCCGCCGAACCCAGGAATCCTCCTTCCCCGCCTGGTGGATGTTATCCTCCAGCAGTTTGCCGTCCATCACAAAGGGCGTCTGCACCTTGGACTGCTTTGGGTTCAGGTCCAGGTCCGTGGGGGTGGCGGGGCGGTCCGTCTCCTTGGGCAGGAAGCTGACCACGCCGTTGTGCTCCAGCACCGCCGACTGGAGCTGGTTCAGGTCGAACCAGCCGCCGATGCGGCAGTAGGTCAGAAATTCGTTCAGGTCCAGCCGGGCCTTTTTCAGGTTCTGCCGGTAGATGACGCCGTTTTCCAGCAGCACCAGGGGCTTGCCCGTCACCACCGCCCGGGCTTTCACGGATTCATTGGTCAGAATGGAAATCAGAAAGGCTACCACGCCGTAGAGGATGAGCGCGGTCAGAGGCTTGGCGGGTTCCTCCAGCTCCGTCGCCAGTTCCGCCGCGATGGAGCCGATGGTGATACCCACCACATAGTCGAACATGGTCATCTGGGACACCTGCTTGGTGCCCATGAGCTTTGCCAAAAGAAACAGCACCACGATGGACAGCAGCGCCATCAGGCTCGTCTGTCCGATCTGTGCCAGCAACTGGATGAACTGCATAAAAAACCTCCCGTGGCTCGTGTTTTCACACAGTATGCCACGGGAGGTCTGTTTTTACTCGTTGAGATTCCCGGTATGAGCCAGGCCGGGGTCCTGCTTCGGCTCATTGGTGTGGACGTTGATGTACTGGGCCTTCAGCTTGGAGTACAGAATGGTCTGGCTGGAGTACAGGCCGCTGTACCCTGAGAGCATGTAGCTGATGACGCAGGCCAGGGCGAAGTACAGCAGACCGCCGTCTCCGAACAGCTCAATGGACAGCAGGGTGGACGCCAGGGGGCAGTTGGTAGCGCCGCAGAACACGGCCACCAGGCCGATGGCGGCGGAAGCTCCTGCGGGCAGGCCCAGCAGCGGCCCCACCACGCAGCCAAACGTAGCTCCCACGAAGAAGGAGGGCACCACCTCGCCGCCCTTGAAGCCGGCGGCCAGGGTCACGGCGGTAAACAGCAGCTTTAACAGGAATGCGGCAGGATGTGCCGTTCCCTGCTCCACAGCGGCGGTGACCACATCCATACCCGCGCCGTTATAGTCCGTGGTGCCGCAGAGATAGGTCAGGGCGACGACGGCAATACCGCCCACCGCGACCCGTATCCAGGGGTTCGGAAAATACTTCTCCATCAGATGCTCCGCCGTGTGCATGACGCCGCAGAACAGGACAGATACCAGGGCGCACAGCACCGCCAGCACGCCGACACGCAGCATGGTGCCCGTCGCCAGGGCAGGCATCTCCACGGCAAAGCGGGTAGGCTCCACGCCCAGCAGCAGCGACACGCCGTAGGCCGTCAGTGCGGCGGTCAGGCAGGGGAACATGGCGGCGTGGTACATGACGCCCACGCTGATGACCACGATGGAGAAGATGGCAGCGGTCAGAGGCGTGCCGAACAGGGCGGAGAAAAACGCCGCCATGCCCGCCAGGGTGGCGATGCGCAGATCCTTGTCATCCAGGCGGAACAGCCGCCCGGTGTGGAAGCCGATGGTGCCGCCCATCTGGAGTGCGGCGCCCTCCCGTCCGGCGGAGCCGCCGCACAGGTGGGTCAGCACAGTGCCCAGGAAAATGGCGGGCAGCAGCAGAATGGGCAGGCCTTTGCCCAGATGCACCTGGTCAATGACAGCGTTGGTGCCCTGGCCCTCGGTCTTTGTCAGCTTATAAAAACCGACAATTACAAGACCCGCCAGGGGCAGGCACCACAGCAGCCAGGGGTGTTCCCCCCGGAGCAGGGTAGCCTCGTGGACGCCCATGTGGAAGGCGGTGCCGATCACACCGCAGGCAAGGCCCACAGCCACCGCCAAAAACAACCATTTGCCCAGAGAGCGGACATACAGCCATACCATGCGGAGCCAGGTCTTTGCCCGCTCCGCGTATCCGTTTTCCACGGTCTCCCTCCTCACGCCATCACCGGGACGGCCTTGCCGTCCAGGCGGGTCTCCAGCAGCTCCGGCTTTTTCAGATACCGCTCAAAGGCGGCGAAGAAGCGGGAATATTCGATGCCGGTGGCAATCCGCTCGTCCATCACCACACCCAGGGGCATCCGCTTTTTCCGGCTCTCCGCCGGGGCGTGGGGGTCTGGCACGGGCTTGCCCATGCAGATGAACACGCTGGTGGTGCCGAACTCATAGCAGTGGTGGAAAATGTAGCTGGTGTTGATGGAAGCCAGGTTCGTGATGAACAGGCTGGTGTGGAAGGGGCTGAGGTCGATGATCTTCTTCGGCAGCAAGCCCCACACGTCCAGCCGGTAAGCCAGGCCGAACACCAGCCGGGCAAGACCGGGGATAGAGAAGGCGATGTTGGCGAATTTATCCGTATTGTTGTTGTGGACAGCCTCCAGGTTCCGGTCGATGTTCTCCTGAATACGCTGGCTGATGGTGAACACATCGTCCTCCGGGTTCAGGTAAATTTTCAGAGTCGTCTCATCCGGGGTGCCGTCCGCCCGGGTCTTGAGGATGACGAAGCTGACGCAGAAATGGTTCCGCTTGTACACCTTGCGGTTCATGATGAAGTAGTTCACCTTGGGATTTTCCAGCGCCGCCTTGTAGTAAGCGGCGATCAGCACGCTCATATGGGTCACGCGGTGGCCCTCCCGCCGCTTCTGGCGGATAAAGGTCTTGACGATATCCTCATCCACATAGTCGCTGGCCCAGTTCTGGGCGTCAAACCGCTTGGGCATGATGTATGGCAGGGCCTGCACGATGGGCGTCAATCCCTTGACGCGGGTTCCGTCCGGTCTCATGGTCATTTCCTCTTCTTTCCTAAATTGGGAGGCTTACTCCCACTTTTTCACACACACGGACATTATAGTAAGTTTTCCATTGAATTTCAACTGCTTCCCTCCATTTGTCCGCCGTCTTTTTCGGTACTTCCGTTGATTTTTCGCAGATACCCCCTGTTATTTATTGCCTTTTTGCACAAAAGCCAAACATTTTTTTAGCCAGACTGAAAAATTTGAATAATCGGTTGATTCTCCCGGTCCCCTGTCGTATACTGAAAGCAGGATCACAGGAAAAGGTCGCCCTTTTCCGAAAATATGAAAAGATGGAGGAATTCACGATGAAATACGGTCGTACTTACAACTTCTCCGCCGGTCCCGCTATGATGCCGGAGCCTGTTCTGGAAGAGATCGCCGCCGAGATGATGAACTACCGCGGCAGCGGCATGTGCGTCATGGAGATGAGCCACCGTTCCAAGGTGTTCCAGCAGATCCGCGACGAGGCCGAGGCTGACCTGCGGAAGCTGATGGGCATTCCCGACAACTACAAGGTCCTGTTCGTTCAGGGCGGCGGCACCGTCCAGTTCGCCATGGTGCCCATCAACCTGATGAAGAATGGCGTGGCCTGCTATGTGGAGACCGGTGCCTGGTCCAAGAAGGCCATCGCCGAGGCCAAGAAGTACGGCGAGGTCAAGATCGTGGCCTCCTCCAAGGATGAGAACTTCTCCTACATTCCCGACTGCTCCGATCTGGACATTCCCGAGGATGCCGACTATGTCTACATCTGCGAGAACGAGACCATCAACGGCACCACCTACTTCAACCTGCCCAACACCAAGGGCAAGGTTCTGGTGTCCGACCAGTCCTCCATGTTCCTGTCCCGTCCCTGCGATGTGAGCAAGTACGGCCTCATCTGGGCCGGCGTGCAGAAGAACGTGGGCCCCGCCGGCATGGCCGTGGTCATCATCCGGGAGGACCTGATCCGGGAGGACCTGGACCCCAAGACTCCCGTCTACATGAGCTACAAGACCCACGCCGACAACGACTCCATGTACAACACCCCCAACTGCTGGGCCATCTACTGCTGCGGCAAGGTGTTCAAGTA
>CAMCNO010000007.1 GCA_945876285.1 uncultured Clostridia bacterium | reverse complement strand
AATTCGCCACGAAGCGCTACCGCTCCAACTGCATCAACTGGGGCATCCTGCCCTTCACCATTGACAAGGAAACCGCCTTTACATATGAGCCCGGCGACTGTGTGTTCGTCCCGGGCATCCGCAAGGCCATTGAAAATGGCGCGGAGGACATTCCCGCCAAGGTCCTCACGGCTGACGGCGCTGTGACTGACATCCTGCTTCACGTCAAGGGGCTGACAGAGGACGAGAAGCAGATCATTCTGGATGGCTGCCTGATGAATTACTATGCCAAGCGTTCCTAAACTGGAGGTTTTCATGGAAAAGATTCAAATGACCACTCCCCTGGTGGAGATGGACGGCGACGAGATGACCCGCGTGCTGTGGGCCATGATCAAGGAAAAGCTCATCCTGCCCTTCGTGGAGCTGAAGACCGAATACTACGATTTAGGGCTGCTGCACCGCAACGAGACGAGAGACCAGGTGACCATTGACGCAGCCAATGCCACAAAGCGGCTGGGTGTCGCCGTAAAGTGTGCTACCATTACACCCAATCGCCAGCGGATGGAGGAGTATCCCCAGCTCACCGAGATGTGGAAGTCCCCCAACGGCACCATCCGGGCCATTCTGGACGGCACCGCTTTCCGGGCGCCCATCGTGCTGCCCTGCATCAAGCCTGTGGTGAAGAACTGGGAGGCGCCCATCACCATCGCCCGCCACGCCTACGGCGATATGTACAAGGCCGTGGACCTGGAGACCGATGAGCCGGGCACCGCTACCCTCACTTTCAAGGGTGAAAGCGGCGCGGAAAAGACGCTGAGCGTCCAGACCGTGGACGGCCCTGCCGTCTGGCAGGCCCAGCACAACAAGGAGAGCAGCATCCGGGCCTTTGCCCGCTCCTGCTTCCAGTACGCCATCAACCAGAAGCAGGACCTGTGGTTCTCCACCAAGGACACCATCGCCAAGGTCTACGACGGAGCCTTCAAGCGCATTTTTGAGGAGGAGTACGAATCCACCTACAAGGCGGAGTTCGAGAAGCTGGGGCTGACCTACTTCTACACCCTCATCGACGACGCGGTTGCCCGTGTCATCCGCTCCAAGGGTGGGTTCATCTGGGCGCTGAAAAACTACGACGGCGACGTGATGAGCGACATGGTGGCGACAGCCTTTGGCTCCCTTGCCATGATGACCTCCGTGCTGGTGTCCCCCGACGGAACCATGGAGTTCGAAGCCAGCCACGGCACTGTTACCCGCCACTACTACAAGTATCTCAAGGGCGAAAAGACCTCCACGAACCCCATCGCCACCATCTTCGCCTGGAGCGGCGCTCTCAAGCGCCGGGGCGAGCTGGACGGTCTGGAGGACCTGGTGAAGTTCGGTCAAGCCATGGAGGACGCCTCCCTGGAGACGCTGATGGACGGCGTGATGACCAAGGACCTGCTGGGTCTGGTGGAGCCGGGGTTCCAGGCCACCGGCGTGGACAGCGAGGAATTCCTGGACGCCATCGCGGAGAGACTGTGCAGAAAGCTGAAATAAACAGGCATAGAAGAAGGGCCGCTGCAGATTTCACTCTGCAGCGGCCCTTTCGTTTGCGAAAATGCTCTGTTCAGCGATCTTCCGCAAGATTTTCCGCAGTATCCTTGCCGCTATACGCTTTCGCTGTCTTTTAATACTAATATCCGATTAAAAGTGGCAAAGCCTTGCGAGCAGAATTTTTGTCAGGCAAGGCGGAGGACGCAGGCGGGCTGACGCCCGCCAAGGACGACAACGCGGCATGGCGGAAATTATGCCGCAAGGAATGTCTTGTTTTAGTCGGATATTAGTATAAGCTCCCCAAACGGTGCAAGGTCTCGGCGATGTTTTCCTGGTGCAGCGACGCGGCGTCAAAGCGGAGCAGTCCAAAATTCAAATTAAACAGGGTGCCAAGTCCCACGGCTGAGATCAGGGTGCCCACACCGAGCTGTCCGCCCAGACGCCAGCCCACGAAAATGGCGATCAGCTCCACCGTGGCGCGGCACAGGCCCACGGACCGCCCGGTCTTGCGGGCCAGGACCACCATCAGCGCGTCCCGGGGCCCGGAGCCCAGGGCACTTTTCATGTACATCCAGGTGCCGACAGCCAACAGCTCCATGCCGCCCAGCAGCATCAGCAGGCCGGACCAGAGGGTCTGCATCTGCGGTATCCAATCCAGATACAGCAGAATGTCGATGCACACCGGGCAGAAAAAGATGTTCGCCAGGGTGCCGATGCCAAAGCTCTCGCCGCAGAGAACGGCAATGGCGATGACTGCCGCGCCCACGATCATAGCGGCGGTGCCGTAAGTCATGCCGAAAAAGATGGACATGCCCTTCTGCAAGATGCTCCAAGGCTCCTGTCCCACATTGGCCTGGAGCATCATGGTGATGCCCACCGCGCTCACCATCAATCCGCCCGCCAGGATCAGCAGGCGGCGTCCGTATTCCCGAACCATCTCAAAATCCCCCGCTTATTCAAAGATACAGCTCGCCCCAGCGGCCGCAGGGCTCAAAGCCCACCTGCCGGTACAGCTCCGCTACTTCATCATATCCGGAGATGAGCCGGGGCGTTTTTCCTTTTTCCAAAATGCGCTTGACCAGGAAGCGGCTGATGCGGCTTCCCAGCCCCCGGTGCCGGAATTCCGGCACCACAGCCACCGCTACCAGGACGCCGCTTTCGTCGTCCTCCGACCCGATACAGCCTGTCCCCACGACTTCGCCGCCGACCTCCAGCTGGTACAGCTCCATCAGCCCCCGGTCCAGCTTCTGCCGCAGGTCGGCGGACCAGGCGTCAAAGCGCAGGTGGGTGCGGTAGTATTCATGGCTCCGCTGCAGGACGGCAAACGACGCTTCCAGGCTTCCCGGGCCGATGTCCGGGAAGCTCTCGTTGATAGCGCCGCCCCGGTATACCATATAATAAGAGCTCTCCGTGGTCCCGCCCAGCAGGGCCTGCAGGGCGGCGCACTGGTCCCAGTTGGTGTCCACCTCGCCCACGCTCTCCCGCCGGACCAGCTCCGCCACAGGGGCGGGGTCCGCCGCTGGACGGGCCGACACGACCAGCACGCCGCCCATCAGATACATGGCTGCGGTGGGAACGCCGTTTTCCTCACAGAGGTAAAACCGGACGCGGTCATCCTCCAGTCCATAGGCCCGCAGAGCCGTCAGCGCCTTGGAGCCGAAGACGCGCTCAAATCCGCAGGCGTGGATAAAGGCCGGGACCTGATGGTAGTCCGTCAGCTTTGTCAGCATAAAGCATTCTCCTCATAAAAGGGAAAGCAGGCTCGCACCTGCTTCCCGTTTTTCATTGGGTCATTCTTTTGTTTCAGCATCGGCACCCTTTAACTGAGATAAATAGCGGTAAACACTGGCCTGGGAGCAGTGGAGCCCCGCAGCCACATCCTTGACCGCGCCCTTGAGCAGGAAGATGCCGTTGCTCTCCAGCGCGGCAATGATCTTCAGACGCTCATCGGAGGTCAGCCGCTCCGCGGTCACGCCCAGATGCTCCAGTTCCCGGTTGATGGCATCTGTGGCCACCGCCTCCGTGGAGTTGCGGAATTTTTCCGGTGTAGGCCGAGCGGGGGCAGAAGCGGCTCCGGGCTCGGGGATAGCAGGCTTTACCACATCCTCCACGAAAATGTCCGGGTGACACAGCCCCATGATCTGGTTGCTGACAGCCCGGTAACGGCTGTCATCAAAATTGATGCAGAGCATACCAATCAGCCGGCCGTTCTGCTTGATGAACATGGTGTTGGACCGCAGGTCCTTCCCGTTGATGGAGACCCCGTAATAGTGCAGGCGGTAATCGGAGGTCTCGTAGCTCTTATCCCGCAGGATGCTCAGCGCCACATTGGTCAGGGGGGCGCCGATCTCCCGGCCGCTGACATGATTGTTGGCGATGGCGATGATGGAGCGGTTTTTGTCCGTCAGGTCGTGGAGCGCGACCTCGTAATCCGGACCCAAAGCCTGCCCGAGAAATTCGGTCAGCTTCACATAGTGCTGCAGGAGCGCGTTGGTGACGTTCGCCATATGCACACCTCGTTTCAGAGTTTTGTCCTGTGGAATTTATACCATTATATATACAAACAAATTCTTTGTCAAAAGAAAAATTTATTATACTTGTAAGAAAATTTTATCGACTTTAAATCAGGAAAGTTTATGGACAATTACCACAAATAGATGGTACTCAAAATAGCTATCCGTACAAAGTGCATAATACTCCCTTGACAAAAATTTTTAATTCTGATAAAGTTATCTCGCAAAAAATGAAAGGAGGCGCATTGTGATGAAGACCATCATCAGTACGAGCCAGGCTCCTGCCGCCATCGGCCCGTACGCCCAGGCTGTTGAAACCAACGGACTGGTCATCACCTCCGGGCAGTTGCCCATCGATCCCGCCACCGGGGCCTTCCCCGAGGGTATCCAGGCACAGACCCGGCAGTCCCTGACCAATGTCAAGGCCATCCTCACCGAGGCCGGCACCGACATGGATCATGTGCTCAAGACCACCGTGTTCCTCAGCGACATGAACAATTTCGCCGCCATGAACGAAGTCTACGCCACCTTCTTTACGGAAGGCAGCTATCCCTCCCGCTCCGCGGTCGAGGTGGCCCGCCTGCCCAAGGATGCCCTGGTGGAGATCGAGGTCATTGCAGCGAAGTAAGTCCCCCCCAAAAACCTGTTAACCCTTGTGAATGGTACTGTCCGCTAGGCGCAAGGCGGGACCTGGGAAGCCCGCCCTTCGACGACCGGGGTATCTCCAAAAAAAATTTAAGGCGCAAAGCGCCGAATATGGAGGTAAAGTATTATGTCTAAAGAGTATCCGCTGAGCGTTCCCGCCCCCCATCATTTCACTTTTGCCGTCCGTGACCTCCCCGAAGTCACCGTCGAGCAGCGTGAGCGTGCCCTGAAGGCCACTCACTACAACGAGTTCGCTTTCCCCTCCGGCATGCTGACCGTCGACATGCTGTCCGACTCCGGCACCACCGCCATGACCAACCATCAGTGGGCCTCCCTGTTCCTGGGCGACGAGGCCTACGGCCGCAACACCGGCTACTATGTCCTGCTGGACACCTTCCGCGACATTTTCGAGCGCGGCGGCGAGAAGAACTGGAAGAAGATCATCGACCTGGTC
The DNA here is from genome assembly GCA_945876285.1 of uncultured Clostridia bacterium. Taxonomy (GTDB): domain Bacteria; phylum Bacillota; class Clostridia; order Oscillospirales; family Oscillospiraceae; genus Oscillibacter. Next base: position 76,660 of record CAMCNO010000007.1, on the reverse strand, counting down.
CGCACCGACTGCCGTGACGTGGAGAAGATGATGGACGAGGTCTACCTCTGCGAGTATGAGGGCGGCCTGTTCAACGGCGGTGCCGCTCAGATGGAGCGTCCCAACGCCTTCATCATCCAGCAGGGCCGTGCCGCTGAGTCCGTCCTGATGGAGATTGTCAAGAAGATCCTGGCCCAGCGTCATCCCGGCAAGGTCTTCACCATCCCCTCCAACGGCCACTTCGACACCACCGAGGGCAACATCAAGCAGATGGGTTCCGTGCCCCGCAACCTGTACAACAAGACCCTGCTGTATGAGGTTCCCGAGGGCGGCTCCTATGAGAAGAACCCGTTCAAGGGCAACATGGACACCGAGAAGCTGGAAGAGCTGATCCTGGCCGTCGGTCCCGAGAATGTGCCCCTGGTGTTCACCTGCATCACCAACAACCCCGTCTGCGGCCAGGCCGTCGCCATGGCCAACCTGCGGGCCACCTCCGAGATCGCCCACAAGTACAACATCCCCTACATTCTGGACGCCGCCCGTTGGGCCGAGAACGCCTATTTCATCAAGATGAACGAGCCCGGCTACGAGGATAAGTCCATCGCCGAGATCGCCACTGAGATGTTCTCCTACTGCGACGGCTTCACCATGTCCGCCAAGAAGGACGGCCACTCCAACATGGGCGGTATGCTGGCCTTCCGCGACAAGGGCCTGTTCTGGAAGAACTTCTCCGACTTCAACGAGGACGGCACCATCAAGACCGACGTTGGCGTTCTGCTGAAGGTGAAGCAGATCTCCTGCTACGGCAACGACTCCTACGGCGGCATGAGCGGCCGCGACATCATGGCTCTGGCCGTGGGTCTGTATGAGTCCTGCAACTTCCACTATCTGGACGAGCGCGTGAAGCAGTGCGAGTACCTGGCTCAGGGCTTCTACAAGGCCGGTGTCAAGGGTGTTGTGCTCCCCGCCGGCGGCCATGCCGTGTACATCAACATGACCGAGTTCTTTGACGGCAAGCGCGGTCACGAGACCTTTGCCGGCCAGGGCTTCTCTCTGGAGCTGATCCGCCGCTACGGTATCCGTACCTCCGAGCTGGGCGACTACTCCATGGAGTATGACCTGAAGACTCCCGAGCAGCAGGCCGAGGTCGCCAACGTGGTCCGCTTCGCCATCGACCGCAGCCGCCTGACCCAGGAGCACCTGGACTATGTCATCGCCGCTGTCAAGGCTCTGTATGAGGACCGCGAGAACATCCCCAACATCCGCATCGTCTGGGGCCACAACCTGCCCATGCGTCACTTCCACGCCTTCCTGGAGCCCTATCCCAACGAGGAGAAGTAAGGCGTACCCCTATAATCCTGCGTAACCTGCGCCGCGTGGAAAGAGCGCAGGAGGCAAAGTGTGTGTAAAAACGGCGCCCGCGAAAATTGAATATTTTCGCGGGCGCCTCAAATTTGAAAAGAGACAAGGAGTGTCAAACGCATGAGTAATCAGACTCTGGAACAGCGCGACGGCTTTAAGAGCAAATGGGGCTTTATCCTTGCCTGCATTGGCTCCGCCGTCGGCATGGGCAACATCTGGCGCTTCCCCATCATGGTCTCCACCTGGGGCGGCCTGACCTTCCTGATCCCCTACTTCATCTTCGTGGTCCTCATCGGCGCCTCCGGCGTTATTGAGGAATTTGCTCTGGGCCGCTGGGCAGGCGCCGGTCCCGTTGGCGCTTTCGGCAAGTGCACCGAGGAGCGCACCGGCAACAAGAAGTCCGGCGAGCTGATCGGCGCTATCCCCATCATCGGCGCCATGATGCTGGCCATCGGCTACACCGTGGTCCTGGGCTGGATCTTCAAGTACACCTGGATGAGCATTTCCGGCGGCCTGTATGCCATGGGCCAGGATATGAGCGTCATCGGTCCTACCTTCGGCGCTGCTGCTCCTGAGGCGCCAACTCTGGGCGAAGCCATCGGCATGATGGCCAGCAATGGCTTCTTCGGCATCGGCAACGGCGTGTGGCAGCTCATCGGTCTGGTGGTCTCCCTGATCATCATGGCTATGGGCATTGCCGGCGGCATTGAGAAGGCCAACAAAATTATGATGCCCGTTCTGTTCGGCCTCTTCGTGATCCTGGCTGTCTATATCGCCACCCTGCCCGGCGCTTCCGACGGCTACAAGTACATCTTCACCCTCAATCCCAAGGGCCTGCTGAATTGGCAGGTGTGGCTGTTCGCTTTCGGCCAGGCATTCTTCTCCCTGTCCGTGGCCGGCAACGGCTCCGTGATCTACGGTTCCTACCTGCCCAAGAACGAGGACCTGCCCTCCTCCGCCCGTAACGTGGCCCTGTTTGACACCATCGCCGCTCTGCTGGCTATGATCGTCATTCTGCCCGCCATGAGCGTTGGCGGCATGGAGCCCTCCGCGGGTGGCCCCGGCCTGATGTTCGTGTATCTGCCCAACGTGCTCAATGGCATGGCTGGCGGCCGCATTGTCGGCGTGATCTTCTTCGTTGCCGTTCTGTTCGCGGGCCTCAGCTCCATCGTGAACCTGTATGAGGCTCCCGTGGCCTTCCTGCAGGAGAAGTTCCATCTGGGCCGTATCCCCTCCGTGGTCATCATCGGCGCTATCGGCGCTGTGATCTCCGTCATTATCCAGCCCTGGACCTCTCAGTGGATGGATCTGGTCTCCGTGTTCATCTGCCCCCTGGGTGCTGTTCTGGCGGGCGTCGTGTTCTTCTGGGTCCTCAAGAAGGAGACCGCTCTGGCTGCCGTCAACGAAGGCCGCACTGCCGGCAAGAAGTCTATCGACAGCTGGTTCTATCCTCTGGGCAAGTACGGCTACTGCCTGCTGGCCCTGATCGCCCTGGTGGGCGGCGCTGCCTACTTCCTGATCACCGGCAGCAGCATCGGCTGATTTCCGAACTACCTGTACTTTCCTTTCTTATGCAGAGCTCCCGCGGCATTTGCCGCGGGAGTTCTGTTTTTGGATACATCCACTTCATGCCCAAGGATTCCGTCATACTTGGGTCAGTGGGAATGACAGGCTCTCCCTGCAGAAGACGAAGAACGGAAAAGTCTTCTGTGGGGAGAGCATACTGCATGTGCGGCTATTGTGAGAGTCGTTGCTCCCGTGGCTTTTTTGAAGCGCCATATTGACAGCTAATCATGATTAGCCTATAATCAAGCTAACGATTGTTAGCTTTTTGGGGAGGGCATGATGAAAAACGAAACGACAAAGGAAAGAATTCTGGCCGAAGCAGTCAAGCTGTTCGCGAAAGAAGGATATGAGGCCGTCAGCGTCGACGAAATCGCAAAGGCTGTGGGCATCAAGGCCCCTTCCCTATATAAGCACTACAAGAATAAGCGGGCTATTTTCGACAGCATCCTGCGGTTCATGGAACAGCGGGACGGCGAACAGGCAGCCGCCTGCTCCTTGCCGGAGGGGACCGCGGAGGTCATGCCGGAGGTCTATGCGAACGCGTCCACAGAGGCGCTGGTCGCATTCAGCAAGCAGCAGTTCCGCTATTGGACGGAGGATGCGTTCGCCGCTTCCTTCCGAAAGATGCTGACTGTGGAGCAATACCGCAGTGAGGAGATGAACGGTCTTTATCACCAGTATCTCGGCGCCGGACCGCTGAAATACACGGCGGACCTGTTGGGGTCTGAGGAGGAAGCGCTGCTGTTTTACGGCCCCATGTACCTGTTATACAGTGTATATGATAACGCAGAGGATAAGGCGTCCGTATATGCCCTGTTGGACGCCCATTTGGAGAGGTGGCACAGATGAGTTTTGCTATTCCCGAGCGCTGGGCGGAGCTGGCCCCACAGGAGTCTGGATGGACTGTGGGACGAATCACCCTGCAGGAAAAGGGGCTGTACCGGCTCCGCACCGCCGCGGGTGAGCAGAACGCTCTGGTTTCCGGCAGGTTTCAATTCGACGCGCAGTCCGTTTCCGATTACCCTGCCGTGGGCGACTATGTGTTAGCAGACTGCGCCGACCCCGATACCGCCGTCATCCACCGGGTTCTGCCCCGCAAAAGCGTATTTATGCGCAGGGCTGCGGGCACCTCCAAGACGGAACAGGTGGTAGCCGCCAACATCGACACCGTGTTTCTGTGCATGAGCCTGAACAACGATTTCAACCTGCGGCGGCTGGAGCGCTATCTCGCCGCTGCGTGGGAAAGCGGCGCCGACCCGGTGGTGCTGCTGACGAAAGCGGATCTGTGCGGGGATATCTCCCGGAAGCAGGCAGAAGTGGAATCCGCCGCCATGGGCGCGGCGGTCCTTACTGTCTCCGCCATGGATGTGGATGGATACCGCCAGGTCATGCCTTATCTCACAGCGGGCAGGACCGTCGCCTTTGTGGGCTCCTCTGGCGTGGGGAAATCCACCCTCATCAACCGCCTGCTGGGGGAAGACCGCCTGGCGACAGACGGCCTGCGGAACGACGACAAAGGCCACCACACCACCACCCACCGGGAGCTGCTGGTCCTGCCGGGCGGGGCCATGGTCATTGATACGCCGGGAATGCGGGAGCTGGGCATGTGGGATACCGTCTCCGGCGTGGAGCAGACCTTCGCGGATATCGAAGCGCTGGCATCACGGTGCCGCTTCCGGGACTGCTCCCACACCGGCGAGCCGGGCTGCGCCGTCCGGGACGCCATCCGGCGGGGCGAGCTGGACAGTGGCCGCTGGCAGTCCTACCAAAAGCTGAAAAGCGAGAATGATTATGCCGCCGACAGCGAGAGTTATCTGGCGGCAAAGGAGAAGAAATTCAGGGAAATTGCGAAAATCAACAAAAATAACCGAAAGAGGTAATTGGTATGAAATACCCACTGAGTAAGAAGTATTCCTCGCCGGAAATCATGGAGAAGATCATGGGGCCAAACCCCTTGAAATTGGAGGAAGAACTGCTGACCGGGCACCAGATCCCCTCCGGGAGCGTGGTCTGTGATCTGGGCAGCGGGCAGGGCCTGACCAGCGTGTTTCTGACAAAGGAATACGGCTTTACGGTCTACGCCGCGGACCTGTGGAGCGACCCGGAGGAAAACCGCCGGTTCTTCCGGGAAATGGGATTGTCCGACGCGGAGATCATTCCGGTCAAAGCGGACGCCACGGACCTGCCCTTCGAAAAAGGTTTCTTTGACGGCGTCGTCAGCACCGATTCCTACAACTATTTTGGCCGGGATCCGGATTATCTGGACGAGAAGCTGCTGCCGTTTGTGAAAAAAGGCGGCTATGTCTACATCGCCATCCCGGGCATGAAGCAGGACTGCCACCAGCACTTGCCGCCGGAGCTGCTGCTGTCCTGGACGCCGGAGCAGTTGGAATACATGCATGATGCGGCCTACTGGCGCGACATGGTCGGCAAAAGCCGGGATGCCGAGGTCATTGAGGTGAGCGAGATGGAATCCAACGAGGAAGTCTGGGCGGACTGGCTGCAGCAGGAAAACGAGTACGCCATCGGCGACCGCAAAGCCATGGAGGCCGGCGGCGGAAAATATCTGAACTTTATCAAAATCGTGCTGAGGAAAAAATGAGCGTTTCTCCGTCCTCGGGTTTGTGTGTGGCATAGACTATTTGAACATTTTCATATCTCGACTGCGAAGCCAGCGAAACGAATTACGTCCGAAAAAGAAAAAACTTCCTGTCCGGCATCGAGCCTTGCCGTAAGGCCGGGATTCGTGTCAAAAGCCAATATCTAAAAAGAGGCTTTTAAATGCGTATCGAGAGACCCCAGATACTGTCCCCGCCTCATCTGACGCCTTGCTTTTTCGACGGATTATTCTTATAATAGACAGCAGAATAGTCAATTGGACTTTTTCGCGCGTTTACACCATTGACCGATCGATGAAGGGGAAAAAGCCATGAATAACGACGAATTGATTTCTGAATTCTGCGATGAGCCGTCAGCGCATCAGGCAAAAGATGTCTCCATGACCTACAATAATGGAGACCCGAATCCCAGCGGCATAGAGCAAGATCTCGCCTGGGCGGAAGCCCTCATCGGTGAATCTGATTTCCCCGCCTTTTGCCAGGAGCTTGCGTCCTCGTATCTCTCATGCGCCGAGCCCCACAGACAGCAGATGAAGGAGCTGTTTTCCCGCAGAGCGCTTGTATTCTTTGCAGATCATGGGCGCGGCTATAACGAAGCGATCAGAACGCTGGCGATTCTGCTGACAGATCTCTCCTTTTTCTCACGATATTCGAAATCCGAAACCATCAGAAAGTGCATCTTTGAGTCTGAAGAGGATGTGTCCACTGACCCACTGATGGATGAGGCTAGATCCATCATAGATCAAGAAAAAATCAAGGTAAATCCGACCGAAAAGCTTCTTTCTCTCGATTTTACAGCCATTCCCACGTTCCTCGCCAAGCCCGAGTTCCTGAGCTTTTTGATTGCTTTGCGAGATATGATCAAGGATTCGAACAACATCGTTGTCTTCCGTCTCCCCTTCATGGAGCCAGAGGCGGCGCAGAATACCACGGAGCTGATCAACCGGCTCTTCACAACGAAATCCGTGTTTTTCAAGCCCCTGACCGACGACAATATTCTGGCCATGGCAGACCGCTTCTTCGGTTCTGTTGGCTGCCGCCTGTCCGGCGACGCCCAGGCCACATTTATGGAGCTCGTCAACGATGCCCGCAACAACGGCTATTTCTACGGCTCCCATACGGTTCGGAAGCTGGTGGACGATATCCTGTCCTATCATTCCATCTCGCAGCGCAGCGCGGAGCCCGTCATTACTGCGGCGGAAATCATGCATACTGCCAGCTATGAATACGTCAAAAAAGCAAAGAGCCTTCCCAGCACGATGGAGGAGGTCATGGCCCCGCTGGACGAGATGGTGGGCATGGAGGAAATCAGCCGCAATGTGAAGTCCATTATCTATGCCGTGCAGCGCGCCCAGGCAACCAAACAGCCGATGGACTCTCTCCATATGGTTCTTTGCGGAAATCCGGGCACCGGCAAAACGACGGTGGCCCGCGTCATTGCGGCGGCCTTGAAGCACAGCGGCGTCCTGAGCGTGGGCAAATGCGTGGAGGTCACCGCCGCAGACCTGATCGCCGGATATGTGGGACAGACGCAGCCCAAAACACGTGCCCTGTGCCAGTCCGCATACGGCTCCGTCCTGTTCATCGACGAGGCCTACACCCTTGTCCCCGAAGACCAGCGCGGCTCCTTTGGCCCGGAGGCCCTGGGCGAGCTGATCTCCCAAATGGAAAACCATCGGGACGACTTTGTGGTCATTATGGCCGGCTATCAGGATGACATGGACCGGCTGCTGCGGGTCAATCCCGGACTGGATCGCCGTCTGAAATTCCATATCAGCATTCCCTTCTGCAATGCGGAGCAGCTGTATGCCATTTATATGCAGCAATTGAACAGCCGGAAAAAGAAGGAGGAAAAGGAGGGCGCCCGTCTGGATTGGGACGCGGACTTTGAGCAGGCTGTCAAGGCTCATTTTGACAGCATTCCGGAATCCGTGCTGTCTCAAAAATCCTTCGGAAACGGCGGGTATGCCCGGAATCTTTTGGAGCAAACGATTACATATGCGGCTGCAAGAACTGCGGAAGATAATCAGGGCGAGCTTACTCTGGATCTCTGTCTGACGACCGATGATTTTGCGTTTGCTGTCCGAAATACGAAAATCTGCTAAGGAGGCTGCCATGAGTGGACTTACATCCTTGTTGAACCTCTATTTGGATTGCACCCACTCCCGGTCGGCGCAATGGGTCACGCTGCCCGACTATTTAGAGCAGCGGAATGATACGCTCCTTCAGAACTTCCTCATGCTCCATGACCCCTATTTATATGAGGACAAACAGCTCTCGGCAGAACGGAGTTGGCGGCTGGAGCTTGACGGCAAGGTCGTTTTCCTGCTTTGCGGAACAACGTATGACGGCGCGCATATCTATCGTCTGGGGCTGCAGCTTCAGGAGGAAATCGCCGTCCTCACCCCGGAAACCGAGGAGGAGCAGGCCCTGTTGGACAAGCTGACCGCTCTGGTTGAAGCACAGCAGTCTGCCGCAGAGGGTGCTGTCACCAAGCAAGCATCCTCGGCACAGCAGAAGAAACACTGCCATGAAGCTGAACTGGAACCGGCAGCTCTTTGCTGAAGCAGCCTTCTCCCGCGTCAGACGCACCCGCCGCTGGAAACGGGCTGCTGCCCATTTTTTCTCCATGGATGCGCTCAGCCAAGCTGACCGTGCGGTGCTGCTGGGCATCTATACATTGGAATCGTACTACCGCCCCCTCCCCTGCCGTCTGGCGGAGTACGGGCTGCTGCTGTGGGAGGGTCTGCTGGCTCCCTTCCGGGGCAGACAGGTGAAGAATTACACCATCGGCCCCTGTCAGATCGGGCTTTCCACGTTGCTGCGGTATCGGAATTACGACGTGCCCCTTCACTGTCAAAGGGTGCCTCTCCCCTCTTTCCGGGAGTTTCTGCTCCTGTTTCGCGCTGCCGGTACGGCGTACAGTGCAGAGCTGCTGGCTTATCGTCTGCAGGACGCCATGCAGCAGGCAAAGGAGCGGTATCCGGCGCGCATCAACCTGCAGTGCCGTCTCATCGGGCAGGAATTTGCCGGCCGCTATTCCTATGGACTGATGCTGGAGCGGGCGTATGGCTATATCCGTGATGCGTATCCCCCCGCTGTGCAGAATCGGCAATAATCACGCAATCGTGCGCAATGGGGGCCGTAAAAAACTTCTTTCCCACGAAAACTTCTCTGGAAAAATGCAGAAGATCCCCGGCAAAAGCAGGACATGACGCTGCTTTTGCCGGGGATTTGTTATGCGGTCATTGGGGCTGCGGTTCGTAGCTCTGCACCAGCCGGCGCAGCTCTGCCTTCAGTTGATCCTGATTGCTGCTCTCCAAAAGCAGCTTCAGCTCCTCCATCAGCTTTTGATACTTTTCTGCGTCCTCTTCCATTTTCATTCTGGCGCGGAGCTTGTCACAATAGCGTTTTTTGCTATTCAAGATGATTTCCTGCGCGATTTTCTTGAACGCGGAAATTGATGCCTCAAGGGCATCCTTCCAGATGCTGTAGGATTCCTCGCCCACCGGAGGAACGACAAACGGCAGGATATAAAATATCTGCTCCTGATTAAATTCACTAATGGCCCGCTCATATACGATCCCGCCGGGCTTCTGCTTTGCCTCCGCCTCATCTGCCGCTGTGATCGGGAACACAACACCTGTTCCCGAAGCGTTTGCCACAACCATATCCCGGATGCATTTATCGATATCGTTGCCAACCAGAGAATGCAAAGACCCTACTATTTTCTTCGGTAAAATCGCTTTGACCCACCTGGGCTTCATCTTTGCGTCCAAAATCAAAAAGCGATCCCGATTGAAGTCCTTCTGCAGGCTGAAGACAAAATCCGGACGGGATTTGGTGCTGCGGAGCGCCTGCTCATCAGAGCCTAAATACTTCTGTTCCATCTGCGCAGAGAAATAAATCTCCCGCCGCTTCACCTCGTCCATTTCACTGAAGATGCGTTCCAGGAAGTCCTCCCACAGGTCCGGCAAATAGTACAGGAAACCGCTGACATCGCCGTTTTCGGAATTGAAAATCGAAATACTCTCTTCCCGCAGGATACGCAGGCAGACTCTTCTTACTTCTTCGTACTCCTGAAAATACGGATGGGAAATGGGCGTATTCTGTTCACTGATCAGCTTTGCGGGAGAGGCAGAAATCGTCGTCTTATGCCGCAGTTCGCTGAGAAATCCGTTCAGCTCCGGGTCCAAATCAATTTTCTGCTCAACCAAATCGGGGTATTTCACTTTGATCGCACGATATGCCGCCAGAATCAGTGCATTCAGCGAGTTGTCCACGCTGTTTTCCCGGTAGGAATAGGCCAGCTTTCCGTTCTGCTGCCCCAGATTCAGCCGGATATGGCGGGCAATATCGATCGTGCCTTTTACATGGTCGTCATTTCTCTCGAAGCGGCGATAGGTCTTGTAATACCCCTTTTTCGCGGCTTCCTTCAGTCTCTTCCGCAGCTGATCGATCAGCAGAAAATCAAAAATATCATCCTGACTTTCATACACATGGTCGTCGTTCATGTCGGTGATGCCATATGTCAGCAGCGTGGCCACAAAATAGGCATGTTGCTCGTTGTCAAACCTGCTGATGATCTCCAGATTGATCCGGAGCTGAAGTTCCACTCCCAGCTGCCGAAGGTCCTCCTCCGGAATCGTGAGGTACTCTTCCTCCTTCAGCTGTTTTTTCAGCCACGCTTCTATCTCGTAGTTTCGCGTTCCGGACAGTGCGCCGACGATACCGCCCAGGCATTTCTGTGTGACGCGATTCGGTTTTTTGACCTCAAAATCAGCAAACAGGGAGATCGTTTCGTCTTCTCGTTGCTTTCCTCTGCCGATCCAAATCGAGCCGTTACGCTCTGCATCATCACTGTGCTTCGCCAGATGGTCATTGCTGTCTTCCAGGAAATCCTTCAAGATCACGGTTTTCAGATCGGGGTATTTGTCCAGAAGGCGGCGCAGCACGGGCTGATCGGTCGATTTGAGCGTAATCTCGGCGATCGGCTGAAAGTCATGTGCCTGAAAGCCCAGCTCAGCGATCATGCCTTATCTCCATCTTCATCCGCGCTGTCTTTCGCTGCTGTGACTCCACTCTGGTCCATCGATGCATCCGTTCCCGGGGTGTCCTTGGTCGGGGTGGCCGCGGTCCCAAAATTCCCGCTCTGCCCGTTCTGGTCCGTATTTCCCTCATCCACTCCGGTATATGCCTTTCTGCAGGCTTTGATGAAGTTCTCCACCTTTTTCGCATCTCTGCCGCGGACATATTCTCTCAAAATCGGCTCGATACGGCTCGTCCAGGTCTCATCGACATCCGTCGGATCATAGTCCTTAAAATAGGCAGGACCGATATGGAACGCTTCATTCAGGCCGAACTGCGCGCCGAGGTTCACATCCTGACCGCCTGTCTTCTTGGCATCTCCCTCTCCCTGTTTGCACCAGATCACATCATTCAGTGCCTTTGCACGGGAAAACAACTCGTCCACATCAAACTTATGCTCCTCCTCTCTCTTTTTATTCATGGAAGTGAGCACGCCATGCATACAGTCATTCGCCTTAATATCGATCCACTTAAATCTCCTTCGCAGGGCAAAGTCAAAGGACTCCACACTGCGGTCAATGTCGTTCATGCTGCCGACAATGTAGAGGTTTTCCGGAACAAAGAACCCCTTGGCAAAGACGTCCTCTTTATTGATGCAGTCCGGATTCGTCTCATCCGTCTGATCCGTCCGGTAAAACCCGTTCTTTTCCGGATGCGCCGGATCGACATAGTAAGTAGGCAGGTTGGCATACTGGGTCGGAAACCGATTTTCCACGCCCCGGTATGCCTCCTCCAGGCCAAACATCAGCTCACCAAACACCTTGCCCAGGTCGGCACGGTTGATTTCGTCGATCACAAAGTAAAATTTGGTTTCATTGATTTTAGCCAGAATCGCTTCTCTCTGTTCCTGCTCCTGCGTGGCGTCCTCCCCCAGGTCACAGGCTTCCTTCAGCGCTTCAATACTGCGCTCCGCCAGAAGCTTTCTATGATTCACATCACGACTACTGTTCAGCACCTGCAGGTTGTATTCCACAATATTTCTGCAGAAACGCTTAAAGATGCCGTCCATCCGGACAAACATGACCTCTTTTTTCTGGGTCTGTCTGTCCACCACCTGTACCGGCCGCAAGCCCTCCACGAAATCCGAGTAATCATAGGAGGAATGGAACTGCACGAACTCGCTCTGCTTGATCTCCTCGCCATCGACCATCAGCTTGCCGGTCACCTGCTTGATATGCTGTCGGATGCCAAAGGTCTTGCCCGTGCCGGGGGCGCCGGTGAAGATCACCTGCCGGTTGCCCTCAATGTACTCGCCGATCTCAGAGAGCTTTTCCAAAGGCTTCGTTGTTTTTGGGCTGTCGGCAGACGGAGTCCCGTCGCTGTCGTCCTCTATCATATCCATAAGGATATAGCAGTCCTCCTGATTCTCCTTCGGAATAACGGCCCGGCAAAATCGGGTCACAGTTCCGATATTTTTATTATTGGGTTTATTGGTATTAATAGCCCACGGTGCCCCGTTTTTATCTTTCCATACCGTCCCGTCCTCGCCCATAATAAAATAGATCTCATATCCTCCATCTTTGATAAAATAGTAGGTTTCACCATCTTCTGTAATTTGTTTCGGATAGATTAGTTCTTCCTTTACGTGCGGTCTCTCCTTCTGGCCCTTGAAAACGTAGCCGCTATCATTGCTCAAATCCGTCAAGGCCTTTAAAACAAGCTCTCCCTGCTCCTTCTCATATTTCGTGAGCAGCTTACTGAAAATCCTCCTGACAGCATCGGCAACGGCGATATTACCCTTTTTTGTTGCAATTCCGCCATCTTGAAACAAAGACTGATAGACTGCGCCATCTCCCTCGCCAATCTTACGGACAATGTCATATTCGCAAAACTTGCAGCCGTTCAGCTTAACTAAGTCTTCGGAATTCGCTGTGATACTATATATTTTTTTCATACTCACTCCACTCCTTTTTTCTGCTCATCCACGGCAAACGCTCAGTTCAAGCCATTGGAGATTTGATACAGGTTCCTGGCATAGGAATCCGTCATGCCGCTGATGAAGTCCGTGACCATCAGGAACCGGAGGTACAGTTTCTCGCCATCCAGATTCTCCATGTCTGCCGGCAGATTCCGCTTGGCAGCCTTATAGTCCTCTTTGAAATTATCCGGGATCACACGGATGAAGCGGTCATCGATCAGCGTGATGTACTGATCCGCATCCGGCTCATCGTAGTACATGGCGGCGCTGATGAAATCATCCAGCAGCGTCTCCACGATGCGCTTGGCAGAAAGCTGCAGCAGCACCATGTCATGGGTGTCATACACAAATTTCCGCATCACGCTCTTCATGATCTCCAGCAGATCCTCGCTGTAAGTCCCCTCAAACAGGTCTTTGGTAAAGGTGCCTGCCATGATCTCCTGATAGTGCATGGAGAAGGCAAAGCAAGCGCTGTACATCAGCCACAGCCGCGTCTCCTCCAGCCAGTTGGAGAACACATTGAAATCCGTCTCCGTGGAGCGAATCTCCTGCTCTGCCACCAGCTTTTTCAGCACCTTAAAACGTGCCTCCGGCTTTTTCAGATTGTCGATGGTGCGGGAAAGCGCGTTCAGTGCGCCCTGCTCCTCCTCGGTAAACAACGCCCTTCTCTCTGAATCCAGCGCCTGCACCTTCTCCTGAGCATCGGGGGCGTTTTCGGCAAGCACGGTCTTCATCTGGTTGCGGATCGCAACATACTGACGCATCTTCGCCTGCAGTTCCGCATCCTCACAGGAGTGAATGAACTCCTCCAGCTTCCGGCTAAAGACTGCCGCGGCCTTCTTCTCAAAGTACGCCATAAACTGATCCAGCGTGAACTGCTCCTTCTTGAAGGCGTCCTCCAGGTCCGCCGTGGCGTAGGCGATGTCGTCAGCTGCCTCCATGATGAATACCAGCGGATGGCGGACATAGCCATTTTCGGTCTTTGTACCGGTGGCCTGACAGACCTGGTCCATGATCTCCTTCTCCGCGTAATAATAGCCCAGCTTGTGGTATTTCACATCCGGATGCTTTTTATCAAAGTTTGTAGAGCTGGTAGGATACTTGATCAGGGTATTCATCACCGCATAGGTCAGATTGACATCGCATCCGTTCTCCTTGTTGCGGCTCTTGGCCAGAATGCGGAGGCCCTGGGCATTGCCCTCGAAATGCTCCAGATCCGCCTTCATCTGCTCGTTCAGCAGATCCGCCACCTTCACGCCGCGGAAGGTAAAGCTGTCATCCTGGAATTTCTTACGGAACCAGTTGCCCAGTACAGACTCGCCGTAATGACCGAAGGGCGGATTGCCGATATCGTGGAGCAGGCCGGCGCAGGATACCACTGTGGGCAGCTTGGCCGCCAGCACCGGATCGTTTTTGAAATCCTCCTTTAGATACTGGGAATGATCCTGTGCAATCATTACGCCAATCTGCCGCGCGATGGTGGACACCTCCATGGAATGCGTCAACCGCGTGCGGACAAAATCGCTCTTGTCCAGCGGGAACACCTGCGTCTTATCCTGCAGTCTGCGGAAGGCCTGGCTGGAAACGATTGCAAGAAAATCATCATCAAAGTCATTGATGTCAAAGCGGGTAAACTGCTTCGCTTTCTCTTTCTTTTCTCCCTGTCTCTGGGTAGACAATAATGTTTTCCATTCCATTGTGTTCTCTCTCCTGTTTGCACAGATTTGGCATTTTCTTTCCGGATGCTCTGCTCCGGTATATTTCTGTTTGGATTATATCCCTGATTCTGTTTTTTTGCAAGAATCGACCAAAATCGAATCATTCCGCCCAGTGATCCGTTGGAGTTTTTTATAGAGAGCAAACAGCACTCCGACACTTTATAAAAAATCAAAGACCTCGCAGAAGCGGAACGGCTTGTTCCGCTTCTGCGAGGCTCCCTGTTCAATCCAAATCCGTTATTTCGGTTGTGCAGACCGCCCCTTACTCATACGAAACCAAATGGCGCCTGCCAGGTCTGTGCCAGCACCGCTGCCCATGCCGCACTGACTTTTCTGTTGCCAGAACCGATTTACGCAAGTGAGCTCAGCTGTTTCAGTCTGTCGAATTCCTTTTGGAATGCATTTGCGTCATCAGAATAACTCCGAGCCATTCTCAATGCCTCCATGCCGTATTCTGCAGCCTTTCCTGCTTCCTGGCGGCGACCCGTCTCCGACAAAAATTCCGCATAGTTTACATAAGTTCTGGCATTCCCTAAATAGGAATAGGGATGCGTCGGTACCGCAAGGACAAACTGGCGTCCATACTCCAACGCTTTTTGGAATGCCCCTTCCGCTTCCTGATGCCGGTTCTGGGTAAACAGCAGGACACCGGAAAGGCGTGCTGCGGTACAGCGAATACTGCAGATCTGTCGGTTTCCAACGGTCTCCGTACCCTTCAGCTTCTCCATGAAGTTTATGGCTTCATTGGCGGTATTCTCCGCACAGGCAAGATACTCCTCCGCCTTCTTTCTGTAGCTCTCATACTTCAGCAAATACTGAGCCGCATCATTACAGGCAAATCCTATCTTACAATAGGTATCTATGATCTCCGGAGCGTTCTGTTTTACCAGCTGATATTTGGCCAGAGCATCGTCTATCAGCGCCAGCCCTTCTTCCAGCTTCCCCTCGCGGAGACAGCTTTCCCCCAGTCTCTTACAGGCCAGTCCGAAATTCAGTTCGAATTCCGGATCCCAGATCCGCTGCATCACCTCAGCAATGTTATAGGCGTCAACGGCCCGATACTCCATATCCAGTTCATCCTCATGCTTCCCCATCTGTCCATACAGATTTCCCATCATTTCATGGGCGCGGGCATACAGGTCATGAAGGCCCAACGCACTGACCTTGTCGGCGGTGAGGGTTTTAAAGAAGTCCTGCAGATAAGCAAGCGCTCTGGGGAAGTTGCTCTTTGTGGTGTATGCTCTGGCCAACCGAAGGTACACATTCATCTTGTTGGTAAGATACATTCTGTACGGAATGGCGGCTCTTTGCTGTTCCAGCAGCGTGAGAAATGCAGTGGCCAGATCGATCACCTGCTGGCTGGCATCCTTCTCATCGGATGGCGCAATATGGGCAACATCCATCTGAATCGCCAAAAACTGGAGCTCCATGGCGGCACTTTTATTCCGGCGGGCAAGGTCACGCCCCTGCACACAGCGCTGTGCTGCTTGTTGGTAGTCCGCCCAGTAGTAGGCAAGCAGCGCCGCCTCCAGAAGAATGCTCAACTGCACCCCATCCTGCTGTTCACATGCCGTCAGAAGTTCCTCCACTTCTTTGCTGTATAATGTGGCATTTCCGGTGGAGAGCATGATTCCCTTCAGCTCGCTCAATGCGGCAAAGCTGGTTCTGATATCTCCCCGTTTCTTTGCGTAAAGGCACAGATTGCGCAGATGATGATCAAGATCTGCTCCGGCCTCAGACGAATACTGTCGAACCCACTGACACTCCGCAGCAAAGAGCTTGTCATAGCATTCCTGCTCGATGTTGGGATTCAACTCGGCCAGGTAATCCAGGATGATATCCTTCATGCTGCTTTGTACGCGGTATCTCCCGCCTGTGTGCTCAAATGTTGAACCAAGAAACCACTGAAGCAGTCGTTCAAACAATTTTTCGGGAAACAGGATATGGAACAGGCTCCGGTCAAATTCTTCGGCACAAGCCAGCACGAACAGGATATCCGACAGTTCAGCAGGCAGATTGTCTACATATTCACGGGCAATGTACAACCGATCTCTGGACTGCAGGCGAATCCAGTCATCCTCCGTAAAAGATTTCTTTTCTTGGATGAGCGCCAGAACGCGCTGTAAATAGAAGGGTGATCCGCCGCTTAACGTTATGATCTGGTCAATATCAGCGGGGCGGATCGACTGCTTCTCCAGATAGTCCCGCATGTCGGTGTCAGGAATCGCCTTGATTTCCAGCTTTTCCATACCAGCGATTGGATCAGTCAGGGGTTTTCTGGTGACCACAACCCACTTTATTCCGGAGTCCTTCCTCTCCAGCAGCTTGTGCAGCCACGAATGGTCACTTTTCCCCAGTTCTCCCTCATGACTGTCCACATGATCCAGAACCATCACGATCTTACGGCGTCCCTTGCCCTTAAGCGAGTTAAGGTCAGTGGCCAGCGCTCCAGGAAGACTGTTCCGCAGCGTACGGTCATCCATGGATTCATATTTCTGATAGCGGGCTTTTTCCTCCTCAGAGACCGCTTTGTATTTCTGATAGATATTTGTCAGCATTTTCCATGCTTTCAGGCCGGTACCCAGATAAGTCAGGTCAATAAACTGCGATGCAATTTCCGAAATGTCCAGCGCAGTGTCGATCAGATCGATTCCTGTGCCTGATTCACTTCTCTCTGCGTAGGGGATGCGCTTGCTGCGTCTGCTGTCCACATAATCCGCAACATTAAAATCATCCGGCTTAAAATTGCTGATAATCTTCAGCTGATCGCACAAATCATACAGGCTGTCGATCATCTCATCTTCCACCGGCGTCTTTATATGCCCAAAGTCAAGATAGCCGCCTACCATCCGGTTTTTCACATCATCGCTTTTGATCAGATGCTTCACAAAAGACGACTTGCCGATCCCGGCTTCTCCGTAAAGATTCACCACAGAAACTTCGTCTGAATCCATCAGTTTACGGAACGGCTCCATTTCCTCTCTTCGAATCATCATACGTGTCATCTCCTCGTTGGTCATCTCAGAGATATGCACGGCCGTGTCAGCGGCTCCCTGACCACGCCTGCGCATCCTTGCCTATCATTTGACATTTCTGCCTGTCTAGCTTTACCGGATTGGGTGTTTCACCCAACTAAACTACACGCTCCGAACCGGCAGACTCCTGCTGGGATTATATCCTTGATTCTATGTTTTTGCAAGAATCGGCTAAAATCGAGGATTCTGTCCAGAAGGCCAGTTGCTAATACTTTGAACGGATAATTTCAATACTCCTTCACAACGGTCCTTTTCATCACAGATCGATGTTTTGCTCGTATTTCAGCGCATCCAGTTGTTCCGGTGTGAGCTTCTCGAACCCTACGCCCGGCAGGCAGGCCGCCAATTCGTAGGCGTCTTCATTTCCCATCCGCAGGAGGAGCTGGTACTCCGGCTTGGAAAAGTCGCACTGCGCGCCTGCGCCCAGCAGCAGTCTGGCGGTCTCCTCCTGTCCGAACAAAATCGCCGCCATCAACGGCGTCAGGCACCGCTGCGAATATCCCCACCGGGCGATGGCGGATACCACGCCCCGCCCCTGCTCATCAGGCTGGAGGCCGGTATCCAGCAGCAGCTTGACGAACGCAGTCTGTCCCATGGCTGCTGCCAGACACAGAGGCGTACCCATCAGCTGGAACTGCGTCCCGGTGAGAGAGAGGAAATAGCTCTTATCCAGCTTCTCCGGCAGATACTTCATCATCAGCCGCAGCGGCTGCTCCTGCGTTCCGCAGAAGACGGCGGCTGCCGGACTTCTGACGCAGAACTCCGTTTCACCAGCCGACCCGCTTCTCCGCAGATTGATCTGCGATTCGTCAAGCCAAAAGCTACCGACATACTCCGGGTAATCCATGACCTGCAGGCGGCGCAGGCACTCCTCCTCCGAAAGCTCTTCAAAAGCCAGCTCCTCCAGCCATTCCCGATACGCTTCCGGCTCCGGGAACCAGCTCCGATACCAGCTACGACTCCGGCAGCAGGTCTTCCAGGGCGGTTCTTCCCCGTCGTCCCGCACATTGCCGTAGGCAAGCGCAGCCGCCCGCAGGTTGGGTTGGTTCCGGCGCTCCAGATGCGCCAACAGGGCCTGGGGCTCCTCGCCCTGAAATGCGCCCAGCTGCGCGCCTCTGACAAGCAGCCGCAAATTGCCGCTGGCCGTCAGGTTCGCCGCAAGGGCGCTGACCCCCTCCAAGCCCCGGTTGTGCCGAAAATGGACATGCTGCAAAAGCTCCATGACCGTGTGATGCTCCGCTGCGGGGCCTAATCCGGCGGCGTCGGCATCCATGACCAGCCGGGTATCCTGCCCCAACGTCTGCAGCAGGATGCGCAGCTGCTTCCGGGGCATCCACCGTAGCTCCAGGCTGGCCCAGGTCAGGTCTCCCTCCTCCCCGCAAAGCCGCTTCCACTGCCGGATCATCTGCGGGCAGGTGTTCTTGGGCGAAAACCGGGCAACCACCTCCCGCAGCAGGATTCCCGTCACCCAGGATTCCCGGCAGAGCTGGGGGAAATACCGCTCCAGCAGCCGCAGCTTTTCGGCGCAGGCGCGGATGGGAAACTTCCCCATGCGCCTTGACTCCTGATCCATCAGCTCCAGTAGCTTCCGGGCTGTGGTCTCGTCGCAGAAGCCTCCCTCCAGTTGGCTGCGGAGGACCTCCGCCGAGCAGAAGGCCCCGGCATACTCCACCCGCAGGCAGCGGGTCTCCATTAGACGTTCCCGGTCAAAGCGCTTTCCCCGGGATGCCCGGAACACCAGTGCCGCTGTGTCCTGCCGCGGGTCGTCCTGATACAGCTCCAGCGCCATGAGGGCGGCACGGCAGACCACGCCGCTCTCCTCTCTCCAGACGCCGGGCCAGCGCAGCAGCACCTGTGCAGCCCTCTTGCTGCCGCACACCACCGCCGCAGCCAGCGGCGTAGCGCAGGGGATCTGCCAGTTGCCCCGCCCGCTGATATTGATCGCGCCGGAGCTGGCGCCGCTTCGGTCTCCGAGCGGCGATGCGTCCCCCATCATGGTGATATCCGGGAAGCCCATACCGTCCAAAAACGCCTGTGCGGAAGCTAACCCGGCGCTGTTGCAGTCATGGCCTGCTTCCAGCAGAATACGCACATGCTCCGGCCGGTTCAGGGCCGCGGCCAGCGTCAGCATGGTGCCGCGAACATAGGCGGCGCGGCCCCTGGCCAGCTCCACCCTGACCCAGCCGGCGTACTCACCCGGCTTGCACCGCTCCAGCACCCGGCAAAACACCCCGGGTGAGCAGGACAGCGCCGCCTTCAGACACGCTGCCGCATCTTCTCCCGATAGCTTCTCCTTCAGTCCGTCCAGCAGAGCATAGACTTTGGCATGCCTCCGTTCCTCCAGGGCCTTGTGCAGCGTTTCGATATCATGGTTACTGAACCACATGGCTGTCTCCTTTTCTCTTTTGATTCAGGTTTCTGGCTATACTGTACACCCATGTTCTGTCCAAATTTGATCAGCGGCAGCACTGCACCATTCTGCGCCCGGCTTGCTTTTTTGATTGCTTCTCCTTATAATCGAAAGTTAGAAGTCTCCGAAATAGAATTCCACAAGAAAGGCGGCCGTTTGCCTCCGCACACGATTCTCTATTGGTGCGGACAGCGCGCGGCTGAAGGGTTGATGCCATGAAGATTGCTCTCTCCACCGATACCCCGCTTTACCAAATCACGCTGTTGGCTTCGGGCGGCTACTTCTTCCCCTATGCAGGCACTTCCGCCATGCTGGACGATTTCTTTGCCTCCCTGGAGCAGCAAACTCCCAGCGCACCTGACAATGAGCCGGACCCCCATAGCTACGAGCACGAAATCCTGTCGCTGTACCGGCAATACCAGGTTGGAGATCAGAAGGTGAAATTCTGGAAACAGCCCTTTATCCAACCAATTCAGGTATCCCACCTGACGGAGCCGGTTGAGATTTCTCCCTACGCCGCCAGCTTCACAACCGAGCAGAATGAACGCATCCTTCTCACTGGCGTACGCATGCGCTACCGGCTGGCCTACGGCCGCTGCGCCGGCAAGTATCGCCGCTATGCCTGGATGGAAGTAGAGGACGGGTACTCCCGTTCGGAGGAATTGGAGGAATCCGCAGCTCCGCTGGATGAGATCTTCCTGCCTCCCACAAGCATGTTTGTACCGGAAAACAAGGTGATGGCCTCCCGCCTGCTGTTCAAAGAGCGGGAATTCGCTTCCAAACTGGAGATGGAGGCGGATATGGCCTCCCCTTCCCCTGTGAACTTCGACAGCTTTTTCCACGAGCTCTTCGGGGATGAAGAGCCTGATTTCTAAAGTGAACACCTATTGTTTCGTCAAGAGAATCCTTCCTCCAGCACAGGACACATAGCCCTCCAGATGACGCCGCACAGCCTCCTCCATGTCGTCCTGCCGGAAGAGCCGCCAGAGGGCCTGCACGGCGTTCTGTCCTAGATCGCAGACAGCGCCGTGCTGCAGCAGGAGCCGCGCCGTCTCCCAGTGTCCCTGCACCATTGCGGCCTCCAAAGCCGTCACGGGCAGCTCCCGGGCGCCGTTGTCGAGCCGCAGGATACCGGGCATGCCCATGTGCTGCTCCTCCGCCTCCGCGCCCAGACTCAGCAGCGCCTCCACCGTCTCACGCTGTCCCGCGAAGGCGGCCAGGCACAGCGCCGTGCCCATCAGCTCATAATCCTGCTCCTCCGGGCGCAGGGAGAAGACCTGCCGCAGCGCGTTGTCCGCTTTGTCCCGCACCCAGCGTTCGGCGTCGGCACTGCGGCCAGTCACGCACATCACCGCAAATTCCGAATCCAGGTACCAGACGCCGTCCTCGCACTCCAGCGTCACCTCCTCCCGGTTTCCGGGATAGCCCAGAGGCAGCAGGCCGCCCATGGGCTGATGGGACTTCACGGCCCTCTCCCATGTTCCCTCCACGCCCCAGCGGTACGGTCCGGCGGACGTCTGGTCCTGCACAGCCGGGTGCTCCGTCACCTCCGGGCGTGGGGTGCTCAAAATCGCCGCCCGAACCGCAGCGGAGCCGCTTTCGCTCTCTGCATGGCAGGCCAGCAGGTCCCGGGCGGATTCCTCCGGCGGGATCGTGCCCGTCTCCAGGGCGCCGCGGATGAGCTTGAGGTTGTTGGTGCGCAAAATCGCATAGGTCAGTCCGCTGACGCCCTCATGGACAGTGGGCGGCAGGAAGGTCACGCACTTGAACAGCGTCTGCAGCACCAGCGGCGACGTATGCCACGGCACACTGTCCCGGTCCATGACGCAGGTCCGTCCCTGGGCCAGACACCGCAGGAATCTGCTGACCCTCCTGGCCCCCGGATACATCAACGCGCCCCTCAGCATGGACAGGTCCACCCTCTCCGGACACAGGCGCGGCAGAAACTCCTGCATGTCCTCCTCATCACCCTGCATCAGTCCCCAGTACAGCAGCCGTCCCACGATGTTCTCCTGCCGGAACACCTGGGGCGCATACTGCTCCAGGATGCGCAGCCGTTCGCCGTCATACATCGACACCTCCTGCCCGTAGCGCCAAAAGGGATTCCGCCAGTTCTCACCCGTCAGCTCCATCACAGCTTCCGCAATGGCTTCGTCGCTGTAGCGGCAGCGGCTCAGCTCCGCCCGCAGCTGTTCCGGCGTGCAGATGTGGATGACCGACCACAGCTCCATAGGGTGAGGCGTCTCTCCGTAGGACAGCACCGCCTCCCGGCAGGCCTGATACTGCGCATCGTCCTCCCGCAGGCGCATCATCAGCACTCTGGCAACGGAGTGTGCCTCCTCCCGCCACGCGCCGTAGTCCATCAGCAGCCGCGCACAGTCCGTCTGTCCGCAGATCACGGCAGCAGCCAGCGGCGTAACGCCCGGAAGGACACCGCGGGCATAGCGCCAGGGCTTGTGCTCATCCTCATCCTCCGCCAAAAAGCACAGCGTACTCTCTCTGCGGGCGGAGTACGGCTCGGCGGGCGGCGCGAACACCTTTTGAGACGCATAAATTCCGGAAATTCGCGCCCGCAGGCTCCGGGCCGCGTCCGGCGAGGCGCTGTTCACGTCCCAGCCGTGGTCCAGCAGGCACCTTAGATGCTCCGCCTTTCCGCAGGCCGCAGCCAGCAGGACCAGAGTGCCGCTGGCCTCCAAAGCGTCGTTGTCTCCCCTGTTTGTGATGAGACCTCTGATGACGGTTTTTCCCGCATACTCTCCCCCCGGCAGACGGTCCAGCAGACGGTCGAAGGTCTGCCACGGCGCATGATGCAGCGCCCATTCCAGGCACTGTCCGGCAGCGCCCTGATCCATAGGGCGCTTCATTTCGTCCAGCAGGGCAAACACCCGATCCCAATCGCCCAATTCCGCCGCCGCCAAAATGGCTTCCTCCTCCGTGAACAGCCGCAGGTGTTCTCCAATCTCCTCCATCCGTGCTCTCAGCTTCGTCAAGGTCTTGTTCCTCCTTCACGCTTTTCTGCATGAAACACCTTACCATAAGGCCGTTTTCAAATTTCATCAGTGCGACAGACTTCGACAGGCATCCGCCTCGGCAGGGTCAAATTTCCTTGACGGAGCCTGTCCCCGGTTGGTATCATGAAGGCGAAATCCGGCAAAGGAGTGGATGAAATATGTATCATCTCATTGGAAAAGACGGCAAGCCCTACGACTCCGAGACCCCCGGCACCCTGGGCGGCCATCGGAAGCTGAAAATCTACGGTCGGCTGGACTGCCCCTCCGCCCTGCGGTACATCGCCAAGGGCCAGTACGTCGCCCACCGGGTCTTCTTTGCCGACGAGG
The DNA here is from genome assembly GCA_945876285.1 of uncultured Clostridia bacterium. Lineage (GTDB taxonomy): Bacteria > Bacillota > Clostridia > Oscillospirales > Oscillospiraceae > Oscillibacter. The sequence goes on along the minus strand of CAMCNO010000007.1, from coordinate 53,628 downwards.
AGACCGCTATCGCGGCAGGCTACCGTCCCTGCGCCAAGTGCATGCCCGAAGCATACCGCCGCTGGAAGGAACAGCAGGGATAACAACTGCATTGCAACAAACAACACCCGTGGGAAATCTCCCACGGGTGTGCTGTTTCAGGTATGTAATCGGTTTCTGTCCGTCAGGAACGGTGCGGTGAAAGAGGAAACGGCGTTGTCAGTCGTCAGACGCAGGGACTTCTTCCGCTTTCAGCATCTGTGTCTCTTTATATGTGGGACAGGCGTAGCTTTCCAGCGGATAGGCGGTGTAGTAGTAATCTGCCAGCAGGTCGGCAATGACCTTGCCTCCCTGCGGCCAGACCACCGCGGTTTCCGTCCGCCCGTGGACTGTGGGGTTCCAGTCCTCGGAAATGTTGCCGTATGCGTCCACCATATAGAAATGCCAATAATCCGGAGCAAAATAGGCGTGCTCTCCATCAAAGTATCCGAAGTTTCGGCTCCAATCTGTCTGATCGTTCAAAGTCCACACCTTGTAGTTAGCCAGAATGGGGGTGTTCCACCCGATTTTTCTGGGGACAAGGTATTTCTCCGGAGATTTCTCCCAGCCCCGGCGCTTCATCTCCATTTCCCGGGGATAGGTCCACATAATGCCCTTGGCGAAATCAAAGAATTGTGGCCGGCCACGATATCTAAAGCGGCGCTCTGATTTCCAAATAGGACGGAATGTACCTGTGTCAAAGTCTATCGCCATCAAGACACTCGGATAAGAGGCATCACCGTCCTCGTCCCGCTCCTGCACATCCCCATAAACATACAGAGTACCGCTGTCAGCCAGCAATTGACCGCAGCCGCTCAACGGACAGCCCTCCACCTGCACGTCATTGCCGGACAGGACGAGCTCCTCACCGCTGTCCAAACAAAGTCTGGTAAAGGTGATATCCTGGTGAATGGTGTCACCGTCTTCATTTTCCACCGGCAGATACCGCACAACAAACAGATAGTGCTCACTCATGGCATAGCCGCACTCCTCCGGCATATCATCACCGGGAAGGGTGGCCACCTGCCGCCGGGAGAGAATCTTCAACCCGTCATCCATCTCCAGCAGCTCCAAGGTTCTCCCGGAATCACCGTATTCCTCCGAAAGCACCCGAAGTCCGGTTTTGGTCTGGACAACCCGGAACGGTCCATATCCAATATCATGAGACAACATATGCAGGTCCTTGTCCAAATGATAAATACTTCCGCCATGGCTAAACACGATTGCCCGGTCGCTGATGCTGACGGCTTTGTACCGGCTTTCATAAAAGCCCAGCACGCTGGGATAGGTGTCCTTCATGGAGACCTCTTCGGCGGGAGCAGGGGCGGCGTTCTTGGGGGGACGGCCCCGCCGGCGGGGCTGCTCTCTGGCAGCCGGGGCGGCCTTGGGCGCGGCTGCCTTCACCGGGGCGCCGCAGGCGTAGCAGAACTTGTCCCCCGCGCTCAGCTCCGTTCCGCACTGGCTGCAGAAAACCGCTGTGTTGACGGCGGTACCACAGGCGGAGCAGAAGCCCGCGCCCTCTCTCAGCGGCGCGCCGCAGTTGCTGCAAGTTGTCATGATTGACACACTCCTTCTCTGTGTAAAGATTCTGATATCAGTCGTTCAGCGCTGCCAGGAACGCTTTGTTGCCTTGCGCAGCGCATAAATCTGACCAAATGGGTATATTTACCTCTTTATTATACAAAAGCAGCGTAGGCATCGTCAAGAATAATCAGTCCGCCTCCCCGGCCAGCGCCGCCAGCTGGTACTGGCGGACTGCCTCGATGCAGGCCCGCTGCTCCCGGGAGCACAGCTCCGCCCTCTCCAGCCGGAAGTCCTGGGGGTACAGGGCCGCAAGGCCGTAGACCTCGTCCATCTCCCGGCAGCAGACCCGCCTGCCGCCCGCGAAGCAGGGAATCTCCGGCTGGCCCATGCCGTACTTCTGCAGAATCCTGTCGGATACCCCCATGCGGCTGGCCCAGGGGTACAGCCGGCACCGCAGGTTCCGGTCCTCTGCCACCCGCTTCAGCTGCTCCAGCATCCAGGGCGCATACCAGCGGTCGGCCTCCTCCGCCTCCACCCGGCCGCCGCTGCACACAGCCGCAGCCAGCACGTCCAGGAAGCAGTGGTCGTGGTCATGGGCGCCGCGGACCTTGTAGGGATAGTACTCCCCCAGCAGGCGGCCGTCCAGGGCGTGAATGGCCTCGCCCAGCACGTAGCTCATGCCACCGAACTCCACGATGTCTGGATTTCGGGCGTTTTTGACCAGAATCGACGCCGACCACAGCCCTTCCTCCTCTGCCCACGGCAGCGGAAAGAAGCCACGGAGCCCATTGTCCCGCTGGTAGGCCACCAGCTTGTCCTGAAAGGCCTTCGCCTCCTGCAGTTCCTTTTCGTAATCGGTTTTCACGCGCATCCGCCCCTTTCACCCTGAGCATACCATGACGCCGTTTTCAAATTTGGTCACTCCGGCATGTCCGCTTTCTATGATACTCACCAAATTTGAAAAAACCTGTCTGATAAGCTGTAAACATCTCAGGGAGACGTCCCGCGAGAACACAAAACACAAATCACAGGAGGCAGTCTCATGATGCATCGAATCAGCCTTTCCCACTTTACCGAAGGCGTTCCCATCTTCGACCTGCAGGGCTGTGTCAGCTCCGATGAGCCGGGTGGAGAGCCCTGCCGTGTCAAAGTCGGCCCCCGGAGGTTCCTGGACATCACGGTGCTCCCCGAACACTTCAAGGCGAACATCTGGACGAACAAGAACGGCCCCGTCCGCTATCTCGTCGACCTGCCCATCCCGGAGCAACGGGACAAGCAGGGCAAGCGGGTCTTTGATGCCGTGGACTTTCTGCAGCAGCACATCGGAGAAAGCCACCCCTGTTCCGCGGAGCAGTTCCAATGGGGCAAACGTCTGGGACTCTGGTCCAACACCTTCCTCGCCACGGAAAACGGCTCCGCCACGGCCCACAGCTACTGGCTGGACATCTCGGTCTACCACTCCGAGCTTCGCCTCGCTCCCGGGACCCTGACCGTCTGCGGACAGGAGGTGCAGAGTATCGTCTGGCGGTCCTTCTCCTCGACCACCAGCGCCAGCGAGGAAGTGCTCCGTCCGCTGGTGGAAACGCTGCTGCACGGCGCGCACCAGCTTGACATTGGCGAGATTATGAGGCAAGTTCCTTCACTTTACAGAGCAGATGGGCTGGACTTTCTCGACCTGAGCATCCAGACAGACTCCGGCAGCTACTTCGTGGAGTACTCCTGGAAGGGCAGCTACATCAGCGTGTCCCTGGCTGACGGCGGGTCTGTTTCCTGCCGCACGGTCGGCACTGACATGCCGGATGTGCTGGAGGTGCTGCTGTACCTGATGCAGGCCAACACCCGGGAAGCGCTGGAGAGGCAGATGGCAAAGATGAGCATTCTGGGAATGGTGACCACTGGGGACGAGGCGTGAGCGCCTCTCTCCGGTAAAGCCGTACATACAAAAATCGCAGGCATGGCGCAACATGCCAAACAAAAGAAGGGAGTTTCCATGGAAGACTGGAAGAAAGTCGCTGTCCTCATTGACGCAGACAACACGCAAAGCTCTAAAATCGGAGACGCTCTGCAGGAGATCTCCACCCGTGGCCGCATCGCGGTCAAGCGCGCCTACGGCAACTGGCGCAAGGAGTATCTGAAGGGATGGGAACCCGAGATCAAGCGCTTCGCCATCAAGGCCGCACAGCAATTCGACTGCGCCGTCGGCAAAAACGCCACGGACATGGCTCTGACCATCGACGCCATGGACCTGCTCCACAGCCATGAATACCACGCCTTCGCCATCGTCGCCAGCGACAGCGACTATACGCCGCTGGCCATTCGGCTCCGGGAAGCCGGCGTCAAGGTCATCGGCGTAGGCTCCCGGCAGGCGACGGAGTCCTTCCGGAATGCCTGCGATGAGTTCCTGTTTCTCGACGACCTGCCTCAGAAGCCTTCGGGTGCTCTTTCCGACCCGCCGGTGGAGGACTTGTTCAGTCCCTTCGAGATGGAGGATCCCTTTTCCGATTTGGAAATCGACCTTCAAATGGATTCTCCCACCCCGCAGACAGACGATCTGACCGAGGAGGATGATGTACCGGAGAAGGTCCACGACCTCCTGCGGGAAGCCTCGGTTACCTGGCAGGACTCCGACGGTTTTGTGAATCTTGCCGCGGCAGGCAACCACCTCCATAAGCAGCTGCCTCTCTTCGACTGCCGCGCTCACGGCTATGCCAAGCTGCTCCAGCTGCTGGAGGCCTTCCCCTATCTGTATGAGATCAAACGATATCTCGGCAAGAACGGAGTCACCATTGCGTCCTACCGCTGCCTCACGTGAGATTTGTCCGGCCTCCGGCGCTGAAAACTGCGCCGGAGGGCCTTTTTTCACCTAAACACAACGAAAACGGCGGGCCATCGGCCCGCCGCGTCTCGATTCTGTCACAGCTCGTAGAAAACGTCCTTCTTCATGTACACCAGCAGGATATTCCGCTTGGTTTTGCCGTCCTCGACGCCCCCGCAATACTCCAGCAGCGCCTCCAGATTCTCCTGGGGAAACAGGATTCCCTGGTCGCACAGCTCCGCCACCAGACCGGGAGACACGGATTTGAGGATCTGCTTTGCCAGGCGGCTCACCTCTCCCTTGGGCGCGTCGTTTCGGATTTTGCACCGCGTCAGCATGATGTAAGCAACATCCTCCCAGGGCATTCCCCAGAGCTCACTGTCCGACAGAGGCTTGTTCCGCCGCAGTGACGGGTAGAGCCGGCTGCCGAGCCGATCCTCCCACCGGAACAGATGCAGCCCCAGCACAGCTTCGAAGCAGGAAACCACTGGGAAGGTCAGCACGATCTCTCTGCCGGGCAGCTTGTCGACCCAGGGCCGCAGCAGCTGCTCGTCTGACTTCTCCTCGCAGCCCAGCATGCACAGTGCCAGCATGCCGCGGGCCGTCTGATTGCGGAGCAGTACCGGGCAGGCCGTGAAGAGTCTGTCCAGCCACCAGGCGCAGAAGGAAATGTCCTCCGTGTGGCACAGCAGCAGCTCCAGGATCTCTTTTCCCTGGTTCACCGTCACCGTGGTATCCCGGAGGAGCCGCTCAATCAGTGTGAAGTTTTCACACTTCACAGCATGTCTCACACAAAGACCGGGCAGCAGCGGCACCTCTCCGTTGGGGCCCTCTTCGCCGTAGCCCAGGATGCGCCGGGCCGCAATCCGGTACCCCTCCTCCGCCCACGGATACACCCCCAAACGTCCCCAGACACACCGCAGTCTTTCCGTCACTCTGGTATCCACGTCCTCCCGCTTGCACAGGAGATCCACACATCGTACGGAGCTGCACCACAGGGCGGCCTCCAGCGCGGAGGATTCGCTTTGTGACCTGCCATTGGGGCTGAGGCCCTGGTCCAACAGGTACTGCAGGATTTCAGGGCGGTCATTGGCTGCCGCCTCCTGCACCAGCCCGCCGGTCCCGAAGGGCGTTACATAGTTGAACAGCGAATAGGAGCAGAACGTCTCCAGAGGTTCGCAGTGCTCCAGAATCGCCTGAAAAGCCTTCAGAGAGCATGGACGCTCTATGATGTCTTTACACAGGCTGTACGCCTCATCCCCGCTAAATGGCTCCGTCGTTTTCCGCAGGCAGGCACATATCGCCGTTTCGTCCTGTTCGATAATGGCCATCCGGATATCATGCAGCGTCCTCTGCTGCTCTACCGCCGCCACAACCTTTTTATCGTGTTCCGAAAGCGTCATCATCCGTACCTCCTTGTCGTTATGGTCATAGCATACAGGAGGCGTGGTTTCAAAATTCGCAAGTCAGCGCAGTTTCACGCTGGTTTCTTATTCCGCCGTTTTCGCGGCGCTCTCTCCTCTGGGGGCAATGTCCAGTTCGATGAGCCGGCCCTTCAGCGGAATGGAACACAGCCACGCCTTCTCTGTCCTGCCCATGTTCATTCGTTCCAGGACCCGGGCGTAGGCGGTGATCTGGGGCGTGTACTCGTCCTTCAGCCGCTGGATGAACTTCTCCTCCGACTCTCCGGAGCGGAGTTTGTCGGTCTTGTAGTCCACCACATACCAGGCGCCGTCTTTCCGGATGGCCAGGTCGATGACGCCCTCCACCGCCAGCGTGCGGCCCTGGGCCTGATTACTGGTGGCATGGGCTGTCAGATGACGGTACAGCTCGCCGGAATCCTCTCCGGCCTGCAGGAAGAAGGGCAGCTCAGGATACCCCTCTCCGCCCGTCAGGAGGTTTCGCAGTGGGCAGTCCTCCTGCAGCAGGAAGGCGGCAGCCTGCGCGGCCTGAACGGTCAGCCGGTCGATGACCTCCGCGCCGGTCTCAGCCTCCTCCAGCCGCAGCATCCTCCGCTGGGCGGCGTTCACAAGGCCGTCTGGCAATTGTTCGATGACTGCTCTGCGGGCAAAGGTCTCCAGTTCCTGCTCTGTAAAGCAGTTTTCCCGCACAGCCAGCTCCATGACCCGGTGGACGATGGTGCCCCAATCGGGGCCATAGGGTCCCGGGGTCGCGGCTTCGGCAGGCTCCGGGACAGCTTTCTGGAGTGCTTCGCTTTCCTGCTCCGCATCGCTGTGGTCCACCAGGTCCGCCACAGCGGCAGTGTCCGTGGTGTCCGACTCCTCCTCGTCCCGCTTGTTGATGACGCCCCGGGCGTGGTGGTTGAGCTGGCTGGGTGTGATGGCATAGAACCCGCTTTCCGCCAGCGAAGCGGCGCTCTCCCGAAGTGCCTTTTCCATGGCGTCGGAATCTACGGCCACCTTCGTTCCATTCTGTGAATCAGCCTGCTTTCCCTGCGCGGCGTTCGGAAGTCCACTTGGCTTGCGGTCCAGCGCCTTGAGTTCAGCGCCGTATGTCACGTCGCTCTCGCTTAACACCTGCAGTCCCTTCCGCAGAGGCAGCCAGTAGTCCTTATCCTCCTCCCCATCATTGCCACAGACGATGAGCATGGTCTTGGCGCGGGTGGCGGCCACATACAGCAGCCGGGCATATTCCGCCGTCTTGTGCCGGGTCTCTTCCTCGCAGTATGTATCCCAATTGGCAGGCTCTCCGATCGTAATACGGCTATATTTAAATCCATCCTGCAGCAGACGGTATTTGGCAGCCATTCCCCCGGCCCGCTCCACATGGTCGGTAACCGGGTGCTCCTCTCGGCCACTATAGGCAAGAATCACGATCTCCGCCTCCAGACCCTTGGCCTTGTGCAGATTCATGACCCGCACCGCTCCCCCGGAGGACTCCAGCGGTAGTGCATGCTCGAACTCCTTGTCGGCGCAGGCCACGGCATAGGCCGCCAGGGCCCGGAAGCTGTGCTCTTTGCTGCCGCGCACCAGATTCAGATATTGCTGTACGGCAGAAACCGCCTGTCGGCGCTGGATCAGGTTCAAGACCTCCTGACCGTCCCAAACGCCGAAGCCGCCCTCCAGCAACCGCTCGATCACTGCCATAGCCGGCTGTGTTCTGCTCAGCTTCCGAAGCTCTACGATCTCCTCCAGGGCGGTGCACACCTGCAGCAGCTTCTCCAGCTGCTCCTTCTCGTCCTCCAACTCCAGCTTCTTGACCTGGTCCTGCGTCTGATCCAGTTCCTGCTTCAGCTTCAGAATCTCCGCCGCCAACCCGCGCTGGGCCCTTTCCAGATGCTCCTTCCTGACCGCGCCGGTGAGAGAGAAGGAGCCTGTCCGCTGCAGGAAGGCCAGGGCCTCCAGGTCCTGGATTCCGTAGCACATGCGCAGGACCATCAGCAGCTTCTGATCGTCCCGGGGGGACAGCAGGGACTGCAAATGCAGCACCGCCCGGCCGATGGGCGCGGTATCGCGGAAGCTTTTCACACCCGTACCCTCTACCGGGATGCCTAAATTCTGCAGCGCCTTCTCAAATTTCTGCACCTGATCTCTCTCCTGGGTCAGGATCAGGAAGTCCTCCGGCTGTGCGGGATGGGCGTTTCTGCCGTATTTGGGCCGATGAATGCCCACATACTGTCTGTTTTCGATCATGAGATAGATAAACGCGGCGACCCGGTCAACGCTAAAGCCCTTTCCGCAATACAGCGTGCGGGCACGGGAACAACTGCCGTTTCTGGCCAGCATGGACGCGTACTCCGCATGGTATTTGCCGCCCACGAACCGGTATTCGTCCGGGCTCGCAGCGTTTGGTGCGAAAACGCGGTCCGCCAGAGCGCAGATCTCCGAGGAGCTGCGGAAGTTGAAGTGCAGGGTGACCTTCTCCCCTGCCGAGCCGGGCTTTCCGTCATTGTCCTCCCGACTCCGGAACAGCTCCAGCAGGTCGTTGTACACACCGATATCCGCACCCCGGAAGCGGTAGATGGCCTGCTTGGGGTCGCCTACCAGGAAGAGGCTGCCGGGAACGGGTCTGCAGTTCTTCCAATTTGTCCCGTCATAATCTTCCTCCGCTGTGGTCAGGTAGAACAACAGCTCCGTCTGGACAGGATCCGTATCCTGCATCTCATCCACGTACACCGCCTTGTAGCGGTTATGGAAAAAGGCCCGGGCCTCCGGCTTGTCCCGCAGCATATCGCGGGTGTGGAGCAGCAGGTCATCGTAGGTGGCGATATGGCGCTCCAGCTTCTCCCGGCGGTATTCCTCCGCCAGCACCGCCGCATCCCGCATCACACAGCTGTGAAGCATCAGACGGGCGGAATTGCGAAGGTGGTTCGCAGATTGACCCAGCCAGACCTGATCGACGGCCACGCCATCCGCGCCGGACCAGATCTCTGTCTTGACGTCGGTTTCCTTGACCTCCCAATCCAGGGGAAAGTGCTCCGGATTGTACAGGCACAACTGGAGCAGGCTTTGATTTGCTTCCTCATCCGCCGCAAAGGCCGCGGGCGTCATGGTCATGATCTCCCGCAGCTCCTCCCGCAGCTCGGGGACATCCACGGTCAGGGCGTACAGCTCCTGCTGCAGGCTCTGCAGGCCGCTTCTCACATCCTGTTCCCACTGTCTGACCTCCGGGCTGCTGACATCCGAATAGCCTGCGGCGCATCCGCTCTTGCAGCAGTCCAGATAAGCCTGCTCCAAAACATGGTACTTCACGCCCAGCCGGAGAGGGATATCAAAGGGGCGCTGCTTTTCCCGCCATTTGCGCTTCAAAAACGCCTTTGCCAGTTCCCCGTCATCGTCCATCACCTGCATATCCAGGCCCAGCGGCGAGGAGAAGGGCATGGATTCCAGCATGGTCTGGCAGAAGCTGTGGATGGTGCTGACCTGCATCCGCCCGCTCTCCTGCACCAGGGTCTCCAGCCGCTCCAGCCGCGCCTGCTCCTCCCCGGTCAGCGTCTCCCCGTCGGCGGCCTTCCACCGCAGCGATTCCAGACGCTTCAGCAGCAGCTTGTCCAGCCGCTCCCGCATCTCCAGCGTGGACTTGTTGGTGAAGGTGATGGCCACTAGCTCCTCCGGCTTACAAAAGCCGCTGACCAGCTGGTTGACGATGCGCTCCACCATAATGGTGGTCTTTCCCGCGCCGGCGCCGGCCTCCACCAGATAGTTGGGGCTGTTCCGGAAATCCTCTTTTGTGAAGTCCACGCCCATCAGCTTTTTCCGGAGGGCCTCCTCCGCCTCAATCTCCGGGCTGGTCTTGTCCACCTGTGCCGCGGCTTCCGCCTTCAGCTTTTCGAGGGTCTGCTTTTCCCGTTCCTCCCGCTCCTTGCGCTTCTGCTCCTCCTTCTTTTTGCGCTCCTGCTCTTTCTTTTCCTCCTTGCTGAGCGCAGGCGCCGCATCCGCCTTCTTGGGTCTTCCCCGCTTTTTCGCAGGATTCTGCTCAGCCGCCTGTTCCCCTTCCGGCTTGGTGCCCTCCTCACCTTCCGGGCAGCTATATTCCTTCGCTTGTTCCTCAAGCTCTTCGGGGCTGCAAATCCTTAACTCGCTCACACGATCACCTCTTTCTCAGCTGTGCGGTGCATAGCGCCGCAAACTCACAAGTCTTCTTACAGTTTTTCAAGGCTTCCTTGTTATCGCTGCTCTCCAGTGCCCCGGGGATGGGGTTCCCGTCGTCATCGCGCTGGGGCACAAAGCAGGGCTGGTACTCCATGGCATAGTCCTCGTAGGAAATGCGGTCCAGCAGCCAGGTGATCCGCTCCTCCATCTCTTCCCGCAGAGCCTTGTTCTCCTCCAGAGGCACCAGCTTGGCCTCCTCCTTCAGGAACAGATACCCCGCCTGGGTGATGGAGGTGCCATGCAGCTGCTCCTCCGCCAGGGTGTACAGGTAATGCTGCAGGTGACGGTACATCGCCTCTGTGTAGTTCTCTATTCTTCCGGTCTTGTAATCCAGAATTGCCAGCTCGCCGTTGGGCAGCTTGTCCACCCGGTCGATGCTGCCCTTCATCCGGAGGTTCCACTGGCCCAGGGTCAGGGGCAGGTCCTCGAAGCGCTGCTCCACAGACTCCACAGTCCGCTGGTTGTCAGCCGTCCACTTCACGGCCCGCCGCACCATCTCCTTCAGCGTCTGCCTGGCCTCGTCCTTCAACCGTTTATGGGGCAGTGGGACAGTCTTTTCCAGGCCTTCAAATTTCTCCTCAAAGACCTCCTCCCACTGCTTCGTCTGGTCCTTCTTATAGATTTCCTGCAACACGACATGGACGAAGTCGCCGGTCTCATTGGGGGCAAGCCACCGCTGGTCGTTCCGCTCCACCGCCTGCGGGGTACGGATACGCAGCAGATATTGCAGATAGAACTGATACGGGCAGCGCAGCGCCGTCTCCAGCGCGGAGGGAGACAGCGTCATACCCTCCAGCAGCTCCTTGACGGTCTTTTGCTCCTGCAGTTCCGTCTTCTCGCCATCCTGGAGCGTCCAGGGCTTCGCCCCGGTGATGGCGTCCAACTCCTGTGCGGAGGCCATGCAGTCCATGGGAATCAGGTCCGTTTCAGGAATGTAAGAGACGGGGACAACAGGGAACCCCTTGCTGGCCTCCTCAAAGAACGGCGCGGGAGCTTGCTCCAGCAGCTTGTCGCTGTCAAAATTCGGATAGGTCATCACCAGCTCACCCGCATGGCGGGCCAGCAGGGTCATCAGGCGGTATTCCCGCTCCTCCCCCAGCTGGGCGGAGGTCTTCAGACCGCCGAGGGCCGTCCGCTCCGCGTCCAGCAGCACTGGGGACTCCTTCTGCTCTCCCCGCACCGCGTACCGGCTCAGGCCCAGCACATACAGCCGCTTTCTCTCCGCAAAGGCCGCCTGAGACAAGGGCGCGCAGTACAGCTTGCCCGGCTCCGGGGCGCCGCCCAGGTACGAGGCGCCCTCCATCAGCACCAGCAGGCGGCGCAGCAGCGTCTCGCCTTCGTCCAGCTCGGACACCTGGGTCACCAGCTCCCGGGCCTTGGCCAGAGCCGCGGCCTCCGCCATGCTCTTGTGGTTGCAGTAACGCAGGAAGTTCAGCAAGTCCTCCTGCTGCCGCTCCAAGCCGACGGTCGGCTCCGCCACTTCCGTCAGCAGCGTGAGGAAGCCACTCCAATCCTCCACCAGCAGTCTCCACGCCTCGTCGCCCATGGTCTCGGGGCGGACTTTGTCGATGTCTTCGGGGTCACAGGCCAGACTGTACCGGGCCTTGCCCCAGCCCACCTTCTTGGCCCGCATGCGCTCCGCCAGCTTGACGGGCCACTCCGGCGTCAGGCAGAAGGACTCCAGCAGGCCACACACGTCTTCTGCATAAAAGTCTGTCCGGGGCAGCTCCGCCACCGCCTTCAAGGTGGAATAGAGCAAGCTCCCCGCCATGGACAGGCCCCCGCCCATGGAGACAGGGATATGGAACCGCGCCGCCTCCTCATACAGCGTCTGGGCATAGCTACCGGAGAGATACACCACGGTGCACTCCTCCAGCTTGATTTCCTTGTCTGCCAGCAGATCCCGGAACAGGGCGCGCACCTCTGTCTCCACGCCCCGGCAGGCCGCAAAGCGGGGTTGGGCGCTCCGCACAGCCTCCAGCACGTCCGCCCGGGGAAGCGACGGGGACAGTGCGTCTGCGGGCAGCTTCACCCCATCGGCGCAGGGCAGCTCCACCACCGTCAGACGGTCCCCCGCCAGCAGATCCAGCAGCTCCCGCTCCAGGGGCGTGGGGGCGTAGTCGCCCACGGTGACGAACCAGGGGCGGCGCGCCTTGCCCGGTTGGGCTTTGGCTGTCTCGATGGCCAGGTGGAACAGGTCCGCCCGGTCCAGCAGGTTTTTCTCCCGCTTCGCTTCCCGGTATGCGCTGCGGATGGCCTGCAGCTCCCGCAGCTTCCCGGAGCTCTGCACGGCCGGATGCGCCTCCAGCTCCTCCGGGACATTCGCCATGGCCATCTCCTGGAATGTGCGGAACACGGTGCGCGCCGCTGTCAAGGTTCTTACATTGGCACCGCTGTAAATACCAGCGCTTTTTCTCATGCAGCTGCGCACCAGGTCCGCCGCCTCCGCCTCCGAAAGCAGGCGGGGTGCTCCGGCTGCCGAGAGCTGGTCTGCGCACAGCTCCTGCGCCAGAGAAAACGGGGTCTCAGGCCGGACGCCGATGATCAGATTGCCCTGAGCAGCCAACGCGGCCAGCGCTCTGCGCCCCTCCGCACGGCTTCCCATGACCAGAATGGTCTCCTGCGGCTGGTGCTGCTGCAGTGCTGACGCCAAATTCTTCAAATATGCTTCTCTCACAGGTTGTTTCCTCCCGTTTCGATTGTCTGCTTCCAGTATAAGAACATTGCCGCTTCGATGCAACAAATTCCATCAGTATTTGACAAAAAGTCCCTGTCCGGAAATGTGCCGTGAAGGGCCGCCGGCTCTGCAGGCATCCTTCCAGTCAAAAAAATCCCCATGCGGCACGATTCTGCGCCGCACGGGGAGATTCATCGTCTGACTGCCGCTGTATGATGTATGATACGAGTATGAGACGTCCTTACAGGGTCACTCTCATAGGAAACAGAGGCTTCACTTCCGACCAGATTGCGCTTACATCTTCCTCTGGGTCCCCATCGCAAAGAACGCCAAAAACCATCCAGTTCTTTGGTACACCGTCAGTTGATAACAGGGAAAGATAATGTCCATCAGGACGGAGATTCTTGTATAACGCAATACCTGTCTTTCCCTCCGGCAGCTTTGCTTCCATCTTTGCGCTTATATCCATGGTTTCCTCAACAAGCATTTTCAATTCCTCGTTGGAATAGTAGGCTTTTGCACCTCCGTTAATCTGCACCAAGGATTTTTTGTTATTTATATCAGCACCGCATACCTTATATTGATGGAAACGAGCCTGATAATAGTCTATCTCCTCAATGACATGGTTCCCATCCTCCGCAATTTTTTGGATTTCTTCCCACAGCAGGGCTCTGAGCCTGGACGCTTCATCATAACTTGAAACAACAGCCAAATAGCTTCCGGGTACGCCCCTTTTTAACGTTCCTTTAATAAACTGATCAACAGTCACTGTCATCAGATTTCCTATCATATCTGTTCCCCCGTCCTTTGCTCTTTCGTTCATATTGCGCATGATCGTACGCGATTGTGTACACTGGTATTATACAAAATGCCGCAAACTATATCAACACATTTTTGCGGTTTTCCCAGGGATTGCCTTCCGCTCACGGCGCTTCCATTTCCAGCTCCGCCCAGAACTCCCGCCTCCGTCTGTCCTGCGTCACGGCCAGCCGCAAGACTTCCCGTTCCGCTTCCGGAAGCTCCTCAAAGCCCACGCCAGGCAGACTTTCGGCAAGGCGCAAGGTTTCCTCGCTGCCCTGCCGCAGCACCCGCAGATGGGACGGGCGGGAAAAGTCGCAGACCGCCCCCGCGTCCAGCAGCAGGCGGGCCGTCTCCTCCTGCCCCAGCAGGATCGCCGCCAGCACGGGCGTCACCAGGAAGCCGTCCTCCACAAAGCCCCGCCTCACAAAAAAGCGGGCAAGATTACCCTGCCCCGTCTCGTCAGGGTCCAGGCCTCTGTCCAGCAGCAGCCGCGCCTGTTTTGTTCGGCCCAGTGCTGCGGACAGCGCCAGGGGCGTTCCCCGGAAGCACAGCAGGTCATTCCAGGTGTTCCCCGCTCTCCAGCAGATACGCACCTCCTCCTGAATGCCGTCCGGCATGTGCTGCAGCAGGAACCGCATGAACCCGTCGCTTTCCGCGCAGCAGGCGACGCCCCACGGTGAGAACGTCTCCAGCGTTGGATATCGGGCACTGCCTACGGGAAGCGGCATAGCCGCCTGCTGCTTCTGATAGCAGCAGACTCGAAACAGATGCGGAAAATATTCCTCCTCCGCAAGTTCTCCGTGCAGCAGGGTATCCAGTGTCCTCCGGCAAGCTTCCTCCGACACCCCGAACCGGGCATTCCACCCGGCCCACCGGTGTATCTCCTGCCAGGGTGCCTGCACCGCTTCGGACTTTCCCGCATATGCCAAAATCACCGCACGCCCGTCGGGCGCCGTCTCAGGCTGCTGCTTCAGATGCTCCAGCAAGGCCGTAGGGTCCTCCCCGGAAAACACGTCCCGCTTTGCCGCCAGACGCAGCAGCCGCAGGTTGGAGGTCCCCAGCAGCTCCTGCATCAAGCCGCTGACGCCCTCCCCGGCCCGGGGGCGAAAGCGCACTCTGGATAAAAGCTCTGCCAAGCAGTCCGGATGATCCCCGGCCGCTCCGGGCCGCACTGCGTCGGCGTCCATCACCAGCTCTCCGCCATGGCCCGCCTCCTCCAGAAACTGCCGCAGGGTCTTCCGGTCCATCTCCCAAAGTCGTTCCCCGGCCCAGGTCAGGTCCCGCTCCCCTCCGCACAGCTCCATCCAGGCCTTCAGCATCTTCTGGTAGGGCCGGCCTTCCACGGTGTGCCGCAGCGCCTCCCGCAGGAACGCCTCTGCGGCCCAGGGCTGGCGGCACACCTTGGGGAAAAATTGCTTGAGCAGCAACAGTTTTTCGGCCCTGGCCGGGTCAAAGGACTGCGCTTTCTCCTCTTTGCTGAGGATCTCCAGCATCTGCCGGGCGTCCTCCTCCGTACACAGTCCGCCCTCCAACTGGCAGCGCAGCGTGGGGGCGGTGCAGATATCCACGAAGGAAGCGGGCTGCAAACAGTACGTCCGGAAAAACGCCTCACGCTCCGGCAGTCCCGCCCGGTCCGGGCAGAAGATGAGCCGCAGAATCTCCCGCTGCGCCGCCTGCTGTTCCGGGGAAAACAGCCACATATCCGCTTTTTCCAACACCAGCACAGCGGCACGGCAGACAACGCTGCCCTCCGCCCTCCAGACGCCGGGCCAGTCCAGTAAAACCTGGGCCGCGTCCAGGCTCCCGCAGAGCAGGGCAGCCGTCAGGGGCGTGGCACAGGGAACCGACCAGGTGTCTTTGCCGCGGTCCACATCCAGCCGGTTGCCGCAGGCGGCGCAGTACCGGGCATAGGGCGGCACGGCATCTCCGTTGATCGTCCGCGCGGCCTGCAGCCGCCAATCCAGTCCGATCCCCGCGCCGTTGCAGTCATACCCGCGCTCCAGCAGCACCCGGACATGCTGGGGCCTGTTCTTTGCCGCTGCCAGCAGCAAAAAGGAGCCCCGCGCCCGGATGGTGGTCTCGTGCCCCTCCCCCCTCCAGGCATACAGCTCAGAGTATTCGCCCGGAGAGCACTGGTCCAGCACCCGGCGAAACAGTTCTGCAGGGCAGTCCAGCGCCATCCGCAGGGCGATGTGGGCGCAGGGGTCTGAGATCGGTTGGGCAAGCGCGTCCAGCAGTCTCCCGGCCTCTGCCTCATCCTCCCGCTCCAGGGCAGACAGCAGCGTCTCCTCTTCCTCCGAGAACCGTTCCGGTTCGCGAAATTCTCTGTAGTCCCAAAGATCCATGAAACCACCTCAGTCATCTTCCGGGACGGTGCACTTGCCGGAGTTCAGCGCCTCCTGCAGCAGTGCCGTAAATTCCCGCAGGCCCTCCGCCTTGTCAAACAGCTCCACCACGCCGTCCGAAACCCGGAAGGCGCACACGGCCTTCTCCAGGTCTCTGGCGCAGCTCACGACCTCATTCACATCCACCGGCAGGACCAAGACCTCGCCGCCGGGAACTGCAAAGGTTTCTGCCTCATCCAGCATCTCCCAGTACTCCGGATACTTCACCGAGTTTTGGCTCCGCAGGCAGTAGGTGCCGTTCATCCGCTTTTCGATCAGCAGATACCGCACCCGCCTGGCTTCCGTCTCATCGGGCATGCAGCTCATGTGGTTGACGATCTTCATGGACGTCCGCGCTGTTTCCTCCCAGTCATCGTCGGGGTCCGAGCAGGTCCAGTCTTCGCCAATCATGGTGTAAAACTCCTGCAGAGAAAACATGCCCTTGGCCAGCGGCCGTCTGCCGCAGTTCAGCTCGTCCAGCACCTCCAGCAGGTCGTCGGTCTCCTTCCGCCAATCATACCGCTGGGCATAGAAGTAATTGTGAACGCAGGGCAGTCCGTTGTGGGTCTCTCCCTTTTCTACAAGCGCCTCTTTCACCCAGACCTCCATGGGGCCGTTCTCGCCGGGATAGTTCTCCAGCAGAAAGTCGTTATCCACGGGGATATCCCAACCAAAGGAAAAATTCTTCTTTCGGAACACCAGCAGGATGTCCATGTCCAAAGCGGCAAAGGCGTTCCAGACCAGCGGGAGGCCGGAATCCGCGCTGACGCAGTTCTCCATTCGGGACTCCACCTCAAACTCCGTGAATTCCTCCTCAATCTCGGTGTAGATGCCCTTCCGGGAGTTTGCAATGACCGTCAGGCCGTACTTGGCCTCCTGGGAGATGGCGGACAGGCAGGGCTTTCCATCCGGCGTGACGCGGCTGTACCACCGCTCCGTCACAGCCTCCTCACCGTGGAGATACGTCAGAAGCTGGATGCTGGCCTCGTCGTCGAACGTCCCCTTCTCCCGCAGCAGATCGAAAAAACAGCTCTCATCGTAGCTGGTGAGGCGGTTTTCCTGCCTCCTGCTCCCCCACTCCGGTTCCGAAATCAGTCTGATGCGCATCATACGCTGTCTCCTCCCTTTCCGCGCAGCACACCGTCCCTGGAGAGATACGCCTCCAGATGGGACGCAGCCGCGCTCTCCAAATCCTCTTTATGAATCCGTGTACACAGTTCCCGGGTCCTCTCCTCCCGGAGATCACAGCCGGCGCCGTGGTCCAGCAGCAGGCGGGCTGTCTCCCAGTGCCCTCCCAGCAGCGCCGCCAGCAGCGGCGTGATGGGGAATGTGCAGTCCCTTGTCTCCTCTCCCCAGACGCTCCAGACGCTGGGCCAGCCGCACTGCTCCTCCGCTGCCGGGGCGCCGTGGTCCAGCAGCAGGCGGACTGTGTCTGTCTGCCCCGCCAAAGCCGCGGCACACAGGGGCGTTGCCGTCACACTCCACTTCCGGTTCCGGCAATAGAAGATATCCGTATTCCACAGTTCCTCCCAGGAATAGCGCAGCCAGCGGGCCACCACCTCTGTCTCTCCCCGCATACACAGGGCGTACAGGATATTGCCCGTCTGCCAGCGCTCACCCACAGCCTCCGCCCGACAGTCCGCCGTCTCGCAGCACAGCAGCGGGTAAAACCACCTAGCCCAGTCTCTCTCCTCCAGGATCGGCGCCGCATTGCCTGAAACCTCCTCCCGGAACCACCGGGGCATCCCCTTGCGGATGAGCCTCCGGGGCTCCGGCGGGCGGGAAGCCGCGGGCCGGGGTACGGTCAGCAGCAGGGCACGGCAGACCGGCGGCAGCTTCAGCGCCATCTGGCAGTGCAGCAGCTCCTCCGTGGTCTCCTCCGGCGGGATGGCGCCCTGCCGCAGAGCCTGGGCGATCAGCTTGGGAGACCCTCTCCGCAGCAGGGCAATGGTCAGATTGCTGACGCCCTGTTCCATGGTTGGCGGCAGGAAGGTCACATGCTTCACCAGCAGACGGAGCGCCTGAGGCGGCGTAACCATCGACACGCCTTCCCGGTCCATCACAAGGCTGCAGTGGGCGGCCAGCGTCTCCAGCATGGGGTACTCCTCTCTTCGGCCCAGCAGAAGATGGCCGGGAAGCTGAGACAGGTCCACCGTCCTCCCCTCCAGAATGGGCAGGAAGGGTGACAGCTCCCATTCCTCCGCATCCGCGCACCGGTCCAGCAGCTCTCCCGCCGCCTCCGGGGCGCACAGCGCCTCCGGGCAGGTCCGGCCCACCAGCCGCAGGCGGCAGCACAGGTCCTTCCAGCCCTGCTCCGGCTGCTGCCACAGGCCGTCCTGAAACTGGAACTCCACCATCATCTTCCGGGCAGCGGCGGCCATCTCCTCCCGGGGAAAAGCCCAGGTGCGCAGCACGCTGTCCAGCTGACTGGGTGAGCAGGTGGGGCACAGCGCCCACAGGACGGGCCGTCCTCCGCTCCGGGCCAGCACCTTGTCCCGGACAGCGCGGTACGTCTCGTCCTTCTCCCGCCACGCCAGCCACATGGCCCGGCTGACACCCGGGGACTCCATGCACCATGCGCCGTGCTCCATCAGCACTCGGGCACATTCCCCGTGCCCAAAGAGGATGGCCGCCGCCAGCGGCGTGGCCCCCTCCAGCTCCAGAGGTGGAATGTCCTGAGGGTCTCCGTCGTGCCGCATCACAAACAGGCGGCTCTCCACCCGGGCGGTGAAGGGATGGTAGGGCGCAAAATCCGACCCATAATGGTCCGTTTCGTAGCCGAAGGCGTCCTCCAGCGCCGCCGCAGCCGCCAGAGAGGCGCAGTTCACGTCGTATCCCCGCTCCAGCAGAATGGCCAGATGGGCGGGGCGGTTCTTCGCCACTGCCAGCAGGGTCAGCGTGCCCTGTATGCGGACCTCCCAGCGGTGATGGCGGCGTCTTCCGTTGCCGGGCATCCACGGGGCAGGGACGGTGTCCTGACCCGTATACTCCCTGTGGGGCAGCCGGTCCAGCAGCTCTGCGAACGTCTGGGGCGGTGCGGAGCAAAGGGCCTGGAACAGATACACCCCCGCCGTTTCCCGGGTGACGGGGCCGGGCAGCAGGCGCAGAAGCCGCAGGGCTTCCTGCCAGTTACCCTGCCAGGCCTCCACATAGATCTCTCGCTCTAGGTCTTCCTGGTCGGGGTTCTCCACCATTTCCTGATATCGCTCCAGCAGCGCCGCCATGGCCTCGTTGGGTGTTGTTCCCTGTTCCATCTGTACCTCCTCCGTAGTTCCGTTATTCGAATGGCTTCCACCAAGTATCCGGCGATTCTCCCGTCTGCAGGCGCTTCCAGAAGCGGTCCTGCACGCCGCCCTCCGCCACATGGACCCGCAGCGCCTCCAGCTCTCCCTCCGGGATCTGCGCAAAACCCACGCCGGGCAGCCGCTCCGCCAGCGCCAGGGTATCCGCGCTGCCCCACAGCAGAACTCTTCGGTGGGCAGGCCGGGTAAAGTCGCATACCGCCCCCCGCTCCAGCAGCAGCCGGGCAGTCTCCTCCTGGGCAAACAGGATCGCCGCCAGCACAGGCGTCACCGGGAGGAAGCGGTCCTGCCGGGTCAAATCCCCCACGATGAATTGGGAGAAATCTCCCCTTCCCGCGTCGTCCGGGTGTGCGCCATCATCCAGGAGCATACGGACCTGCTCCGTCCGGCCAAGGGCCGCGGACAGGCACAGGGCCGTCCCCCGAAAATCAAAATGTTCGCCCCAGGAGATGTCCATGCGCTTGCGAAGCAGATGGGGCATCTGCTCCAGCAGAAGCGCCATGACCTGCCCATGCTTTGCGCAGCAGGCAAGTTCCCCCAGTGCCGGAACCTGCAGCAGCGGATACCGGTCGTCATACGCCGGTACGGCCTGGCTCCAGAAGCAGTCCCAGCCGCAAAAGCCGTCCATATACTTGAACAAGGCAAACATTTTCCGCAGGCATACCTCCCGGGGGAGCTGGTCGTTCATCAACTGCTTCACATCCTCCCGGATGGCCTCTCCCGCGTATGGGACGCTCCAATACGGCCAGCGCCGCATGTCCTGCCAGTCAGCGTAGTCAGTTTCCTCAGCCAGCTGCCTTTCCGGGAGCGTCAGCACCAGCATGCGTCCATTCTGGCTGATGTCCGGATGGTCCACCAGATAGCGCACTAGCTCCCGGGGGTCCTCTCCGTCCAGCAGGCCCTGCCGCGCGGCAAGGCGCATCGTCCGGGCGTCGCCGATGTGCAAAAGCTGCCGCACGGCCTGACCGAAGCCTTCGCCCTCCCGGCGGCGCAGGCGCACCCGCTTGAGAAACGCTCTCGCCCAGCCGCTGCCGGCCGCGCCGTTAATGCCCATCACCCCGCCGTAGATATTCACATTTCCCAGGCTCACCGCGGGCACGTCCATCACCAGCGTGCCGCCCTCACCTGCCTCGTCCAGAAAGCGCCCCAGGGCGCGGCATTTCATCCTCCAAAAAACCGGATTCACCCATGTCAAGTCTCTCTCCTTGCCAGATAACTGTTTCCATGCTTTTAACAGTGTCTTATACGGCTTATCGTTGACATAGCGGCGCAGGACCTCCTGCAGGAACACCCCTGTGGCCCACGGCTCCCGGCAGAGGGAGGGAAAGGCCTGCTTCAGGAGCAGCAGCTTTCCGGCAAGCGTCCGCCCGGCATCCTCATTGTCCCAGCCGACGATCTCTCCCGCAAACCGCAGCATCTCCCGCCCCTCTGCCTCTGTGCAAAAGCCGCTTTCCAGCTGGCAGCGCAGGGTTTTGACGCTGCACAGGTCAAAGAAGGATACGCTCTGCAGGCGGCAGCTCCGCAGCAGGGGCTCCCGGTCCGGCAGCTCCGGGCAGAAGATCTGCCACAGGAGCGCCATCCGCGCGTCCCGCCGTTCCCTGAGCAGCACGGTCTCTCCGAAGCCCTCCAGCACCATACCGGCCGCACGGCAGACGGCGCTGCTCTCCCCTTTCCAGACGCCCGGCCAGTGCAGCAGCACTTCCGCCGCCCGCAGACTGCCGCAAAACAGTGCCGCGGACAGGGGCGTGGCGCCGGAGATGTTTTCGCACAGCCCCGGCTCGAAAACCTCCAGCCGATTGCCGTAAGCGCCAATCAGTTCTCCGTGGAGGGGCACTTGATACGAAACATTACAGTCCCGCAGCAGGCCGCAGGCCATCTCCAGCCCGGCTCCGTTGCAGTCATAGCCCTGCTCCAGCAGAATGCGGACATGCTCGGGCCGGTCCGCCATGGCCGCCAGCATCAGCAGCGAGCCGTGGCCAACGATAAAGGCCGTGCTGCCAAAGTCATCCGTTTCCAGCGAAAAGGAATACTCCTCCGTGTACTCCCCCGGCAGGCAGTGCTCCAGAATCCGCCGGAACAGCCCCGGAGAGCACTCCAGCGCCTGACGCAGACAGCAGGCGGCGTCATCTTCCTGCAAAGGGTCCTTCAGGTCCCGCAGAAGCTCCTCCGCCTGTGCCTCATCCCCTTCCTCCAGAACGTGGTACAGCGGATGGAAACAAAACCTGTTTCCAGGCATGCTGAACAGCCTATCGAGAAAATCCATGACGTCCCCTCCGGTCTTTTTCTTCAGTGTACTGTCTTTCTATTTTCAAATTTGGCAAGTGTCTTGTTTTGCGGCGACTGCGGCGTTATACTGGAGAAAACGAAGGGAGGAATCCCCATGAATAACAAGGCCCCTAAAAAGAAGGAAGCCCCAGCGGAAAAGCAGGACAACAGCCGCGGTTCCTACAGCAATACCATCAAGACCCTGACGGACATCTGGAACGTCCTGGCCGCCCACGCCTCCGCGGAGCATCCCCTGACCTCGGGACAAATTCTGGAATATCTGGACAAAGGCGCGGAGGGGACCCGGCGAAACACCCTTGCCAAGCACTTCCCCATCGACGCGGATGTCTTTAACACTCTGTTCCCCAATACTGTGCTGTGCGAGGCGGGCAAGGATACCATCGTCCAAGCCTATACCCACCAGGGCAAGCTCCATGTGGTGATGGAAGGCCCCACCGGGAAGCCCCTGTCCCCCGACGAGTACGAAATGAACGCCGTCTTTCTGGAAAGCTCCGCCAACCCTGTTTCCCAGAACACGCTGAACAACAAGCTCCCCCAGCTGATGAAGCAGTACCGCGAGGCGAACGGGGTGCAGGACGGCGAGGAGGAGACGGATGACTCGGTCTTCCCGGAAGCCCCGCCCATCTCTCTGGCCGGCGTGGTGGCGGTGCGCCGCGGCAGCACCGGCTATCAGTACATCCCCGCCTCCCAATGGGAGCTGAAGGCCAAAGCGCCGGACCCTCCCAAAACAGCCGGAAACCGGAACGCCGCTTCCAGGAAGAAAAACGAGCCCATCAGTCCGCCCCGCAGATACTACCTGTCCAGCGTCCTGTCTCCCGCGGAGTGGCGGATGCTCTCCGATCTGATCCTGGTCTACCCCTACATCAGCGAGGCCCAGACCCAGAAGTTCCTGTCTGCCATGCAGCGGATGGCCCCCGGCGTACGGAACTGGAGCGGCAACCGCTATGCGAAAAAAACGCCCTCCGCCGTGCAGTTCGAGCATATTGAACAGCTGGACCAGGCCATCCGGGACAAGCATAAGGTGGGCATCCGGTACGGCCAGTACCAGTTGTCCATGAAGAGCGGCAAATGGCAGCCGGAGCTGACGGCGCTGGGCGACCGTCCCATGGTGGTAGAGCCTTACGCCATGATGTGGTCCAACGGCTACTATTACCTGGTCTGCAAGCGGGTGAAGGACGGCGGCATGCGGAACCTGAGACTGGACCGCATCATGGAGGTCTTCCCCACCACGGAAGCCTTTGAGCCGGATAAAAACTTCGATGCCTACGAATACCGGGACCGCTCCCCCGTCATGTACCCCGGCACGCCGGTGCTGACCCGCCTGCGCTGTGAGACGTCCCTTCTGAGCACCCTGATGGACTTCTTCGGCACCACCATCACCAGCTATTCCACGCCCAAGGACGGGTACACCGAGGTCTTTGTACGGGCCTCGGAGTCCGGCACCCGGCTCTTTGCCCTCCAGTATATGGACCGGGTGGAGGTCCTGGAGCCCCAGTCCCTCCGGGATGAAATCAAGAAGACCCTGAAGGCCGCCGCAAAGCAATACGGCGAAGATTGAGAGAAAGTTCCCCCGTGATCACTACTGCGAATCACGGGGGAACTTTTTTCGTCCGTTATTCCGGCTCTGCTTCCTTTGCAGCTCGACCGCAGGCCCGGCGAAGGGTCTCCTCAAATACCTGCAGGCCCTCCTGCCGCCCGTAGGTCTCCACGGTCCGGCCCACAAGCCGAAACGCGCACATCGCTCTTTCGATGTCTCTGGCAGAGTGCATCGGCTCGTCCGTGTCCACCGCCAGCACGACCACCTCACCGTCGGGAATGGCGAGGTCCATGACCTGCGCCAGCAGGTCCAGGTAGGACGGATGGTTCTCCGAAAAACAGCGGTCCAGGCGGCAGCGCCCGTCGTCATGGGCCTCAACGACCATCAGCTCCGGGCGGTGGGCGTCCGGCAGATAGGCCATGTGGTTGAACACCCGCATGTCCGGCCTTGCGGGCTCCCCATCTGTTTTCGGATCGTCCGGCTCGCCCAGACACGCCCTGCACATGCGTCGAAACCCGTCCAGAGACATCTCGCCGCAGGCCAGCGGCATGGGCGGATGGGTCAGACGGCGCAGCGTGTCCAACACCTCCTCCGTGTCCTGTGTCCAGTCGAAGCGCAGGCGGTGAAAGCTGTTGCTCACCCGCAGCATGCCGTCCTGCTCCGTTGCTCCCAGGCGTCTCTCCTCCACCCACGCCATGGTGGGCACGCCGTGCCACGGATAGTTCTCCAGCAGAAAGTCAGTGCCCAGATGAACAGTGCCCATGAAGGGAATATCCTTCGCCCGCAGCGCAAACAGCACATCCTGTTCCAGAGCGGAAAACACATCCCAGAGCATGGGATAGCCGTAGTTTCGGAATTTGCCCACGTGGTCCAGGCGGGCGCCTGTCTCGTAGGGAAAGAATCGTGCTTCCATGATGGTGTAGACCCCGTCTGCCGAGTTTACCAGCGCGGTCAGGCCGTATTTCGCCTCCGAGGAGAGGGCTGGCAGGCAGGGCTTACCCGCCTGGGTCACCCGCCGGCAGCACTTGTCCGCCATGGTATCCCCATGGAGCTCCCGCAGCAGCGCCCGGCTGGCCTCATCGGAGAAATCTCGCCCTTCGTCCAGCAAGCGGCAGAACTGCCATTCTCCATATACCGCGCAGGTCCCCTCCTTCAGCATCCGCCGGTATTCCGGCTCGCTGACTAGTCGGACTCGAATCATTCCTTCACCTCATTTCTCTGCGCCGCTGCGTTTTTCAGCAGGCGCTCAGCCAGATCCTTTTGACCGCAGTGGTCCAGCAGCGGCTGGTATTTCCGGCTCTGAAAACACATCTCCGCCCCTGCATCCAGCAGCAGCCGGGCGGTCTCCTCCTGCCCAAACAACATCGCCGCCATCAGCGGGGTCACACAGCAGGGGTCGTCATCCCAACGCCTGTAGACGGCAGAAGCCACGCCGCTGCCGTACTCATCGGGCGAAAAACCCGCGTCCAGCAGGAACCTGACCGTGGTCGTCCGTCCCATGGCAGCTGCCAGGCACAAAGGCGTTCCTCGCAGGTCCAGTTGAGCATCCTCATGCCGCAGGAAATACTGCATCCGAAAAACCTCCGGCATGTATCGCAGGGCCAGCCGCACAGGCTGCACCTGTGTCCCGCAGAACAGCGCCGTCTCCGGCCTGGTCACCGTGAGTCGCACTTCGCCAGATTCCCCCGGCAGAAGCAGCTCTTCATTGATGTAGTATGCGTTGAAAAAGGCAGGGTCCCACATCATGCGCAGGCGGCGCAGGCACTCCTCCTCCGGCAGTTCCTGACATGCCAGTTCCTGCAGCCATTGCTGATAATCGTCCCAACTGATAAGCCAGCAGCGGGACCAGTGGGTGACGGATGTCGCGGTTTTCCAGGGCACGTCTTCCTCCTGCAGTCCCCCGCCATAGGCCAGTGCAGCGGCCATCAGGTCCTGGCGGTCCTCCTGCCGAAGATACTGGGTCAGGCGCACCGGGTCCTCCCCCCGGAGGGCGCCCAAGCGGGCCGCCTCCCAAAACCGGCGGACACTGCCCTGCACCAGATTCAGCGTCAGGCTGCTGATGCCGTCCAGCCCCTGGTTATACCGCAGGCGGACCCGTTTCAGCAGCCGTATCACAGCGGTTTTGGACTCCACGTAGCCGGGGGCAAAGGAGTCCGCGTCCATGACCAGCCGCATGTCCGGTCCCAGTGCCTGCAAAAACTGCCGCAGCTGCGTGTCGGGCAGCTCCCGCAGCTGCATGCTGACCACGCTCAGGTCCCCCTCTTCCCCGCTGAGGCACTTCCATGCCTCCAGGGGGCCCTGCCAGTCGCAGTCTGGGAAGTGCCGCACTGCATAATGCAGCACCATGTCCCTGGCTGCCCGCTCCCGGCACAGGTGGGGAAAGTGCCGTTCCAGCAGGCGGAGCTTGGGGACAAAGTCCGGCACCTCGATCCGCTCGTCCATCAACTGAAAGGCATCTCTGACATCCTCCTCCCCGCAGAATCCATGCTCCAGTTGGCTCTGCAG
Organism: uncultured Clostridia bacterium; assembly: GCA_945876285.1. Lineage (GTDB taxonomy): Bacteria > Bacillota > Clostridia > Oscillospirales > Oscillospiraceae > Oscillibacter. The sequence continues at coordinate 28,167 of CAMCNO010000007.1, read as the reverse complement.
AAGCTCCGCTTCGCAGAAATCCACGAAGTTCCCTGCATGGAGGCAGCGAGTCACCGGCAGCCGCTCCACTTCAGAGGGCGGAACGCCGAACACCCGTCCCACCACGGTCTGACGGGGATCGCCCCGATACAGCTCCAGCGCCAGCACAGCGGCACGGCAGACCGCGCTGCTCTCCTCCTTCCAGACGCCGGGCCAGCCCAGCAGCACGGATGCCGCCCGGCGGCTGCCGCAGGCCACCGCGGCAGCCAGTGGCGTGGCGCAGGAGATGATGGCATTCCGTTTTCCCATCACGGAGATGGTGTTGTTTCTGATGCCGCTCCGGCTTCCGGGGCGCAGCTGTGGGACAGGGTCGCCATGGGGGTCGTACAGGTACGCCTCCTGGGTAGCCAGTCCGGCACTGTTGCAGTCATAGCCCGCTTCCAGCAGAATCCGCACAAGGTCCGGTCGGTCCAGCGCCGCGGCCAGCACCAGCAGGGTCCCCTCCACCTGGGCCTCGGTGTCCTCTCCCAGCTTGACAAGAACGCTGCCGGTATGCTCTCCCGGCACGCACTTCTCCAGAAGGCTGCGGAACAGCAGGGGCGAGCGATACAGCGCCGCCTGCAAGCAGGGCTCCGCTTCACTCCTGGTCAACAGCTCCGTCCGCTTGCGCAGCATAGCGTAGGCGCTGGGATACCTCCCCCGACTGATGGCCTGCTCCAACGTCCGGGCTTCCTCCATGTTCCAGAACATACCGTTCCTCCCTGTGCTTGTGCGCCCTCAGCTGACCTTTGCCAGAAGGCTCTTCAGCTTCCGCGTGGAGGGGGTGTCGCTGCGGAAGAACAGCTCCTCCACCAGCGCCCGGTAGGTCTCGCAGCCGTTGGCGGCGATATACAGAGCGCAGGGATCGCTGTTGGTCAGGCCGTTCAGCAGGAATTCCAGGTTGGGACGGCATGCCTCGCAGTGCTGATAGAACCGCAGCACCGTCTCCATGGCCGTGCCGGCCTCGGGCTTCTTGTCCGCGCACAGGTTCTCCAGCCGCAGCAGCAGCACGCAGGTCAGTGCCCAGCGCCGGGGGAATCCCATCTCCGTCACCTCCTGCTCCGCCTCCTTCAGACGCTCGCCCTGCAGGATACGGTCAATGATGCCGGAGTGCAGCAGCTCGCTGTACTGCTCGTAGTAGGTGTAGAAGCCCCGGGCCACCTTGGAGGACTGGAGGAACTGGGACACGAAGGTCAGGTCCACGGGGAAGTTCTTCTCCTCCATCATGCGCAGCAGGATGGACAGGTCCTCCCAACCGCGGGCGGTGACCAGACCCGTGCCGTCGCCGTCCTTCTCAAAGACGTAGAAGTGGCTGCGGTGGTCATCCAGATAGGACAGCACCATGGGATGCACGCCCCGCTCCACCATGTAGGCCCGCCAGGCGGCGTAGTCAGGCGCCAGCCACAGCAGGCGCATACGGTCTGCCATGACAGGGTCCAGGGCGGTGGCGGAGGCGTTGTACTCGCCGGGGTTGCCCGCCAGCACCAGCATCCAGCCGTCAGGCAGGGCGTGGGGGCCGAAGGACTTGCTCTGCAGCAGCTGCAGCATGGCGGGGCGCAGGGTCTCGCTGGCGCAGTTGAACTCGTCCAGGAACAGGATGCCCTTCTCCTTTCCGCTCTCCTCCATGACCCGCCAGACCTCCGCCACGATCTCGCTGAGGGTGTACTCCGTCACGCAGACGGTCTTGCCGTCCACCTGCCGCTCCGTCAGACGGGGCAGGCCGATGGCGCTCTGGCGGGTGTGGTGGGTGACGGAATAGGACAGGAAGGCCAGTCCCTGCTCCTCCGCCACCTGGCGGACGATCTCCGTCTTGCCGATGCCCGCGGGGCCCATGAGGCACACCGGGCGGGCGCGCCTGCGGTCCAGACGCCAGTTGCCCACTGCGTCCTTGGCGAAGTACAGCTCCGCCGTCTGGGCCAGGGCTTCCTTGGCCTGCTGAATATTCACAGTCACAGTTACCTGAGATTTCATATCGTTCTTACCTCCTGAACTTCATTTACGTCAATTTCTCTTCTTGCTGTTCTCGCTGATCACCAGACGGTCGTCCGGGGTGATGCGTACCTGGGTGACCCACTCGGGGATCTCAAACCAGCCGCCCTCCCACTCGTCCTCGTCTCTGGGGAACAGGAAGGCCACCGGGTAGTCCGGCGCCTGCTCGGGGAAATCCCCGTAGCCGTCGGAGAGGTACAGCAGGCCCTTGAAGCGCCTGCCGTCCGGTTCCTCACGCTGCTGATTCACGTAATCGAACACCGGGCGGAAGTCCGTGCCGCCGTATCCGTAAACCTCGAAGTTCTCCATCAGGTCTTCCACGGAGTCCTCCTTGCCGATGGTCTGCACCTTCTGGATCTCCGCGTCGCACTGGATCAGGGTCATCTCCACCTTGGGGCCTCCGGCATCCCGCACAATGGCCATCAGCTCCTCCAGAAAGCCCTTCATGGTGTCGCCGCTGCAGGAGCCGGAAGTGTCCAGCGCCACCGCCAGGTCCAATGCCGGGGCGTCCTCCCGCAGCTCCTCCGGCTCGATGAAGGGCGCGCTGCCGGTCAGGTCCATTCCCACCCGGTACCAGACGGCGTTGATGGAGTCCGGGTCTACCTCCTGCCGCTCCTGTCTGGAGCAGAACCGCCGCAGGAACTCCTTGTAGCTGACGCCGCTCTCCTCCACGTTGCGGAATTCGTCGCAGATCATGCCTGCCACGTCGCCGTACTGGTCCCGCTTGCCGGACTTGACCATGGCCTCGGCCACCTGGCGGGCAGCCGCCTTCCACAGCTCCCCCGCCGCGGAAGCGCTTTTCTGTTCGGCAGACACCGTCCAGGCCTCGTGATCGTCCATGCGCAGGGGCTGGCTTTTGCGAACCAGCTCCTCGGCCTCCTCCCGGGTCTCCGGCGTCAGGTAGGCGGCCTCTAGGGTCAGCTGGCTCAGGGCCTCCACATGGTCCCGGGTCTCCCGCTTCCACGAGGGTGTCAGAGATGCGGGCAGCTTCTCCACCAGGCTGGCCGCCTGGGCATCTGCCACGGCGTCAAAGAGCTGGGGCTGCTGTCCCCGCCGCTTGGGAATGTGGCCCAGCAGGCCGTGGGCCGTGATGTGCATGAGCTGGGCGGCGATGGAGTCCTTGCGCTGCAGGTAGTCCCGCACCACCGTCTCAGGGTGGTAGAAGATGGTCTCGCCGTCGGTCCACAGGGACTGCTCCGGCTCAGCGCACCGCAGGGGCAGCAGGTAGATGGCGGGCAGGAACTCCGGCAGCCTGGTCACCAGCTTCCGCCGGGACCACTCGATGATCTCCCGTGCCTGCTTGTCCAGCTCAGGATTCAAGCTCATCCTTGCACACCTCCTCCAGCTCCTTCATGGCTTTGTCCAGCTCCCGGAAGGCTTTCTTGCTGCAATGGCAGATCAGCGCGGCAGCGCCTGCGATGAGCAGGGCGAGAAATCCCGCCAGCAGGAAACCTACCAGCATGCTCAGCCGATACAGGATATCCAGTTCCATATGTACGCTCCTTTCTCTCTCAGGCGGCGCTGGGGGCAGTCCCCTGCTTCACCACCTCGTCCGCCAGGCCGTAGGCCACCGTCTCCTCTGCGTTCATGAAGTTGTCCCGATCCATGTCCGCCGCCAGCTGCTCCCGGTCCTTGCCGGTGTACTCCGCCAGCAGGTTCGTCAGCCGGATGCGGGTCCGCTCCAGGTGCCTTGCCCGAATCAGTACGTCGGACGCCTGACCCTCGGCGCCGCCCAGAGGCTGATGGATCATGACCTCGGCGTTGGGCAGCACCCGGCGCTTGCCCTTGGCGCCTGCCGCCAGCAGCACCGCGCCCATGGAGGCCGCCATACCCACGGCGATGGTAGACACGTCGCAGCGGATGTGCTCCATGGTGTCCAGAATGGCCAGACCCGCAGTGACGGAGCCGCCGGGGCTGTTGATGTACAGGGAGATGTCCTTCTCCGGGTCCTCTGCCTCCAGATACAGCAGCTGGGCCACCACGGCCGCCGCCGTCTCGTCGTTCACCTGACCGGTGAGCAGTACGATGCGGTCCTTCAGCAGGCGGGAGAAGATGTCGTACCCGCGGCCGTCCTTGCCTTCGATCACATAGGGCATTGTAAACATGGTTGTTACCTCCGATTCGTTTGTTCTGACCCCATGATAACAGGGGCGTTTTTTCAAATTTCGTTAGTCGGGCACATTGCCTTGCACGCCGCTTGCCAGCAGATGGGTGTTGGCAGGCGGTCTTTTTTCATGGTATCGCTTCGCTGTCCCCCTTCACCAGCGTTTCTGAACACAGCTTACCGGATAGTCCTTTTCAAAGTTCACAAGTGCGCAGCTTAAACGATCCCCTCGAACTTATCAATTTTGAAAAGGCCCCTGTGATATCCTGCACTCAGACAAGGCAAACGACTAAGAACTGGAGGTTTTGATATGAACACCTTTATACAGCAATACGCCCGGCTCTCCCCCGCGCAGCAGCGGGCCTTTGACCGCAAATGGGGCCCGGCGCCCTGGAAGGTCCCGGCTCAGAACGCCCCCGCACTGCGCAAAGCCTGGAAGCGGGAGCTGGACCCGCTGCCGGTCTATCCCCGCTGGGAGCAGGACGCGCACCCCGAATCGCCCCTGTGGATGGCCCTGCGGGCCAAGAACCGCCGGGCGGCATCGGCTCTGCTGGACAAGACGCCCTCCCTCACCCGGGAGGAAGCCGCACGCTGCGCCCTGCTGACCCTGCAATGGGCGCCGGACCTGCTGGACCGCGTGCTGTCCCTGGGGCCGGACCGGCCCTTCTGCTGGCTGCGCCATGAGATCCCCCTGTCCCGGGAGCGGAACCAGCGGCTGCGGCTGTGCGGCTCGCTGGTGATGATTGCCGCCGCGCTGGACGACCTGCCCGCCCTGGAGGTCCTGCTGCGCCGGGGCGACCCGGTAGACTTCCACTTCCAGCGGGACCGCTGGAACATCGTCGGTGACCTGCTGATGGGCGGCGTGACCATGGGGGCGCTGGGCTCCCCCACCTACAGCCTGCACAAGGTCTTCCGGGGCGTTCCCGCCGGGGATGACACCAGCCATGTGCTGCTGAATGCCGACCCCCTGTCCGCCGCCATCTTCTGCAACGCCAAGCGCTGCGCCCTGCGGCTGCTGGAGGTCCCGGAGGTCCCCATCTCCCCCGCCGTCCGCCGGGCGCTGGCCATCACGCCGGGAAATGAGACCCAGGCGCTGGTGGCGCAGCGGTTGGACACGCCGCTGGAGGAGCTGCTGCAGACGGAGGACTTCGGCCCCGAGCTGGACCACCCGCTGCTGCTCCCGGTGCTGCGGCGCAGCCCTGTGGTCTCCCGGAAGCTGGCGCTGTGTCTGGCGAAGAACTACCACAGCGCCCCGGAGGGGATCGGCGCCCAGCTTCTCTCTCTGGTGGACCCGGCGCTGCTGGGCGACGTGGTCTGGGAGGCCTGGTGCCAGGACACCCGGAACGACGTCTATCTGGAGCTGGCGGAGCAGTTTTCCCTGCCGCTGGACCGCTGCCGGGTCCCGGAAAAGACGGCCATCTGGCAGCTGCGTGAGCTGCTGAATCACTTCCGCATCACCGGCACGCCCCCGGAAAACGGACTCAGCGGACTGGCGGCCTCCCTGCTGGACCTGCTGAGCACCTCCCACTACGGCGAGGGCATGACCGTAGAGCAGTTGCTCCACCTGCCCAGCGCCGCCCAGGTCCTGAAAACGGAGGACCCCGCCATGGTGGCGGCCTATCTGACCTCCATGCCCGATCTCCCCCCGGAGCAGACCCTGCCGCTGATGAATCTGCTGAATATCCGCAAGGAGGTCTCCTATGCTCTGTAAAATTGTGCCTGATAACGACCGTCTGGACGTCAACGCCTCCAACCGCTTCGCCTGGTACAAGGGGGAAGGCCGGGGCGAGACGCAGAAGGAAATGGAGTCTCGGCTCACCCGCCTCTGGTTGGAAGAAAACCTCCCCGAACAAGAGGTGAAAAACCTGTTGACCCTCCTGGACGGCAGGAAACCGCCCACCGCCGAGGAGCTTCTGACCCACATCGCCGAACATGATGCGGTCCCACTGGTTGACCTGCTCTATCCCCGGTTTCCCCAGCTGTTTCTTAAGAGCCGGAAATACTCCATCAACGCCATCCGGTTCAGCAACCTCTGCCTGCCTCCCTTTACCCCGGAGGTACTGCAAAGCTGCCTGCTTGCACGGACCGGCCAGCTCAGCGCCGCCTGTCTGTTCGCTCTGACCGGGGCAGTGGGCGCTCTGGAGGCCCTGCTGGAATACGGCGTAGACCCCCACGGGCTGGACACGCCGGAGAGCTGGAGCTACATCGATCTCCCCAACGGCCGCATCCTGCCGGTGGCCCCTCTGGACTGCGCCCTGCTGACCGACGATGAAAACTGCCTGCTGACCCTGTCGATGTTCGGCGGAGAATCCATCCACAGCAATGCTTCCGCCTGATTGCCGCAGTTGCGAAATTTGAAAAAAGCCCCATGGTATCATGGACTTACAAACGAAGGGGGGCTTACCTGTGAAGCCGGAGCTGTCTTCCTTTTCCTTATTGGATTCCGATATCCTGGACCTGCTCAGCGGCCAGCCGCGGGACCTTCTCACCCGTCCCCCGGATTCTCAGGACCGCTTCACCAACCTGCGGGAGCCGGAGCTGATCTATTACCTGTACAAACGCAACTACTCCGCAGCCTACTACCGCCTGAAAAAGCTGACCGAACCCCTGCCGCCCCAGGACGCCATGGCCGCCTGCCTGTGTGCCATCACCGCCACAAGCCGGCTGCTGGAGACGGTGCTGGACCACTGTCCTCCCATCCGGGAGTTCCAGTTCCGGGGCGTGGGCAAGGTGTCGTCCCTGATTGCGGTGACGGTGGCACATGACCTGCCCGAAGCACTGCAGAGTTTTCTGCTGCGGGGTGCAGACCCCAATCAGGGGCCGAACCAAGAGGTCTCCCCTCTGGAGACCGCCTTCACCTCCCAGTTCATCTCCTGCCTGTGGCGGCTGTTGGAGGCCCCGGACCTGGAGGTCTCCCTGACGCCGCCTATGCTGGAGATCTGGGGCAGCCTGCAGGAGCAGGCAGAAAACCCGGTGCTCAAGTGGTGCTGCCAGGCCATGGCACAGCGGTTGACGGGCACGGATGGCGGTCCGCTGGGACCCGTCCCCATTCCCCCGGAGCTGCGGCTGAAGCACGTCCTCGTCAGCAGCAACGGCGATCTGGCGGCCCGCATCTGCCGGGAACGCCCCCTGACGGACGAGGAGCTGCAGGATGCCAGATTCTATTTCTCCGGCCCCGGCAGCAGACACTTCTCCGCTCTGACCGACCGAAGCGATGCCTGGACACTGTCACAGCTGCAAAGCCGTCTCACCTTCCTGCTGGCCTTTCTGGAAACCCACCCGGAGACCCTGGAGGAGCCGGCACTCCGCTCCTCCGTGGCAGAGACGGCTCTGGCCCTCCCGGAGATGGATGAGGCCCTGGCCCTTTGGGTGGAGCGGCTGGCGGACGGCCCGGTGCTCCTCAGGGAGCTGCCCTGCCTCCTCCCGTTTTCCAACGAACCGCTCTTGTTCCCGGGCATGATGCAGCATCGGCTGGACCCCGCCTTTTTCCCCCGCTGGGACCAGCGGTTGGGCAGCCGCCTGATCCCCACTCTGAACCGCAGAAGCGGGCCTCCCTTCGCCAACCTTCTGCCGGAGGACATCCGCCTTTTGCTGGACCGTGTCACCTTTGTCGGCACGCCGGAGCCCGACAAGCTCAGCCAGGCGGCACAAGCCGCCCTGCTGAATGCCCCGGAGGAGCAGCTCTCCCGGCTGCTGCAGCCCGGCGGACTGCTGGCGGAGGAGCCGGCCGGGAAGCTGCTGGACGCCTGCCAGCTGCTCCCCGCCAACCGGCGCAGCGTCGTCCTGGCCCACATCCGAAAGGAGACCGACTATGAACTCTGAACACACGCCCGCGGAGCTGGAAGATCTGGCCCGCAAGGTGCTGCTCTTCTCCCGGCGCCGCCTGACCCATCTGGCGCCCATCCTGCTGGAGAGCGTGTACGCCATGCCGGACAAGGTCCGGCCCACTCCCGGCCCCCTGTCCACCGACGGACGCGCCCTCTGGTTCGACCCCCAGCAGGTGGTGGATGACTTCCGGCAGGACCGGGACGCCGTTGCCCGCCAACTGCTCCACATCACCTCTCACTGTCTGCTGGGCCATCTGGAGCTGCGGCCCTCCTTTGAAAAGGAATCTCTCTTCGATATGGTCGCCGACCTGAAGGCCGCCCAGCTTGCCGAGGCCCTCTGCAGTCTCGGCCTTGCGGCAGTAGGGCAGACGCACTACTCCTACCGCGACTTTTCCCACCTGCGGTCCCTGTACGCCACGCTGCTGGAGGAAAAGCGGGTGGACAGCATGACCGCTTCCCTGGCAAAGGCCGCCCGCTTCGACGACCACGACCTCTGGTCTCCGCCTTCGACCGAGCTCACGGAGGACGGCGATTCCTCCGGGGAGGACGGCAGCGGCGACGGCGCAGGCCAGGAGGGACAGGGCCCCAACTGGGACCAGCTTCGCCAGTCCATGCTGGACGGCAATGGCGGCAAGCTCCCCGGCAGCTGCGCCGGATTCCTGGAGGAAAGCTTCTCCGTCCCCGACCGGGGCATGTCCTACGCCCAGTTCCTCCGCCGTTTCGCCGCTCCCCAGGAGCGGATGCTGCTGGACCCGGATTCCTTTGACGTGCGCTGGTACCACTTGGGGCTGGAGTACTACGGCGACATTCCCCTGCTGGAGCCCTCGGAGCTCAGCGAGCCGCCTCTGCCGGATGACCTAGTGATCGCCCTGGACACCTCCGGCTCCTGCAGCGGCGAGGTGTGCAAGCGGTTCCTCAAGGAGACGCTGGGCATCCTGCGGGACATCTCCGGCGGAACCTCCCGGTTCCGGGTGCTGTTCCTCCAGTGCGACACCAGAATTCAGCAGGAGGTCCTGCTGGAAACCCCCGAGCAGGTGGAGGAGCTGTTCCGAAGCTTTTCCGCCCGGGGCTTCGGCGGCACCGACTTCCGCCCCGTCTTTCAGCGGGTGGAGGAACGCCGCCGGGACGGTTCCCTGCCCCGGGTGCGGGGGCTGCTGTACCTGTCCGACGGCTACGGCAGCTTCCCCGACCAGCCCCCCGACTACCCCACCGCCTTCCTCATTCCCGAGGAGGACCGGGGCGGCTGGGCCGACCGGGTCAACTGGATCACCCGCCTGTATCTGAATGAAGACACCTTTACTTTGAAGGAGGCACATACATGAGATCTCAAGTCATTGAATCCGTCACCATCGCCCAGGCTCGGAAGGCCATCGCCCAGGCCGTGCGGGTCTACTTCCGCAAGGACCGGCTGGGCCATTACTGCATGGACCGCCGCCGTGCCCGCCCTCTGTGCCTGATGGGCCCCGCCGGCGTGGGCAAGACGGAGATCGTCCGCCAGGTGGCGGAGGAGAACGGCCTGGCCTTCCTCTCCTACTCCATCACCCACCACACCCGCCAGAGCATCATCGGCCTGCCCCGGCTGGTGCAGGGCGAGGTGGACGGCAAGCTCTGCTCCATGACGGAGTACACCATGAGCGAGATCATTGCCCAGGTGCACCGGATCATGGCCGAGACCGGCAAGCGGGAGGGCATCCTCTTCCTGGACGAGTTCAACTGCGCCAGCGAGTCTCTGCGGCCCATCATGCTGCAGCTCCTGCAGGACAAGTCCTTCGGCCCCCATCCCATTCCCGACGGCTGGATGCTGGTGCTGGCAGGCAACCCCACGGAGTACAACCGCTCCGCCACCGATCTGGACGCCGTCACCGCCGACCGCATGCGGGTGCTGCACATTCAGCCGGACTACGCCGCCTGGCGGGCCTACATGGAGCACCGTGACGTGCACCCTGTGGTGCTGTCCTATCTGGACAACCACAAGGACCACTTCTATGTCTACCGTCTGGACGCCAGCGGCACCGCCCTGACCACCGCCCGTGGCTGGGAGGACCTGTCCATCATGCTGACGGAGCTGGAGCTGGCCGGTGAGACGCCGGACCTGGCCCTGGTGGCCCAGTACATTCAGGCCGGAGACGTGGCACGTTCCTTCTTCAGCTACTACACCCAGTACGCCGCCATCATCTCCTCCGGTCTGGTGGAGAAGACCCTGAACCGGGAGCCTGCCGCTGTGGCTGCCATTCGCAAGATGAGCTTCGACCGGGCCTGGGGCATGGTCTCCGCCCTGCTGCGCCATGTGCAGTCCCAGGCGGAGGACGCCCTGGCCCTGGACACCACCACAGCGGTGGCTTTTGAGGCGCTGAGCAAGATCAAGGCGGAGCTGGCAGAGCATCCCGACACGGAGCTGGATCAGCTCCTGCTGAAGGCAGCGGAGACCATGGAGGACCGCCCCGCCCGCCAGTTCCTGCTGGACTGCGTGCCCCTTATTACCAAGAAGGGCACCATGGCCGCCCTGAAGGCCCAGTTCGACCAGCAACTGAAGGAGCCTCGCATGAAGGCCTACGACCAGCTGGCCCGCCAGATCTCCAACCTGATCTCCGTCTGCCGCAAGGCCCTGGAGGACAAACCCCACCTGGAGTTCCTGTTCAACGGTCTGTGCGGCAGCCGGGCCATGACCGATATCCTGGCCTGCAGCTCTGACCCCCAGTTCCGCAAGCTCTTCCAGGACATTTCCTTTGACCCTGCCGCCTCCGCCCGGGAGCTGGAGAACCAGCTTGGCGGGACTGCTTCCAACATGTGATTGAACGAGGAGGACTTTTCTATGAAACAGACCATGACTGCTCCCGAAATGACCCAGACCGCCCCTCTCTGCCGCACTGTGCCCCTGCGCCGCCTGTCCGGCGCGCCCCGCAAGGCGCTGGCCTACTGCACGCTCCCCCAGCGGGACTCCGCGGAGCAGCTGATCCAGGCCTTCCAGGCCGCTCCCCAGTTCCGGCAGATCTCGCTGGAAAAGCTGGTGGAGGGCAAGGGCGACAACGGCTTCCGCGTGGTGCTGATGGGGGAGAACGACTACTACCTCCGCCAGGCCGCCGTGTACCTCACCGCCATGTCCCACAAGGGACGCACCAGCCGCTCCGCCCCCGCCGTAGACAGCTATTGGGACGACTTCGACCTGGACAACATCGACCTGGAGGACAGCGGCAGTCCTGCCAAGGCCGTCAAGGACGCGCTGGTGGTGGTCTCCTCCTCCCTGCTGGACCCCGTCCTCTCCCAGAGCGCCGCTGCCGCGGGCAAGCAGGGCGTCATCGCCCAGATGAAGGCGGAGGAGAAGCAGCTGGACCTGGTGGGTCTGGAGAGCGCCGGCATTCTGATTGCCGCCTCCTCCGGCCCCGTTCTCTCCGACGGTGTGCTGGACAAAGTGGACGCCTTCTTAAGTCAGGAGGACCCCCAGGACATCTTCGTGGCCATGAAGGCCAGCCAGACCGACCTGGAGCTGCTGGAGGAGCTGCGCTTCACCTACGGCTTCCAGACCTGTCAGGTTGGCCAGGCGGACCAGGCGTACCTGCGCCGCCTGCTGGTCCAGATGGCCGGCTCCTCCCTGCTCACCTTCTCCCCCGCCGCCGATCTGGACAAGGCCATCGCCCAGCTGCGCCGCTACCGGGGCGCCGCCTTTGAGGAGAGCGATCTGGAGCTGCTGCTCCACCGTGTCTCCGCGGCCAAGACGGACCGGAAGCCGCTGGAGACCTCCGACCTGATCATGCGCCCCTGCCGCGCCCAGGGAGCCCAGGGCCGGGAGGCTCTGCAGGCCATGGTGGGGCTTAGCGGTGTCAAGGATGCCCTAAGCCGTATACTGGCCGTTGCCGCCATGGAGGACCGCCGCCGTCTGAGCGGTGTGGAAATTGCTCCCTCCTGCCGCAACATGGCCTTCTCCGGCGCGCCCGGCACCGGCAAGAGCGTCACCGCCCGTCTGGCCGCCCAGATTCTCCGGGAGGAGGGCTGCGGCACCGGCCGCTTCGTGGAGGCGGGCCGGGAGCAGCTCATCGGCGCCTACCTGGGCCAGACCTCCCACATGATCGCGGAGCTGTTCCAGCAGGCCCGTGGCGGCGTGCTGTTCATCGACGAGGCCGGCGCCCTGCTGAACAAAGACGGGCAGGACATCTACGTCACCGAGGCCGTCAACGCCCTGGTGCGCCACATGGAGCTGGAGCCGGAGACCATGGTCATCTTCGCCACCTACTCCGACGAGATGAAAAAGCTCCTCTCCTCCAACCCCGGTCTGTCCAGCCGCGTGGCCCAGGTGCTGGAGTTCCCCGGCTACGAGGACGGCCAGCTCTTCGACATCTTCAAGACCTTCGCGGACAAAGAGCATCTGACTCTGCCCGAGGACGCCGCGGACATCTGCAGCCGCTTCTTCACCCCCCTGCGCCGCCGCAAGGGCGAGAATTTCGGCAATGGCCGTGAGGCCCGCCGCCTGTTCCAGGCCGCCAAGGAGGAAATGGCCCTGCGGGTCATGGGCGAGCCCGAGGTGGGCTCCGCCCTGACCTCCGCCGACCTGGAGGCCGCCTCCAGCCGCCTGCTGGCGCAGGAAAAGGACGGCGGTCAATCCGTCATCGGCTTTTGCAGATGATCCACGCAGACCTCTGCGCCAACAAAAACGAGGGCAATGCCTTACTTCGGCATTACCCTCCAGGCAATATTCCTAGTGGTCATCTGCAGGAAACGCCAAAAAGCGGGGAACCCATACCGGATTCCCCGCTCTGTTCGTTTTATTTATCCGAATAAACAGTGATTATTCCTCAAATTCCACTGGACAGCACTTCGGCACATCATGCCCCAAGCGGAATTTACACCAGCCCACGCCCCAGTCGCCCATGACGTACAGCATATTGCCCAGCAGGGCGCATGCTCCTTCACACCGATCAAACCGGCCAAGATCGATGCGTTCACCCGCGGCATTTTGATAGCACCAATCATAGTTCGTGCTTCCACTGCCCGTTCCGGCGGCATACTCGCCGTTAAACAGGCTTACCTGGGACCAGGAGTGCTCCGTTTCGCGTACTTTCTTCTGCCATTCAAAATCCCGCCAGACTTTCCTGAGGTCGTGGGGCTTCTGCCAGATGATCTCCGCCTGCTTGCTTTCCGCCGCGCCAAAGGGCAGACGGTAAATGCACTCGTCATCCCTTACAGCACCCTCGCCCGCGTCACTCGCATTCTTGCTAAAATACAGTGCCGAAGGCTCCAGAAAAACGACGAAATGACTCACCCATTCCATCTGCCGGTTCTTATCATCCTCCACTGTTCGCAGTCCCAACGTCTCTTGAATCAACGGCAGCAGGGGTGCGACGTCCGGATGCTCATAGAGTGGCTTTTGCTTCCCGCTGTCGTCGATCCAGAGCTGCGCATTTTTGCCTTCGTCATTCTGATCGGCTATCCATACCCAACCGTCTCCGAAGCCACGGATATCCATGTACGTCACTTCTGAATACAGCGTACTCAGCGTGCCCTTTTTCCGGTTCCAGCGCAGCAGCTTACATCCGCCTTCCGAGCGGTATGCCTTAAAGCAGATGGATGTGCGGGTCACATAAGGCGCTTCCACTGAATAATTCTTCTCAAGTTCGGACAGATCGACCACAAGACTGCATTCCAGGGTCACTGGGTCCAGGGAATAGATGCGGTAGCTCCTGCTCTCGCGGTCTGATTCCACCAACCAGAGCACACCATCGCCCCAAAACATCTCACTCGGCACAAAGGGCAGCCCGTCGACCGCCTTGGCCTTGGTATCCTCAGGCCTCAGGCGGTACAGTTTATCACCTTTCCTGATAAAGTGATACTCCGCCCCGCCTGTAACCTTGCTCCTATACGGGTTCTTCCAGTCGCAGAACTGGTTCCATGCGGAATAACTGGGCCGCAGGTCGGCAGGCATGACAGGCACGCAGCCCACCAGAGCCGGACTGGCCTCCTCGGCAGTCTTTGTGGTCGGCCGCCCCCGGCGCTTTTTCTCCGGCGCAGCAGCTCCGGCACTCACCGGCGTGCCGCACTGATTGCAGAATGCAGAGCCTTGCGGCAGCTTCGCGCCGCAGGCAGAGCAAGTCAGTGCCTGCTTTGCGCCGCAATAATTGCAGAACAAGGACTTTTCGGGAATGCTTGCACCGCATTTCACACAGATCATCAAAACGATCCTCCTTTTATTTTCGCTCTTCCCACGAAAACATCGAACGGTTTCCGGCATCCGAAAATCCGCAGAAATTCTAACATCATCAGTATAGAATGCGAAATTGACCTTGTCAACATGTGCCTCTTAGGGCCTTCAAGCAAGACGACATGCTGCCTCCAGATTCCCATTCATTTCATTTTTATGGTTTATCTTGCCAATTTTTCCCCATTCATGTATATTGGGAACAGAACATACCAATGAGGTGGGAGCCATGGCCAAACGAGACAGCAAGACCAGTACCCTGATGGATTTCATCAGCAGCAAAGGCGAGTGCGTCATCCACGAAAAAGACCTGGAGTCCGAATACAAGCAGTATGCCAAAAACAGCGGCTACAATGTACGCGGCTTTGGGCGGAACATTTCCAAAAACAGCCTGAACAGCGGCGTTGGGTATACCAGAAGCCTGTACAAGCACAACACCGACCTCCAGTCCATGATGGATTACGACCCCAAATCCCATACCTACCATATTCACGGCAACGGCGGCAATGGGGGTGGCGGGCCTTCCTTTGGAGAGGCCGTTCTGGGCAGCATCGGCGGCGCAGTCTCCGGGCCTGCATCCAGCGGCCGGGAAAACTTTGTCTCCATTCTGGCCTTGCTCCTGATCGTTGCGCTGCTGTACGGCGGTGTCTCCCTGTTCCGGGCAGGAAAGGTCTTTGTGGGCAAGGCCAGCAGCTTCCTTTCCGCCGAATATGACGCGGAGTCCTTTGAATACGAGGGGCTGAAATACATCGGAAACCAGCGCTTCAACAAGCCTGATGGTGTCTGTATGCGGCTTGACGGTCGGGATTACACCATCGGCTATTTTGAAGGAAGCGATCTGAACGGCTACGGCATGGTGGTCAAGGAACAGGGTGACTACCTGAATATCGGTACCTTCAAGAAATCCCTGCTCCAGGGCTACGGCATCTATCGGGGTAACGGGGTCGTCTATGTGGCGAAGTTCAAAAAGGGCGCACCCACCGGCTACGGCTATCGCTACGAAAACGGCAGCGAGCAGCTGGTCAAATTCAAATCCGCCAAAGCCGATGCCCTGGGATATGACCAGTCCCTGCAGGTCATTGCCGAAAAGCAGGCGGACGGCTGGTACAAGCCCAACGGCAAGCCCCTGACCATGAAGGACAACACCTACAAGGGCATCACCTACGTCCGGGAGGGCTATATCCGGATCGGGGATGTGGAGTACTACTTTGAGCCAGACGGTTATGCCTTCTATGACAGTGATGAGGCAGAGATCGACTGGGGCGTCACGGAGTGCGGCTATAACTCCATCCTGGAGGACGGCGAAGGCACCTCTCTGTATTATTACTACGACGAAACCGGCGCCGGCTCCCTGGAGGGCGAGCACCGCTTCAAGAAGCGGGACGGCACCCACTGGCAAACCTTCGAAACGAATATCTACGTCAACTGAATCCAGCCCCAAAAATGTGCAGCCAGCTCCGGTCGGAGCTGGCTGCTGTTGTGTTTTCTACGCCCTGTATATTACGTACCAGCCAAAACCTATGAAGGTCATCCGCCTTATTTGGTAGACAAATCCAAGGTCAGATCCTCACTGCATTCCGTATGACTTGTGCCAAATGGGCGGCGATAGCTCTCCAGCATGGCATCATAGGATTTCAGCTGCTCGCCAAAGTCCGTATACTCCCAGACGGGTATCAGCTCTTCAAAGTAGAAACGGCTGTTTTTGTTTGGGATATGCCAATTGGGGTAGAGCTGATCCGCCAGTGTCCCCGTTGTCCTGTCATAGTCCGGGTGCAGCTCCGGATGATCTTTCAGGTATGTAAACATCCGCATCATGAGGTTCCCGCTACCAGTCTGGCCCACAGGAAGCTCTGCCAGCAGCTCGGCGGCGCGGCGGCGCACCAGCAGGCTCCGGTAGCGGTCGATGCGGCCCCGGCGCTGCTCATAGCTGACAGCACCCCGAGGCAGGGTCAGATGCATCATCCGCATACAGTACTGATGGAAATCCAGTCCCTCCTGCGCGCCTCGTCCGGCAAAGAGGATCATCGGCCAGAAAGGCGAGGTGAACTGCTGCATCAGCATCGCAGAGTTCTCTTCATTGGCGCCGCTTCCCACATCGGTGACGTCACCGGTCAGCCGGTCGGCATAGGAGCAGCAGCGAGGTAAGCCGTTCAGCGGGGTTCCTGGATTCGTAGTCGTTTTCTTTGTCTGCACGTGTACGATCGTGCCGCGGAAGAATTGATTCTCTTCTGTCCTGAACCCGGCCTTCAACAAGCTGCACAGTGCCTCAGACTTGCTCTTTTTCTGAATAGTCCCTTTCTTTTTTTGCTCTGGAATCTTACAAATAGCATACCACTCTTCCAGCACAGCGTAGAGATTGCCTTCGGCACAGTAGCGCAGGAGCCCTTTTCCCCAGTCCTCTGGGGTTCCGTTGAATTCGTGATCCACCATCCAGGCCCATAAAGCCTCCTTCACGCCGTCCTGCCTGAGATATTCGTGGAAAGCGCTCTCAACTTCCCTCGCCGCTTCTTTTCCCGCTTTGCTGCCTGCTCCCCCATCCATTTCGAGGTGATAGATCACGGCAGCGGGAGAAGCAATCGCAGCCAGCGCCGTCACTTCATCCCATTCCTTTTCCGCCCGGATATTCTCCAGCAGTTCGTCCAAGGATTGCTTCCGGTGGTCAATTTGGGTCAACTGGAAAGAAAGAACATCTTCCAATTTGTCGCCGTCCATCATCCGGAACGTATCCAGCTTCGGCGGAAATTTCTCGGGAACGGGATGATTCTCTCTTTGGTTCAGCAGCTTCGTGTAATCGCTGAGCAGCAGCGCGCCGCCCCGCTGCAGATACTTGTATTCCGCAAAGACCAGCAGCTTGCTGTGGTCCTTGTGGCGGGCAAAAATACTTTCTTCATTCGGCTGATACAGCGGCACGGTAGGCGGCAGCCACAGAAGCTGCGCCATGGTGGAAACGTCGTTGTCATCCTTCGCCAACTGATACTTACAGATTTCGTGGAAGGGCAGATTCTGATCCGGCAATCCTTTCTGCTCCGGCAGTCCTTTCTGCTCCGGCAGTCCTTTCTGCTCCGGCAATCCTTTTAGGATATCTTTTGGCTCGCCGCTATCCTCATAGGCAAACAGGTCTTCCGGCAAGTCTTTTTTCCCGGTGGGGTCCAAACAGTCGAAAAACGTTGGCAGTATGGATTTATAGCCAGACGGTTCCAGTGTTTTCTCCTCGATGTCCCCATCTCGTTCATATGTACCAGAGAAGATTTCTATATCCTTTCTTGCATCATAATGAAACGCACCACATAATGTACCGTCCCAACCATTCTTTGAAACATTTTTCAAAAACTCGGCATACAAGTCATACACATCATTTTCAGATACTTTTTGAGCAGTTTCGTTCCTTTTCTTGCAGGAAATGGCTCCCCTTGTATCCAAGATCGTTTTTAATTCGCGCGTTACCTTTCCCCGGTCAGTGGGAAACGACAGCACCCAGGGCAGGCTGAGGCTCCATGTCAATGCGCCAACCGGATAGTGCGCCTCTTTCAACGCCACACATTGTTTGCGGGTATTGCACAGCGGCGCTTCATACTCGGATGTGTAAAGCGCTGCGGGCGGATCCAGCCGCTGATAACGCTCGATTTCACCCTGCAGGCGGGTGCGCTCATTGCGGACCATTCCTTCCTGCAGCAGCGTCTGCAAGGCTGTTTTTGTGCCATTTTCTGGTTTATCCATATACGCTTGATAGGCCGCTATCAATTGTTCTTCCGGCATCGAGTGGTCGCTCCACCCGCCGCAGAACAGTTCGGCAAAATCATTCTCGAAGGAGGGTAACGGTTCCAGCTCATCCCTTTCGCTGGCCGCGTAAAGATCGTCCAGTGCCTTCTGATTTTCTTTTCCGGAGACATTGGTGGGGTATGGCGTAGCGGAGATAAACAGAGCCTTCATGGGCTTTTCGGATTTTTGAGGGTCATGGCTGTCCTTTTCCCAGGTGAAAAAGGCGTTTTCGCCGTCCTTTTTATTGCCGTCCTTTAATTTTGTGCCGTAACGGTGATACTCGTCCCAGATGACAATGCCCGGCTTGTACTCCTTAAGGAACCATCTGGTATAATCCATTCTCTGTTCACAGTTTTGTTTCTGATGAATCGCATGAAGTTCCTCTGCGGCAATTGCATTCCCCAATGCACATTCCGCGGAAACGGCAAGGAGCACAATGGTCTTTCCGGAATACTTCTGGGGCTCAGCCTTCATCTGGAGCTCAGCCTTCGTCAAACGGTCTGCGTCAACATACTCGATGCTTTCCTGCTGATCAAATTTCAACAGCGGCGTCTCTTTGATTTTCTTTATAAAATCATCGGCGCATTTCTCCAGCACGGTCCTGTTGGGCGCCACATAGATGGCAATAAAGGGGCTTGGCTCGCTTTGCGCAATCCACTGCGCTTCCGCCAGCTTGCAGACCGTAGCTGCGGCGGAATAGGTTTTACCCAGCCCCGCCTCATCCGCCAGGAAGACGCGGGAACGCTTTTTCAGGAGTTCTACCAAGCGTTCGGCAGCTTTCTTCTGGAAAGGCATCGGCGTTTGCGAAAGGTCCGCTTTATCCGGCAGCGTTGCATGGGAGATTGCCGCTCCTGCAGATGCCTGACCATTCGCTGCAGCAGCGGTATCTGCTCCCTCCTGCTGGTTTACCGGCTGGAGTTTTGTTCCCTTTGCCAGCAAATTATAATATTGCACTAATTTCTGATCCGCTTTCAGCTTTGGATCGACCAACTCCTCCGGCAGAGGGTCATTCATCAGCATGGTGGACAGCCGTGTGTCCCGCTTCTTGGTGGCCTTTACCTCCTCCTTTGGGATATTCTCCAGCAACTTAGCAGGAATCGGCATCGCATAACCGCCTTCGCCAAAGATCAGGATGCCCCGACTGGGTTTAAAATTTCTTTGGCCAAAACGCCACTGTATTGTAACAGGGCTTTTCAGTTTGGCAATCTTATTCACTTCTTTTTGGGAAATAACAGGTTTGTAATCACGATCACTGTATTCTGCCGGATACCAACATGGCTGTTTTGAAACGTTTCCAGAAAATGTAGAAACGCCGTCTGGATTCTCAGCTCCCAATGTAACCTGTATTTTTGCCGCTTTAGACCAAGTATTATTGGAACTGATACATTGGTTATAGGCATCTAGATATTGCAGCTTCACAACCTTGTAGTGGGAGACCACCCATGCTCCAAATCTGTCCGGTTCCGGTTTAAAGCTCCCCTCTTCATTCTTAAAATCATCAAAACACTTGTAATACTGCCCGATCTGCTGCCGCAAAGCAACAAATTCTGCTTTATCCAGGGTAAACTTCACCAGGCATTCCACACTGGCGTTTTCCGGGCAGGCTTTTTTGTTGAAGAAATCCCAGCCGATGCCATGGGCCGTGGCGTTGGCACTGCCTGTCCACAGTGTGTATTGCTCGCCATGCTTCAGCAGATACAATTTGATATGACTGGAGGAAATCGAAGCACCGGATGCATTTTTCAGGCCCGGTTCCTTTGTCGAATCCAAATCATACAGCCGCCCCGCACCCGCTCCTCCCTGCGAGAAATATGTGGCCGCAGCGGTGCCCCGAAGAAACTCCGGCGGCGTAAGTACCATACTGCCTGCATCCGCACCTGCCAGGTCCATGCGTTCAGACAAGGATAGTTTTCCGAAGCCGCCAAAGTGCAGCTCCGCCTCTTTTCCGGAGAATTCGCTTTCCAGAGTAAATGATTTGGGAAGGCTGTCAGGCAGCTTATGGTCTTTCAGCCATGTTTTTCCCTCGTCGCTGGCATTCTCGCAAATGAATCCCAGATAGTTTTGCAGATTCCGCGCATTTTGTTTAGCGATATCGTTTTCCCGCTCTGATTCCATCAGGTCAAACAGCAGTGCAATCTCGGCGCAGTTATCATCAAACTGCAGATTCTTGCTGTACACGGCCAGGCGGTATCGTGTCTGGTCATTTGCGTCCTTATAACAAACCAGCGAGATCTTGGCATGGAAGGTGCGGTCTCCTGTCACGGGAAACACCATCGCCTGGGCGGCATCCCCCGGAAAACCGTTGCCGACCCATTTTCCGGTCAACCCGGGGCTCGTATCGCTGGAGTGATAGAAAACAGCGGTATCATGGTTATCCACGTATTTTGCAGCCTTCTCTGTCTCGCAGGCATACTGCGTTGCCAACAGGGACTGCACATAGCCCAGCTCACATGTATAGGTGGTGTGAAGGGCCCAGAGCACTTCTTTTCCCGCAAACAGGCGCTCAAAAAATGAGTTTTCATTGGTTGCCATCGTCATTTATCCCTCCACCTGAGCTTTCATGATATCAACAATTTTTTGAACAGCATCACTTTCAGAAAGATTTTCCCATATGTTTGTTGCTTCATTTTTGGTAACGGTATACTTTCCGCCACTTTTAGGGTTGAGGACTTTTATTATAACATACTTACTATCGTCACTTTTATCTTTATAGATACCGATAGCCACTTCCGCGTTTTTGTCAGCTTTTGTAAAGGACGGATCCTTACTGTCTCTGTATCGTGTGTCAATTATGTGTTCTGTTTTCTTTTTATTCGTATCTGTATTCGTATCCGCTATTGTAAACTTGGAACCTGTAAGTTTAACTCTGTTAGGGTACGCTTGATCCAGTGCGTCTTTAACCTGCTCCATACCCGGAAATTTCGATTTCTCACTGGATTCTATGTTCCGTTTCGGTCTTTCCAAACTGCAATCAAATAATAAATTCTCTAAACGCAAATCCATGGCAGCTCTCCCTTTCTCTTTGCTGTTGCAAACATTTTACTATGACTTCAAAGGCATTTCAATCCATACTTTTTTCTTTACCATATAATTGTTGCTGACCTCAGGATCATCCTCCCTCCTTGGCAATCGGGTTCATTCCATGAATAACATATTGACAACTTCTGTAAAACTCGGGTAATCTATGGATACATAGCGATTACAGTCGAAATAAGGAGAATACAGCCCATGGCACGTGTGAAAAAGCTGGAGGCCATTCGAATGATGTTCCGCGACTGGCCCCAGACGAAGCGGTATTACGCCGGCTCTGTGGAGTTTGAAGAACAACTGCGTGCGTACATTCGCTGGAGAGGCGATATCATTGTTCTGGATCAGAAGGGCAACAACATTCTGGACAATGACATTGAGCATGCAGCGGCGTATTCCAGAACGCTGCTGATCAGGTACTTCCCGGAAGTCATCAAAAAGCCGCGCACCCCTGACCCCGACCCCATTTTTGATGATGACGATGACGACCCTGACCCCGACCCCCGGCCCAACCCCATCGGCTTTGATCTCCCCTCCGTTTCGCTGTTCCCCTGGATCAAGGATCACCTCCTGCTGATCATCCTCGTCATCGCCCTGCTGATGTTCCTCTCCAAGGGCGGTCTGCGGACGGTCTCCCGCCTGGTTTCCGGCCTGGTCTCCGGCCTGCTGCCCATCGCGCTGGGCGCGGCAGCCCTGTTCGGCATCATCTATCTGATTCGCCGGGGCAGCTTCGGCTTCTTCCGGAACGTGAAGCTCAAGCCCCTTCTGATCGTCGTTGCTGTCATTGCAGGGCTGGTGTTCCTGTACAAGGCCCTTGGCCCTGCCGCATACGCCATCGTGATGAATGGCGGTCTGGCAAAGCTGCTGTTCTTCGTCTTTGCGCTGGCGGCGACCATTGGTATCCTGAAATCCAAGAATATGGGCTGGCCCATTGGCGTAAAGCTGGTGGTCATTGCGGTTTTCTGGCTGGTTTTAGTGAAAGCTTGATTCCGAGGGCAAAGCTTATGCTGCGATTCCAAGAGGAGGTGTTTTTATGTGGTTTTTCCGCTCTTCCATTGGCCTTCTGAAAATCATTGAAGGCGCCGATGAGAACTATTACTTCCTGTTCGGGGAGGATCCCACCCTGTGGACCCCGGGGTATGAAGACCCGGAGACGGTAGCAGAGGCAATTCGAAATCATACCACAGGCTGTCCTGCCTGGGATCAGTCGGAGGCTGTTTGCTCTGCCGAGCTTTGGCAGTGGCAGATGGGACAACTTATCTGATCTTCATAATGGCAACTGTTTCATTTCAACAGTTGCCATTTTCCCTTTTTTAGAGTACAATCCTTCGTGGAAATACAGAATGGAGGAAAGTATCCATGAAAATAGCAGTTACTTATGAAAACGGCGAAGTCTTCCAGCACTTCGGCCACACCGAGAGCTTCAAACTGTACGAGGTCGAGGCCGGTCAGGTTGTCTCCAGTGAGATCATTCCCACCAACGGCAGCGGTCATGAGGCTCTGGCAGACTTTCTGGCCGATCTCTCTGTGAACGTCCTTCTGTGCGGCGGCATCGGCAGCGGCGCCCAGGCCGCGCTGGCTGGCGCCGGCATTGAGATCTGCTCCGGTGCAGCGGGCGACGCAGACGCAGCGGTCAGCGCCTATTTGAGCGGCGAGCTGGAATCCGCCGGTGTCAACTGCGACCATCACCACGACCATGACGAGGAAGAGGGCTGCGGCAGTCATTGCGGCGGTGGCTGCGGCGGATGCGGCGGTGGCTGCCACTCCGCGCCCGCCATCGAGGGCCCCAATGTGGGCAGACTCTGCAGGACCCATTACCGCGGCACGCTGAATGACGGCACGGTCTTTGACTCCTCGTATGACCGCGGCGAACCGCTGGAGTTCATCTGCGGCGTGGGCATGATGATCCGCGGCTACGATGCAGCTGTTGCCAACATGGAGGTTGGGCAGAGTGTCGACATTCACCTGACCCCCGACGAGGCCTACGGTTACCCTGATCCCCGCGCCATCTTCACCGTGGAAATCAGCCAGATGCCCGGCTGCGAGGATCTGCAGGTGGGCGAGGACGTCGTCCTGTCCACCAATGCCGGCCAGCCCATTCCGGTCAAAGTGTCCGCCCGTGATGATATGACCATTACCTTTGACGCCAACCATGAACTGGCAGGCAAGGAACTGAACTTCCACATTGAGCTGGTGGAGATCCAGTAACATTTTCAGAGTTCAGAAAACCCTCTTCGGAGCATTTCCGTTCCGGGAGATGAAAAGCACCCTGGAAACCCGACCGGTATATGTTCATACTCCAGAGCACATTCAGGCACATCTGGTGATCTGCTTTATGGCCCTGACCATGATGCGGGTGATGCAGCACAAAATAACATCCGTGCTGCCATCTTCTGACAACACGGACCTCAACTGGTCTTATGGTTTGCCAGGAAATCGCCTGGCTAAAGCCTTAAACGGTTGGCAGTCAGACAGGCTGCCGGGTGACTATTACCGCATCCTCAATACCTGTCCTGATGACCTTGCCCTGATTCTCCGGGCTTTCGGTATCTCCATCCCCTACAAGCTCTTCACGCGTGGAGACCTCCGTGCCCTCAAGGCTTCTGCCACCGTGTCCTGATCTGTAGGCACAAAAAATTATGCCATAAAATACCCCAAGCCCTTGACGGGCTTGGGGTTACGCATTTCATAAGTGGCAAACTCGGGGTATAGCACATGAAGGATGCTTGCATCAGGAATCCCTGATAAGTACAGCATGAAGCGTATGGGACACGCCACGAACAATATGCTGAAAACAACGTACCAGCATACAATCAAAGAGAAAGAAGCTGAGTACGACCAGCTGATAGACAGCTATTTTGAAGACCTGATGAAGCCGGAATAACCCGGTTTTTTGTGTGCAAATCCGTGTGCAATTTTTGTATTTTTGATTGCACATGAGTATGCACTATAAAACATTAGTACGATAATCGAAACATTGTTAAAAGGCCTAGACCCGTTGAAAACACAAGAAAAACCCCAGAACCTTTGAGGTTCTAGGGCTTCTCTTAGTGCAAAGCATGGACAATTTGAATATTGTTCAATCAAACGCAAGGCATCTTCCCGATATCACGGAATCAGGTCTTTTCCGCCTGCGGCATCATTGTTTTTGTCATTTCATGCGCTTTAAGGTCTCCAGCACCATGGTCCACAGGCGTTGTACGGAGGCGATGTGCAACCGCTCCCGGCAGGTGTGGATCTCCGTCAGGTCCGGGCCCATGGAGACGCAGTCCAGTCCGGGGAGCTTTCCTGCGAAAATACCGCACTCCACACCGGCGTGGATGGCCTCGATCTTGGGCGCGTGGCCGTATTGCTCTGTAAAGACCTCCACCAGCAAATCCCGCAGGGGAGAGTCGGGGCGGTACTCCCAGCCGGAATAGTCACCGAAGACCTCCACAGTGCCGCCCATGACCTCTGTCAGACAAACCAGCCGCTCCACCAGCATCTGCTTCTGGCTGTCCACGCTGCTGCGGACGCAGAAGGAGGCATTTACCTCGCTGTCCGCCGTGGTCAGAATGCCAAGATTCAAGGAGGTCTGCACCAGGCCGGGCATGTCGGCGCTCATGGTCTGGATGCCGTTGGGAGCACAGGTGAGAAAGGCCAGAATGCGGCGGGAGGAATCTTCGTCCATGGGTAAACCGACGCCGCCGTCAGTAACGGAGACGAACACCGCCGGGTCCGTGGTTCGGTACTCATTTTTTAGCTCCGCATCCAGCCGGGCGCAGACAGCTTTTACAGTCTGGCTATCCGCAGCGGATATCACAGCCATAGCCTCCCGGGGAATGGCATTGTCTTTCAGTCCGCCGTCAGCGGAGATCAGGCGCAGCTCGCTTTCCAGACCGCAGGCATTCAGGACACGGCCCAGCAGCATACAGGCGTTGCCCAGACCCTTGTCGATCTCCACGCCGGAATGACCGCCCCGCAGGCCGCCCACGGTGACGGTGAGGGGCTCTCCGCCAAAATCTTCCCGGCAGACGGGCAGAGTACATTTGGTCAGGTTGCCGCCAGCGCAGCTGACGGTAAAGACGCCCTCTACCTCGGAGTCCAGGTTCAGCATTTTGCGGCCATGGAGCATGGACACGTCCTCCATGCCCACGGCGCCCAGCATACCGATCTCCTCATCCACGGTAAAGACAGCCTCCAGCCGGGGGTGGGGAATGTCCTCCGCGTCCAGAATGGCCAAAGCCATGGCCACAGCGATACCGTCATCGCCGCCCAGGGTAGTGCCTTTGGCATAGACAGTATCACCTTCCACCGCCAGGTCCAGCCCATCCCTGTCCATATCCTTGGCGCAGTCGGGGGCCTTTTCACAGACCATGTCCATATGGCCCTGGAGGATGACCGGCTCCGCGTTCTCATAGCCGGGAGTGGCCTCCTTGATGATGATGACATTGTTCAGCCGGTCCTGATAGGCCTCCAGCCCCCGCTCCCGAGCGAAGGCCATCAGCCAGTCGCTGGCGGCCTTGGTATTGCCGGAGCCGTGGGGAATGGCGCACAGCTCTTCAAAAAAGCGGAATATGCCCTTGGGCTCCAGATGTTCCAAAATCGACATGGTACTTGCTCCTTTACAGGTGATTTATTTCTTCAGGCGGTAGCTTTCGCCGTCAATAGGCTCGATATACTGCTGGTCCAGCAGGAACTCAACGACCTGACCGGAGACCTTTTTGCCGTCCCGCACCCGGACCTTATGACGGGACCAGAAGGGCCCCACTGTCAAGCCGTCCACCAGCGCCGCGACCTCCGCTTTTGTAACGGTCCCGTGCTTTTTCAGGTGCCTGACCACCCGGCTGCCGCAGGCGCTCATCAGGCTCCGCTGCAGATCCTCCCGCTGGTCCAGGGATTTTTTCAGGCCCCAGGCATAGAGAATGGCACCCGCCACGGCAAACAGGGCAATGTCCAGAATGATCTGTCCCGTGCTCATGCTCTGTCCTTTCCGGCGTAGTAGATGAAGCCGTTGTTCCGCAGGATCTGCATATACTTCGCCAGCCGTTCGTACAGCGGCTCGGCGTCCTTGCCGAACTCCGCCTTCACCAGCTCCGCGATGTCGCCCACCGTCCGCTTGCCGTCGATCAGGGGGAAGATGAAGCTGCCCATGGTATCCAGGTCGATGTGGCTGACCCGGGGGCGGTGGAAGAATTTCTGGGCGATCCAGGCGTAAAAGCCCCGGTGGACCATGTGGATGGTGACTTTGCCGGTTTCATCCTTGTCCCAGCTGTTTTTCTCAGAGATGGCCGGGATAAACTCCAAATAGTTTTCCTGTTTTTTTGCCATGACGGCCCTCCTGTAAAAACTGGGCTATATACCACATAGTATATAGCCCAGTTTGTCATTTTACAACGAATATTCCATCAATTTTTTGCGGCTTTCCGGCCCTTGTTGCAGAAGAAGACGATGGTCAGCAGCAGCAGAGCAAAGAACGCCAGGCCGCCGATATTGCCCAGGTTAATGATGCCGGAGATATCGGTGTTGATGTTCAGAACAGCAAAGACAGCCAGCAAGATGCCCACCACGCCCTCACCGGCGATCATGCCGGAGGTGTACAGGATACCGGACTGGATGCTGTCGTTCTTCTCCTTCTCAGAGGCGTACTTGCGCTTCTCCACGAACAGCCGCACCAGACCGCCCAGCATAATGCCGGCGTTCAGGTGAATGGGCAGGTAGATGCCGATGGCCACGGGCAGAACAGGCAGGCCCAGGATCTCGATGGCCACGGCGATGAACACACCGGTGAACACCAGCGCCCAGGGCATCTCGCCGCCCATGACGCCCTCAATGACCATCTTCATCATCATGGCCTGGGGAGCGCCCAGCTCCTCGGAGCCAAAGCCCCAGGCGGCGTTCAGCAGGTACAGAATGGCGCCGATGGCCACAGCGGAGACACAGACGCCGATCAGTTCACCGTACTGCTGCTTCTTGGGGGTGGCGCCCAGCAGGAAGCCGGTCTTCAGGTCCTGAGAGGTATCGCCTGCCATAGCGGCGATGATGCAGATGACGGAACCGATGGCGATGGCGCCCACCATGCCGGAAGCGCCGGCGGAGCCGGTGGCCTTCAGGAGGATGGTGGCGATCAGCAATGTGGCGATGGCCATACCGGAAACGGGGTTATTGGAGGAGCCAATCAGGCCCACCATACGGGAGGAAACGGTTGCAAAGAAGAATCCGAAGATCAGGATGATCAGAGCGCCTACCAGGCTGACGGGGATGGTGGGGAACAGCCACATGAACACGGCGATGGCCAGGCAGACCACCAGGACCACCTTCATGGAGATGTCCTGTTCCGTGCGCAGCACGCCGGCGCTGCCCTTGCCGTAATCCTTGAAGGCCGCCACGAAGGTGCGGACGATCATGGGCAGGGACTTGATCAGGCTGATGATGCCGCCGGCAGCTAAGGCGCCGGCGCCGATGTAGCGGATGAACTTGCTCCACAGGGCCCAGGTGCCGCCATCAGCCCACAGCTCGGCCACACTGGCGGTGGCGGGATAGATGACCAGGTCGCTGCCGAACAGGGCGATCATGGGCATCAGCACGAACCAGGCGATGGTGCTGCCCGCGAACATGTAGGAGGAAATGCGGGGGCCACAGATGTAGCCCACGCCGGCCAGAGCGGGCAGAACGTCCACGCCGAAGCCGGAGCCCTTATAGGCGTCGATGGTGTAGTCCACCTCGCTGGGGAACAGCTTCAGGCCGTCGGCCACGAACTTATAAGCGGCAGCAATGCCCAGGCCCCAGAACACGGTGGAGGCCTTGGCGCCGCCCTCCTCGCCGGCCATCAGGACCTCGGCGCAGGCCTTGCCCTCGGGATAGCCCAGGGTGCCGTGCTCCTTGACGATCAGGGCAGAGCGCAGGGGAATCATCATCATTACGCCCAGTACGCCGCCGCACAGGGCAATGAGGCCGATCTCCACCATGGAGGGCACGTCGCACAGGCCTTCAGCGGCCCACATGAACAGGGCGGGCATGGTGAAAATGGCGCCGGCGGCCAGGGACTCACCGGCTGAGCCGATGGTCTGGACCATGTTGTTCTCCAGGATGGAGTCCCGCTTGAAAATAAAGCGGATGACGCCCATGGAGATGACCGCCGCGGGGATGGATGCGGAAACGGTCATGCCGACGCGCAGGCCCAGGTAGGCGTTTGCGCCGCCGAACAGGACAGCCAGCAATGCACCGAGGATCACAGAGAACACGGTGAATTCGGGCACGACCTTGTCCGCCGGAAT
>CAMCNO010000006.1 GCA_945876285.1 uncultured Clostridia bacterium | reverse complement strand
GCTACCATAACCAGAGAACCCAGTGGTAAATACTTTGTATCCATCCACTGTAAGGATGTCCCTGAGAAACTCTGGGAGTCCACAGGAGCATCCGTCGGTTTGGACCTCGGCATCAAAGATTTCGTCGTCACCAGCAATGGAGATAAATATGCAAACCCCAAGTACCTCGCCCAATGTGAGAAGAAGCTAGCTCGCCTTCAGCGGCAGCTTTCCCGAAAGCAAAAGGGAAGCAGGAATCGTGAGAAGGCTCGCCTGCGGGTCGCCCGTCTTCAGGAGCATATCGCTAACATGAGACGGGACAACCAGCAAAAGCTCTCTACCCAAATTGTGCGGGAGAATGACATCATCTGCGTGGAAAGCCTCTCTGCCAAGAATATGATGAAAAATCATAAGCTGGCAAAGAGCATCGGGGACGCCGCATGGGGTGAATTCCTCTGGCAGCTCTCCTATAAGGCGGAGCGCCACGGAAAGGTAGTCGTCACTGTCGGGAAGTTCTTTCCTTCGAGTCGGATTTGCTCTTGCTGCGGAGAAAAGACCCCTGAGGTGAAGGACCTTTCTGTGCGCTCGTGGGTATGCCCGCATTGTGGTGCCTACCACGACAGAGATGTCAATGCCGCCATCAATATCCATAACGAAGGATTAAGGCTTCTCTCGGTGTAAGCTGAGTTTCTACCGTAGGGTCGGGCGGACCCGAACGTAACGCATGGGGAAATGATGTAATTCCTCGGAGGCTTCCATGTCTCGGAGGTTGTTGTCGACGAACCATGAATCCCCCGGCTTTAGCCGTGGGGAGCGTCAATGGTAGCCCCCTACGCCGTCAGCATCGCCATGGTACTGTTAAACATTGGCTCTCTGGAATACCGGACGGCGCCGCTGTCCAACTACTCCATGGGTGTGTCGGTCTACGCCTGCTTCATCATGGTGGGCATCTATATCATCCTCACTTTTGTGGTGTTTTTCCACCGCTTGCGCTATATGGAGAGCCACAAGCGGGTCAGCATTTTCACCTATCTGCTGGCGATGCTGTTGGTCAGCGGGTACCAGATGATGGTGCCGGACGCTCTGGTGACCAGCCTGGGCGTGACCATTTTTATTCTGGGCGTATACCTGAACCAGGAGAATCCCGCCCTGCGGCAGCTCTCCCACTACCACCGGGAGATGGTGATGGGCTTCGCCGTCCTGATCGAAGGCAAGGACGGCAGCACCGGCGGCCACGTCCGCCGCACCACCGCCTATGTGGAGGTACTGGCAAAGGCTTTGCGGGACCGTGGTCATTTCCGGGATGTCCTGACAAAGGACTATCTGGAAAACCTGATGATGGCCGCCCCCATGCACGACATTGGAAAAATCTCCGTGCCGGACAGTGTCCTGCAGAAGCCGGGGCGGCTGACGGAGGAGGAATTCGAGGTCATCAAGCACCACACCGTCAGCGGCGGTGAGATCATCCAAAGCACCTTTGGCCACGTCGGAAACGCGCAGTACCTGGACATGGCCTACAACATGGCCCTGCACCACCATGAGAAGTGGAACGGCAAGGGGTATCCCTCCGGGCTGAAGGGCGAGGAGATCCCCCTCTGCGCCCGTATCATGGCCATTGCGGACGTGTTTGACGCCGTCTCCGAAAACCGCTGTTACCGGGCCGCCATGCCCATGAACCAGTGCTTTGACATCATCCGCCAGGGCGCAGGGCAGGACTTTGACCCCCTGCTGGCGGAAGTCTTTCTGACCATCCGCCCCCAGGTGGAGGCCATTCATGCCCAGGTGCAGTGAGTTTCCAGCTTTGAAAAGGAGATCGTCCCATGGAACAGGAGCATAAACGGCGCGTCCGCTACAAGGGCACCCATCCCCGGAATTTCCGGGAAAAATACAAGGAACTGAATCCGGAAAAGTATCAGGCGGATGTGGAGAAAATCATCCAAAGCGGTAAAACGCCTGCCGGGACCCACATCCCCATTATGGTGAATGAAATTCTGGAAGTACTGGACATCCAGCCGGGGCAAGTGGGCTACGACGCCACCCTGGGCTACGGCGGCCACACCCGGAAGATGCTGGAAAAGCTGGAGGGGCAGGGTCATCTGTACGCCACGGATGTAGACCCCATCGAGTCTGAAAAGACCCGGGCCCGGCTGGAGGCCGCGGGCTACGGCCCTGATATTCTCACCATCCGGCGGATGAACTTCGCCCAAATCGACCAGGTGGCTCCCGGCGTGAAATTTGATTTCGTGCTGGCGGACCTGGGCGTCTCCTCCATGCAGATCGACGATCCGGAGCGGGGCTTTACCTTTAAATACGACGGCCCTCTGGACCTGCGGCTGGACCCTACTTCCGGCGTCTCCGCCGCGGAGCGGCTGAGGGAGCTGGACGAGGAGGAGCTTGCCGCCATGCTGGTGGAGAACTCTGACGAGCCCTACGCCGACCGCATTGCAAAAGCCGTCATGCGGGCGTACCAGCGGGGCGGCAGCGTGGATACCACGAAGCAGCTGGCCTCCATCATCGAGGGCGCCCTCTCCTTCCTGCCGCCTGCCGAGCGGAAGGAGGCGGTGAAAAAATCCTGCCAGCGGACCTTCCAGGCGCTGCGCATCGATGTGAACAGCGAGTTTGAGGTGCTGTACACGTTCCTGGACAAGCTGCCCACGGTCTTGAGGCCCGGCGGACGGGCGGCTATCCTCACCTTCCACTCCGGCGAGGACCGGCTGGTGAAGAAGGCCTTCAAGCAGCACCTGCGCCAGGGCATTTACAGCGAAATTTCCGAGGACGTCACCCGGCCGTCGGCGGAGGAGTGTTTCCGCAATCCACGGGCCAAATCCACCAAGCTGCGGTGGGCCGTCCGGGCGTAAGGGAGGGGTTATCATGCTGCGGGATGAAACCATACAGCGTGTTCTGAAATTCCGGGATAACCGGGACTGGCGGCAGTTCCACACGCCTAAGGACCTGGCGATCTCCATGAGTCTGGAGGCCGCCGAGCTGCTGGAGGTATTCCAGTGGAGCGGCACGGACCTGGAGTGCCGGGACAAGCTGGATAAAATCCGTGAGGAGCTGGCAGACGTGCTGAGCTACTGCATTTTGATGGCAGACATCTGCGGGCTGGACCTGGACGAGATCATGAACGAAAAAGTCGACAAGAACGAGGCCAAGTACCCGGTGGAAAAGGCCCGGGGCAACGCCGCCAAATATACCGAGCTATGAAAAACTGCCTGCGGGAAATCCCGCAGGCAGTTCTTTCATGATGGTAACTCTCACAGGGGATGGCGCTTGCGCACCACATCAAATGCCTCCTCCGCCACAGCGACGGTCTGGGCAATATCCTCGTCGGACAGGGCGTAGTTGATGAAATGGTTGTGGTGGGTGGTGAAGAACACGCCCCGCTTCACGCACTCCGCGATCCACTCCTGATGGAGCATCAGGCTGGGATCATCCGCCAGCCGCAGGTAGAACAGGCTGGGCATTCCGGTGACGCGGAGGTCGAAGCCGTACTTCTGTCCGGCGGCAACCAGGCCATCACTCAATTTTTTACCCTTTTCGTTCAGCGCCTTGGGCAGATCCAGCTTCTTCATCTTCTCGATGCAGGCGATACCGGCGGCGAAGGGCACGGCGGACATCCAGTAACTGCCGGTGTAGCTGAGCCCGGAGACGGCGTTTTTCAGGAACTCCTTGCCGCAGAGAGCGGAGACATTATAGCCGTTGGCAAGGGCCTTGCAGAAGCAGATGAGATCCGCTTCGAAGCCGAAGTAGTGGTCGCTGCCCTGGAGGTCGATGCGCCAGCCCGCCCGGACGTCGTCCACGATGAGGACGGTTCCGTTGTCGGTGCAGAGCTTGCGCACCTTCTGCCAGAAGCCCTCGGCGGGCAGCTCGTTGTCCTTGAAGTTGCCGTGCATGTGAATTACCCCGCCTGACATCCGTCTGCGACGTCTTTTCAGACGGGGCTTCTGGACGCAGGGAGAAGGGCTTCTGATGGGTGTTACCCCACCAAAGCTATTCACGAAGCTCTATCCCAGTGGGATTACTTTTTCAATGCTTTTGCCGCAAGACGGCGAGCCTTTGACTTGCTGGGTTTGGCATTGGCCTTCTGTTTTTTCTGATTTTCTTTCCGGAAGTCATAATCCGGGTGTTTGATGACAGTGACGCCGGAAAAGTCCACAACACCGGTGAACAGTTCAGGCAATACCTTCTGCCCGATATTGGCGCTTCCATTCAGGTCGGAATTTATCACGGACCCATCTTTTGCTTTGTAAAGACCACGGAACCCATTTTTCTTTTTCATGCCCTTGTACACATATGGTCTCCGCTTTCCTGAGAATACGGCATCACTGTCATTCTTCCCATAAACAGGAATAGGGTCATTATCCAGATATGATGCTTTTGAAGTGTATGACTCTTCCTGCTTTATCACACGGATGCCGTTTTGAGAGGCTTTGAGTTCCAGCATCTGGATGATTCGGGCAAAGGGAAGCTGAACAAACTCCTGATTGCTTTTCTTTCCCATATGGGGATTCTGCTTCCAATCGGGGTTATTACCAGCAACAATGGTGTCGATGTGATTCTCCATGCACCAATCAACGATGCGCTTACAGAGCTTCCTGGAAAAGTCTATGACCTGATTTTCTCTCTTTACACAAACAACCTGTGATTCCAGTGTCGGCTGGAACTTATCTGTGGTGCCAGTGGTCTGTTTACTCCTCATCTCAGCCATTCGCTTGTTGTACCATTGATTTTGGGATTTCAGAACTCCGCCCTTGAACAAGAGGCAAGGTAAGCCGACATTGTTCGTAATAGCTGCGAGGTTCTCTACGCCAAAATCAATCGCACAGATGCGCGCAGGGGTTTCCTTCATCACAGGTTCCGGCTTCCCGTCATCGAACGTGAGATACACGATAAAGATGTTGTGATAAGGCTTTGCTTTGACTTCTTTAAGGCGCCCATCAACAGGACACTTTCCCATGTTCAGCCGCTCTTTTGTGCCGGGGAACTTCATGTAGGCAGTATCGTCATTGGAATATACAACACAGTCCTGGTTGGTAAAGGTGATGGTGGAAAGACCGCCTTTTTTGCGATAGCCAGGAATGTTTGGTTTTCCCATGAATGCAGAAGGGTTTTGCTTATAAGCATTCAACGATGCAAAGAAGCCCTTGACGTCTCTTGCAACCTGCTTCAATACATGCTGCGCAGTTTGTTTCGACAAGCCTTCTGCAAAGAAGTCGGGATTTTGATTTGCCCGCATGACTCTGTCCAGAGAAGCATACCCAAAAGAGTATTTCTCCTTGTCAGGGAAAGCCGAAGAAAATTCCTTAATGACTTCTTTCTCGTTCTCGGTCAGGTCTTTCTGTTCTTTCTTTGACGCCGTAATCAACTGACGGCAGCGAAACAGTCCCGCATTATAAAGGTTGTTAGCCAGATGTGATGTCCGCTCCAGATATGCATATAAAGGATCACTCTGTTTGACTTGAATTTGAAGAGTATGATACATTCAGTTGTCCTCCTTTCTTTTGTATTTGAAATATGTTCTATTTCATGGTATAATTATACCATGATTAGAATCTGTTGTAAAGGAGAACGGGCACTATGAAACACACTCAGGACGGATACTACAAGAACAGGCATAGCTGTTTTCTTCTTCAGTACCATCTCGTGTTGGTTACCAAATACAGAAAGCCTGTTATCACAGAGGAACTCAGAGACTATTTGATGGCATACACGAAAGATTACTTCAAAAGAATGGGCTGTGTGCTCACAGAAATGAACACACAGCCAGACCATATCCACATTCTCTTTGAAGCGCCGCCGCAGATTAATCTGGCGAACTTCGTTAATGCTTTTAAGGCAGCTTCCTCCAGGATGGTTCGCTCGAACTTCCCAGAGGAAGTAAGCAGGTTTTATTGGAAGCCCTACTTTTGGAGCCTTTCCTATTTCATCGCCACGGTGAGCGACCGGTCAGCGGAAGCTGTTAAAAAGTACATTCAAAACCAGGGGGCGAAAGAGTGACGGGCATTCACCTCCGCCTGAATTAAAAATTCAGACGGAGTACTCTGCCGTGTGGATAGAAAAAGTATAACAGCCTGCTGCCGCCGTTGCAAGAAAATCCCAGAAAAAAAGCCGCCTCCGCAGCAGCGGAGACGGCTGATATCAGCTCAGAAGTGAGACGGTGTAACGCAGGCTTTTGCTCTCTCCCGGTCCAAGGATGACGCAGTGGGGCTTGTCGGTGAAGTCGCCGCTCTCGTTGTCCACGGCGGCGCAGCCCTGCCAGGGCTCGATGCAGATATAGGGCGCCTGCACCCCCGGCATGGTCCAGAAAGCCACCATGGGGAACTCCGAAAAGTCCACCCGGACGCCACGGCCTGTTGCGTCATGGCGCAGGGACACCGTTTTAGATCGCAAGCCGTCATAGATCAGGGTATCCACCCGGTCGAAGATCTGATGGTCCAGCCGGATGTCCGTGCCGGACAGGGCCGGGCCGGGCTTGTCATGGCACAGGCAGCCGTCGGGCCCCGGCAGAATGGAACGGGTATCCTCCGCCCGGTCGAACACCAGGCGGTAGTCCTCAAACTTCTCCCCCTCGGACAGCGGGCAGCGGAAGGCCGTATGGCCGCCAATGCAGAAGGGCATGGGGGCCTCTCCCGGGTTCGTCACCTGGAACTGGGTAAAAAAGCCGTCCCCGGTCAGTTGATGCCGCACCCGCAGGGAAAACGGGAAGGGATACCGGGTCAGCGTCTCCGCCGTCTCTCTCAGTTCCAGCTCCGCATAATCGTCTCCCTGCTCCGCCACAGTAAATTCCATCCGCCGGGCGAAGCCGTGGCGGTCCATTTGATAGGACTGACCGCCGATGCGCACAGCGCCGTCCTTCAAACCACCTACAATGGGGAACAAAATGGGGTTCCGGCCGCTCCAATAGGCCGGGTCGCCTCCCCAGATGTACTCCGTCCCCTCCGCGTCCCGCAGGGAGACCAGCTCGCCGCCCAGAGTGTCCACCCGGGCTGTCAATCCGCCGCGTTTCAATACGATTTCCATACTGCTCCCGCTCCTCTCTTTATCCTTGAGGCCGCTTACGCCATCTCCTCCAGCCGGTCCGTGATCTCGTCGGCCAGGTCTTCCAGCTCCTCATGGAGGTCGCCCCAGGCTTCGTACTCCTCGCTGTTCATGTCCGCAGGCTCCCGCTCGTCCAGGTCGGCAATGCGCTCCTGCACCTCTTTTAAGCAAGCCTCCAGCTCCTCCCGGTCCATGGTCTCGATATCCGGCGCAAAGCCGCCGTCAAATTCCAGAAAATCCGCCATGCTTCTACTCCCCCTTTACAAAAACGCAGTGATTTTCCCCGGATTCCGCCGGGTCGTAATGATACCCCAAGTCTTGAAATTCCCGGATGTCCGCCGGAGCCGTGACGTTGTTTTCCGCCAGCCAGCGAACCATTTGGCCCCGGGCCATTTTGCACATGGTCCCCTTTTCCACAATTTTGCTCCCCTGCCGCTCCCCGAAGGTGCAGCGGACCAGGCGGATTTTTTTCGGCAGGTAGGGTTCCACCGCCCGGCTGTACTCCTTCGAGGCCAGGTCCAACACAAAATTGGTTTCCTCCGCCAGCCGCCGGGCCAGCTTATCGCCCCAAAAGGCATACAAATCCTGACTGCCGTCCACCGCCAGCTTTGCCTGCATCTCCAGCCGATATGGTGTTACGCCGTCAAAGGGCCGCAGCAGGCCGTAAAAGCCCGAAATAATGCGCAGGTGCTCCTGGATGAAGTCATACTGTTCCGTTTCAAACACGCCGGGGGCCATGTACTGATACTGGATGCCCTCATAGGACATCACAGCCGGGGTCAGCCCGCGGCGCAGGTCCATGCTTGATAACCGCTCCACGTTCAGGGCCGCGATGGAATCGTTGCACTTCCAGAGGGCTTGCAGCGCTTTGGGCGGCATAGTCCGCAGAACGGCCAGCAGCCGCTCCGTTTCCGGCAGAAAGTCCGGCAGGGCCTGGATGGGCAGGCTGTCGGTGTCAACCCGCATTTTCTTGGCAGGCGAAATGATGATTCGCATATCGTCACGCTCCCTCATGGGGGATCAGGCACTTTTCCACCCGGAACTTCCCGTCCTCCGCCTCCATGCGGCAGAGGGTGATCTCCTGGTGGAACCGCCGCCGTCCGCAGCTCCCGGGATTCAGCCACAGGACGCCGTTTTCCTCCCGTTCCTCATATTTGTGGGAATGGCCGAACACCACCACGTCCACGCCGGCGAGGTCCTTGGGTACATCCTTTTTGTTATGGACGAGGAAGAACCGGACGCCTTCCACAGTAAAGGTCAGGCTGAGGGGCAGGTCCGCCGCCCAGTCCTTGTCGTTGTTGCCCCGGACGATGTAGCTCTCCCCCACCGCCCGCAGGGTATCCACGATAGCCGGCGTGTTGATGTCCCCGGCGTGGATGACCGCGTCCGCCTGGGCCAGCAGGGCTTTGACCTCCTCCCGGAGCAGGCCGTGGGTATCGGATAAAATCAGAATGTGTTTCATGTGCGCTCTCCTTGGATCACAGCCCCGTGCGGTACAGGAGAATGACGTTGATGACCGGCTCCTCGTAGGGGTGGACGGCCTTGACGGCCTTCAGCGTCTCCTCCACCCGCTCCGTCCGGCAGGTGACCTCCACCTTCAGCTCCGGCTCAGAACAGAATTCCCCCTCTTTGCCGATATAAGGGTTCGTCCCCTCCAAAGGCCTCCAGCAGCCAGTCACCGGGCTGTACGACAGGCAACCGTCGTAATTCCCGATGTGCCCCGCGTCCACCGCCAGCAGCGCCTGCCGCAGCGGCTCCAGATGGGTCTCCGGGATAAATATTTCCAGCTTGCAATAGAGGAAATCAGTCATCAACTTTTCCTTTCAGAAATATCAAACTTTTGTTGTTTGCTTCCAGCAATTTTACTATATGATTTGCCGCTGCCGCTGTCAAGCGGCGCTTCCGGAAACAGAGCTTTCACGTCCTTTCGCCGCGGGAGATTTCTTACAGGCGGAACTGTAAGAGCATCGTGTTCTCCCTTGCTTTCCCAAGTCTGTCCGGCGGCGGGAAACGCTGACGGACGGCCTTGCATTTCCCGGCAGATGCTTGTATACTGTTGGTAATCTGTTCAAGGAGGGGCTTCCCATGAGCGAATATTCCGGCAATATCCGGGACCTGCCGGTAGTGACCGGCGGCCATTTTATTGAAAATTTTTTCTGTTGAAAAATCGTCTATGTTGTGATATGCTTTGACATAATTATAGAGAAAAGCAAACCCATCGCGAGGTGGGGACGCAAAACTACAGGGGCTTTACAGCCAGCCAGTTGCCGCATTTGCCTGTTTCTGATGAATCGGACAAAGGCGGCTTTTTTATGGAAATCGGGAGACGATCAAATGGGAATCAGATTTCAGATCATGACCATTTTACGGACGATCAATGCTAAACCACCGAAAAACAAACATGATACGGAATCACTCCGGGCGAAGTCTGTCTGCTGTCTGTTATTGGCCCTTTTCTTTTTCCCAGTCAGCATTTTCAGCTTCTGGCGAGTCCATGATGCGGACGGTATGCTGTTCCTGGCTCTCACTGTGCTCTGTACCTCAGGCGCTTTTCTGGTCAGGCGGTTATACAGACAGGGTGCCATATCCCTGCTGTTCTGTCTGAGTATGCTGGCAATTGCCGTATGTGCCGCCCTCTGGGGCTGCAGCTATATCCTGCTGATGTCCATTCTGATGATTCCTGTCCTTACCTCAAGTCTTTGTGGCATCAAATACGGCTCCATCACCGGCGCTCTGCTGATCCCCTATCTCTTTCTTCTCTTTTACACACCTTTGTCCGGCAGGCTCTCCGCCACGTATTCCTCCGAGATACGGGCGTTCTTTCCGATCATGTACGCTGTGATCTCCACCGTGTTCTTCATTTTCTACTATTTCATGCACAAGCAGTCACTGGACAAGCGTCAGAACGAACAAACGCTGGAAAAGGCTGTCAACGCGGAACACGACAAGCTGATGGCAATGACGACCCAGACTATCCTCTCCATCAGCAACGCCGTGGACGCCAGAGACGCTTACACCAAGCGCCATTCCTCCCGGGTGGCGGAATACTCCGTCATGCTGGCGAAAAGCCTGGGGTGGGACGCCCGCAGAATGGAGCAGCTCTACAACATCGCCCTGCTCCACGATATCGGAAAAATTGGCGTCAGCGATTCTATTTTGAAAAAGCACGCGTCTCTGACCGACGCGGAATACGAGGCCATCAAGCAGCACGCGGTCATTGGCGGAGAGATTTTGAAGGATCTCACGCTGCTGCCCAACGCCTCCATCGGCGCCATCAGTCACCATGAGCGGTATGACGGCACTGGCTATCCTTACGGCCTCAAAGGTGCCCAGATCCCGCTGGAGGCGCGGATCATCGGTATTGCGGACGCATTCGACGCCATGAACTCCTCCCGTGTATACCGGAGCAAAATGGCGCCGGGCTATATTTTGCAGGAACTTCAGGCTGGGCGGGGCCGCCAGTTTGACCCGGAGCTGCTGGACAAATTTCTGCCCATCGCAGAGCAAATTCTGGAATCCAACGTCATGTAACGGAGTGATATTGTGGCAGACGGGACTTTAAAAGAAAAAAGCGTGGGCTCCGCAAGTGGATGTCCGGCAGCCCGGGAAGCACAGGGCGCCGCCAAGGAACCCTCCGTGATCCGGCCAGCGCCCATCGGCGCTTCCAGTCGGGCAGAAAGCAGCATCTATCAGGCAGAAAACGCTTCTTCCTATGCGGAAGCGGCACAAGCCGGAGCGTCAAGCGGCATCCAGGTCACCAGCGCTATGCTCTGCGGCAATATCTCCCTCCTCTCGGAGGAGGACATCCTCAGAGCCTCTGACGCCTACAATCTGGTGATTGCGGGAGAGGGCGGCCTGCCCTTCCACCTCGGCCGAAAGATACATTATTATGAGACCATCCCCACCGAGGAAAAATTCAGCCAGCTCTTTGATGCGTTCGATATTGACACAGTCTGGTACATCAGTGGATACGCGGACTGCCAGAACGGGATGTACGATGAGATGAAGATCCTGGACAGCATCATGGACACCTGCGTGAAGAACGCTGTCTCCAAGCTCATCGTAGTCACCTCCATCGCAAGTCTCAACTTTCAGCCCAAATACGATATCATGGGCCAGGTCGCCAGCCGGGCCTATGCCTCAGGCGAATCCTTTGCCGTGGCACAGCTGGAAAACTATATCCGCTACTGCGCGAAAAGCCAGGGCATCAAGACCATCATTCTGCGGACACCCTATATTGCCTCAGAAACCAACCGTTCCAATTTCCTTGGCCATATTTTTTCCAGTATGCTGCGCGGCGAGAAGCTGGTCTTCCCCTATTGCCCTGAAAACAAAATTGATTTTCTCTCTTCCTCCGATTTGATGGAGCTGCTTCTGGACATTAGCGAGGAGAGTGCCGACAGCACCGCTACATACAGCGTTGCCAGCGGATACCACTATACCTGGCAGGACCTGGAAACCGAGATTCTGAAGATCAAGCCGGACGCTGTTATTGAGTACGAGGATAAGGTCAATTTCATCTCCGTCCAGAGTTACAG
Organism: uncultured Clostridia bacterium; assembly: GCA_945876285.1. GTDB lineage: Bacteria > Bacillota > Clostridia > Oscillospirales > Oscillospiraceae > Oscillibacter. The sequence continues at coordinate 71,792 of CAMCNO010000006.1, read as the reverse complement.
CATCGAGCTGAAGCGGAAATACGGTTTTATTCCCATGGACAACGTCCTGAACGCCTTTCCAGCCGCGTTCGAGGTCTACAAAGAAAGCATCCGAAAAAAATCGTGGGTGAAATCGCTTTTTCGAAAGATCAGCGACGCCGTTCTGTCCAATGCCTTGGGATACATCGAGCTGATCGTACTTTTTCTGGCAGCGGAGCTGCTGGTGCGTAAAATGGGCGGCTCTGTGTATTTCAAATACGTGGACATTCGCCTATTCTATGTGCTGATCATGGGCACCACCCACGGAACACTGCCCGGTATCCTGGCAGGCATTCTGGCGGGTATCTCCCTGTTTTTCGGATACCGAAGCATCGGCATCAACGGCACCATGCTCTTCTACAACATCGAAAACTGGCTGCCCTTCGTCATCTATTTGATGACAGGCTCCATCACCGGCTATGTCAGCACCGTTCACCGTCAGAAAAACGAATTTCTGCAGCAGGAAAACAACCTCCTGCGGGATAAATACCTGTTCCTGAACGACGTGTACCATGGCGCCATCGCCAACAAGAGTGAGTACAAGCGGCAAATTCTGGGCTACAAGGACTCCTTTGGCGTTATTTTCCAGGCCGTTCGGAAGCTGGACAGCGTGCTGCCCCATGATATATTCATAAACGGCATCCAGACGATGGAGGAAATTCTGAAAAACCACTCCATTGCCATATACACCATTGACAACTGGCAGAAATACGGCCGCCTGGCGGCCAGCTCCGGAGACATTCTGGCGGAGCTGCCCAAGTCCCTGGAGATGGCGTCGGTCCAGCCGGTATATGACACCGTCCTGGCAGGACAGACTTGGAAAAACACAGAGCTCCTCCCCGGCCTGCCCATGTACGCTTACGGTATCTGTGAAAAGGAGCAGGTCAGTCTGCTGATTTTCATCTATGACGCCAGTCCGGAGCAAATGAGCCTTTACTACCAAAATCTGTTCAGCATCCTCTGCAATCTCATCAAGCTGTCCTTCATACGCGCATTGGAATACCAGCGTGCCATTGAGCAGGAGAAATATTATCCGGGGACCCTGATCGTCATTCCCTCCTATTTCAGGGAGCTGCTGAACGCCCAGAAGGAGCTTGCCGAGGCAGGTCTGGCCAGTTATGCCCTGATACGGTTCGAGTCCAAGGACAAAGCGTACATCTCCTCCTCGCTAAAGGGGCTTGTACGGAACAACGATATTATCGGTGCTGATGATGACGGCTCCCTGTTCCTGATCCTGACGCAGACGAACCGGCAGTCCATCAGCATTGTCGGGGAGCGGCTTGACAAAAATGGTCTCAAGTATGAGATCGTGAGCGGAAATTGACGCCTATGAATACGATTCTTTTCATTTGTTTGCTCCTGCACCTTCTGGTATGTCTGGTCTGCTTCCTTCTGATCCGTTTCAACATTCTGAAATGCGCCTGCATTGACGTTTTCATCTGCCTGCTCATCCCCGTTTTTGGCGCGGCAAGCCTCCTCATCCGTTCTCATGTTTATCGGAAAGCAGCACAGCGGGCCAGGGAGCCGGAATCGTCCCGCCTAGAAATCGACGGAGGTGTGCGTAAGAGCACTCTTGCGGGTGACAAGGAAGATATCGGTGAGGTCTCCCCCCTTTCCGAAGTCTTCGCAGTCAACGCCCCCGGCATACAGCAGGTGCTGATGAACGAGATCCCCTACGACTTGAACCCCAAGGTCGAAATCGACGAGGACGATATGCAGGACAAGGTCGTTCCGCTCCAGGAAGCCCTGCTGATAAATGATTCCCACATCAAGCGGAAGCTGATCATGGACGTGCTCTACAGCAACCCCAACAGCTTTATCCAGCAGCTCCCTGAAGCCCGATCCAACGACGACCCCGAGGTCGTCCACTACGCGGTCACGGCTTTGGTGGAGATCCAGAAGGAATTTGACCTGAAGTTCCAGGCGCTCAGCAAAGAACTGACGGAACAGCCGAACAGTGAGGTCCTGCTCCGAAAGTACCAGAATCTCCTGGAGCAGTACCTGTCCAGTGGTCTGCTGGAGGACAGCCGCCGGGACGCCCAGCTTCGCAAGTATGCAGATATTCTGAAAAAGCGCCTCGCAAAAAACGAGAACAACCCCTCCCTGTGGATCAAAAAGGCGGATGCCGATATGCTCCTGCGGAATATAGAGGACCTGCGCATGGATGCGGAAAAAATCATCTCCCTCCGCCCGGAGAACGAACAGGGGTATCTCTATCTTCTGAAATACCACGCCATGCAGAAGGACCGCAAAGGTGTCATGGATGTGATCCAAATGACAGATCAGAGAAATGTTTTCCTGTCTCCCGACGGACGCGCGGAGATCGAATTCTGGCGTTCCTGAAACTTTCCTGAAAAGAGCATAACGATATGGCTATTTGGCAGAAAAAAGACAATTCCACACCGGAGCAAGATCGGAGCGGCTCCTTTTTCAGTATGCTGCCCGTCGCTATTGTGATGTGTGCCCTGGTACTCGTTCTGGCCGCAGTGGCGAAAAATGTATCTTACACCGCCCAGGGCCCCAGTCTGGAACTGCTGGACGTTGAAAAGCAGGACATCACCCATCTTTCGGGGAAATCTGACTGTCTTCTCATCTATGAAGATGACACTATGGGCACCATGGGTCTGAACGAGATGATGTCTGTTCTCTCCCAGATGAGGATTCCTTTCGATGCGCTGGAGTGTGGGGACGTTCAGGCGGAGATGCTGGCAGATTACAGCGAGCTGGTCCTCTCCGTCACCCACTACCAGTACCTGGGCGAAGTGCTGGGCGACATCAGATCCTGGGTCAAGGCCGGCGGGAATCTGATGATCCTGTATCCACCGGAGCTCAGCGGCAGCTTTCGCAGTCTTTTTGATATCCTCGGCGTGCGGGACTGCGGCGACAGCTACGCGGTTGTGGAAAGTCTCCATTTTTCGGATGGCTTCCTGCTGGGCGGCGCGTCCCGCGATTTTGCCGTCAGTGACCCGTACGACTCCTCCATGAGTGTTTACCTGGAGGACGACTGTGAGGTATTTGCCCAGACCTCCGGCGCCTATCCGGTTCCCATCATCTGGCGCCGGAACGCAGGCCGCGGGACCGTCGTTGTGGATAACCTCGGCTTTCTGGAGAAGGGTTACCGCGGTCTTCACTGTGCCGCGTACAGCCTGCTGGGTCCCGCGTGCATCTATCCCGTGATCAATGCGTCCGCCTTTTACATCGATGACTTTCCCTCTCCCGTTCCCAGCGGTTATGCCCCATACATTGAGCGGGATTACAATCTCAGCATCAAGGATTTCTATTCCTCCAGGTGGTGGACGGACACCTATAACCTTGCCAAGAAATACGGCTTCAAATACACCGGCATGGTCATTGAGGAATATTCAGACCAGGTATCCGGCATCTTCGAGCGCAACACGGATATGGAACGCTACCTGTATTTCGGCAACATGCTTTTGAATCTGGGAGGCGAGATCGGCCTCCACGGCTACAACCACATGCCCCTGGTCCTGGAGGACTTTGACTATATGGGGCTCTTTGACAGCTACAGCCAGTGGCGCAGCTATCAGGATATGCGGAACGCCGTCAACGAGCTGAAGAACTTTTGCGCAAGCCTGTATCCGGGCCGCACCTTCCAGGTGTATGTGCCGCCCTCCAATATCATTTCCGAGGACGGGATCGACCTGCTGGCCTCTGATTTCCCCGATATCAAGGCCATTGCCTCGGTCTACCTCCCCGGCGGCCTGGCCTATTGTCAGGAATTTCAGGTGGAGGAGAACGGCATCATCAGTACGCCCCGCGTCATCGCGGGCTACATTCTGGGCGATTATACGCGGCTGGTTGCCCTCTCAGAGCTGAATTTCCACATGGTAAGCTCTCATTTCCAGCACCCCGACGACGTTCTGGACGAGGACCGCGGCGCTGAACTGGGCTGGGCCAATATGTTCGCCAATCTGTCCGACTATGTGGACTGGCTGTATACTGCCGTTCCCTCCATCCGCTCCATGACCGGCTCAGAGATCGCCGCTGCTGTCCAGCGGTATGACTACATCGATATGACGCAGACCAGAAGCGAGAACGGTATCCATCTGGAGCTGGCAAATTTCTATGATGAGGCCTGGTTCATGCTGCGGATCAATGAAGGGCAGGAAATCGTCCATATCTCCGGCGGTGAATGCTCCCATCTGGACAACACCCTCTATCTGATTCGGGCGGTTTCCAACGAAGTGGATATCCAATTTTCCTAAAATGCAGACAAAGGATCGTGTTATGAGAATCTGTGTGATACTGGAGGGGTGCTACCCCTATGTGACCGGCGGCGTGTCCTCCTGGATACATCAGTACATCCAGGCAATGCCCCAGCACGAGTTCGTGATATGGACTATCGGCGCTGCTTCGGACATCAAAGGGCAGTTCAAGTACACCCTGCCCGATAATGTGGTCGAAGTCCATGAGCTCTTTCTGGGCGATGCCCTGAAGCTGGCGGAGGCTCCCGCGAAATATAAATTCACCGCCAAAGAAACCCAGGTCCTTTACGATCTGATCAACTGCAAAACCCCCTGTTGGGAGACGCTATTTGAAATGTACGCGCAAAAGCGCATTGCGCCGGTCTCCTTCCTGCAAAGCAAGGCCTTCCTGGATATTCTGACCCAGCTTTGCAAAACGGAATACCCGTATACGGCATTTTCCGATTTCTTCCATACGGTCCGTTCCATGTTTCTGCCGGTGCTCCACCTGTTGTCCTCCGAGATCCCCAAGGCCGATGTTTACCACGCCATTGCCACCGGGTACAGCGGTATTCTGGCCCGGCTGGGAAGCTATACCTATCATGTGCCGTACCTCATCACCGAGCACGGCATCTACACCCGAGAGCGGGAGGAAGAGATCATCCGGGCAAAGTGGGTCCTTCCTGCTTTCAAGAAGTTCTGGGTCCGGTTCTTCTATATGCTGTCAGACGGCGCTTACGAAAAGGCGTCCATGATCACCAGTCTTTTCAGCGGCGCCATGCATACGCAGATCGACATGGGCTGCGACCCGGACAAATGCACTTACATCGGAAACGGTATTCACTATGAGCGCTTCTGCAGCATCCCTCAGAAACCGAACAACGGCTATGTGGACATTGGAGCGGTCCTGCGCATCGCGCCCATCAAAGATGTGAAAACCATGATTTACGCCTTCGCGAATCTGAAGTTCCGGGTGCCCAACGCCCGGCTCTTTATCGCCGGCCCCGAGGACGACAAGGAGTATGCCCAGGAATGCTATGACTTGATTGGACAGCTCCAGGTCCCGGATATCACCTTTCTGGGCACGGTCAATGTGTCCGAATGGCTGGGTAAGTTTGATTTCACCATGCTTTCCTCCATTTCAGAGGGAATGCCTCTCTCCGTTCTGGAGAGCTTTGCCGCGGGCTGCCCCGTGATCACCACGGACGTGGGCTGCTGCAAGGAATTGATCAACAAGGTCGCCGAGGACGATGACCTCGGCCCCGCGGGGTACTGCGTTCCTCCGATCCATGTGCAGGCCATGGCGGACGCTATGGCGCGGATGTGCCATAACCCCCTGGAGCGGCGGAAAATGGGCCTGACCGGCAGGAAACGGGTGGAGAAATATTTTCTCCATGAGGATATGATCCGCCGATATTTGGACGTATATAACGAGGTATTTAAGAGATGGCAGGAATCGGCTTCAGTCTGAGAAAACTATTTGATAAAAAGGGCATCTTCAACCTGTGCCGAGCGTATGGCTACGCCGGAATCATCTCCACCGGTCCGATGCTGCTGGGCGCGGCACTGCTGGGCGGTATCTCCTTTGCCGCCCGGCTGGGCGGTATGCCCACCCATGACCGGGAGCTGCTGAACTGTATGCTCACATACAGCCTGCTGGCCTCTCTGTTCATTTCCAGCTGGTTCAACATGGGTGTGACACGTTTTGTCTCCGATATGTTCTACGAAGGAAAAAACGAAAAAGTAATGCCCTCGTTTTACGGTTCTTCCGCCATCATGCTGGTGCTGTGCGTGGTGCTGTACGGCACCTTCCTGCACTTTTCTGGGGTCTCCCCGCTTTACCAGTTCCTGTGCCTGTGGTTTTCCCTGATCCTGATTGTGGTCTGGAACGAGATGATCTATCTGACCGCGGTAAAGGACTATCAATCTGTTGTGCTGTCCTTCAGCATTTCGTTGATGACCGGATTTCTTCTGGTCCTCATCGCCATCCTCCTGGGCTCTGTGCGGATCGAGGTCTTTATGCTTGCGATCATCTCTGCGTACGGCTTGCTGATGTGCCGGTATCTGAAGGTACTGCTGGACTACTTCCCCACCCAGACGGGCAGCAATTTCTCCTTTCTCGGGTGGATGGACAAGTACCGCTCCGTTGTGGTGACCGGCGGTATGCTGAACATCGGCCTGTTTTCCCACATGATCGTGATGTATTTCGGCCCGCTGAAGGTGCAGATGGAAGGGCTTTTCTACGGTGCGCCGCAGTACGACATTCCCGCCCTGTTCGCCTTTTTCAGCCTGCTGATCACCACCATCAACTTCATTGCGTCAGTGGAGGTTCGTTTTTATCCCAGATATCGGGATTACTACGGTCTTTTCAACGGCAACGGCTCCATCCAGGAGATTGAGCAGGCCGAGGTGAAAATGCTGTCCGTCCTCCGGCAGGAGCTGGTCTACGCGGGACACAAGCAGCTTTTTGCAACCATTCTGTTCATCGTCATTGCCCCGCCGGTGCTGGAGGCACTGCCGCTGGGCTTTACTTCCCTTTCCGCAAATGTTTTCCGTTTCCTGTGCGTGGGATACGGCACTTATGCCATTGCCAGCTCCATGATGCTGATCCTCCTGTATTTTGAAGATTATACCCATGCGCTGATCGGCTCCTCTCTGTTCGCCATAATCTCCACCGCCGCCACCATCTGGCAGGTGCTGTACGGAAACCAGAACTTCTACGGCATCGGTTTTTTTGCCGGAGCGCTGGTCCTCTTTTTGGTGTCCGTCTTCGGATTGGAATACCACACGAAGCGGCTGCCGTATTACCTGTTGGCCCGTCAAAGCATCCTTCCCCACAAGGAGCGGGGGCCGCTGGTCTTCATTGCCGATAAGCTGGATGAACGGCAGAAGCGTTTGGAGGCTGAGCAGCAAAAACGGCTTGCAGAATATAAGAGGGATGCTTCATGAATCTGCTGAAAAAAATAACAGTCCTTTTGCTGGCCACTCTGACATTGGCGGGCTGCGTCGCAGAGCCTGCCTCACCCGAATTATCTGCTGAGGAAGCTCCCGTAGTCCAGGCCGTCCCCAGGGAGACACTGACGGAGGGAAACATCCACGACAATGATGCGCTGTACAAGGACCAGGACCCTGCCTCCGTCATCAATATGTATCTCACCGTATCCAAAGGAAACGAAGCGGACAGCTCTAACCACACCTGGGCGGATGTCAACGCCCACTCTACCTATTACTACGACGATTTGGGCATCGACCGATACAAGGTGGAGGGCATCCTCCAGATCGACGATGGGAACGGCCTTGGTGAAGGCAGCTACGGCTACGGAGAGATCGTGCCCAATGTGACGGTGCAGATCCGGGGCCAGACCTCCTCCTTGTTCGCCTCCAAAAACTACAAGATCCGTATCAAAGCCGGGAAAGAGGAATACAACGGCCAGCGGACGCTGGCCCTGAACAAGCATGTCAGTGACCCCTACCGCTTCCTGAACAAGATGTGCTATGATCTGCTGGCAGATATTCCCCAGCTTCTCAGCGCCCGGACCCAGTTCGTCCGCCTCTATGTGAAAGACACGACAGCGGGCGGTTCCGGGAACTATGTGGACTACGGTCTTTACACCATGGTGGAGCAGATCAACCGGACCTACCTGAAGAACCACGGCCTGGATGAACGCGGTGAGCTGTATAAGGTCAATATGTTTGAATGGTATGACTACGACGAGATCATGGCAATCGGAGACGACTACGACGAGGACGCGTTTGAATCTTATCTGGAGATCAAGGGCAGCGATGACCACGCCAATCTGCGGGACACACTGACCAGACTGCAGAATTACAGCATCCCCATCACAGAGATCATCGAAAACGATTTTGACGCGGAGAACCTGTGCTACTGGATGGCCTTTCAAATTCTTATCGGCAACTACGACTCCGGTCCCAGAAACGCATACATTTACAGTCCGCTGAACTCTCAGAAGTGGTACTTCATCTCCTGGGACATGGACGCCTCCTTCCGAAGAAATTACTTTCAGAAAATCGGATACCTGGAAGGTCTTTCCTGGGAACACGGTCTGACCCAATATGTCTCTCTGGTACTTTTCCAGCGGATGATGAAGGAAGAATGTTACCGCAAGCAGTTGGAGGATGCCATTCACGACCTGATGGAGCACGCGCTGAGCCCCGATAAAATTTCGGAACGCGCCGCCGCATACAGCAAGGTGGTCAAATATGACATTTTCAACAATGCGTTCAGCAATTACAACAGCCAGCTGACACCAAAGGAGTACGACAGATACGTCGATATGCTCTCATCCGAGATACAGATCAACTATGAATATTATCTGGACAGTCTGGCATGCCCGTGGCCGTTCTTTGTCAACACCCCGGAATCCCACGAGGACAGCATCTTTTTCTCCTGGGGCACCGCTTATGATCTCCGGGGCGAATCCGTGACCTACGATTATCAGTTGGCCACTGACTACCAGTTCCGGCATATCCTGTCTACTGGTTCCGATCTGACGATCCCTTATGCCAGGGTGGGACTTCTGGAGCCGGGCACCTATTATCTGAAGGTCACGGCCACCAATGAGTCCGGCCACACCACTGACTGCTTTGACTATTACAGCATTGCAAACGTTGGAAAGATCTATGGCTGCTACGTCTTTACGGTAGCACTGGATGGGACCATTTCCGTCTATGCAGGGGAGGATGTGTAAATGAGAACGAAAACCCATTTTGCCAGGTACCGGTGCATGCTGCCGGTGCTGCTCTGCCTGCTGCTGGCCGGGTGCGGCTTTCAGGGAGAGAACGTCCTCAACAGCATCCTGACGCCGGAGGAGACCTATGAGAAAACCGATGCTGCCGCCATTCTTGTCTCCGACGCCAACGACCTGTATGCGGAAACAGAAGACGGCATTGCCGTCGTTTATCTGGCGGTGGGCCTGGGCAACGAGGCCGACGGCACCGACCACACCTGGACGGAGATCAACTCCATTCCCCTGGAGGAACAGGGAACGATTCCGTATCAATGCGAGGCCGTGTTCCAGATGGGCGATGAAAACGCGCCCACCGAGGGCGCTTTCGGATACAGAGCGCTGACCGCCAACGCTGTCGTCCGGCTACAGGGAGCAAACGCCTCCAAGCGGCAGCAAAAGAGCTATCGCATTTCCATCAAGGACGGCAAGGGCTCCCTGGACGGAATGAAGACCGTGGTCCTGTCAAAGAGCTTTGCCGACCCGCTCCGCATCACGAACAAGCTGTGCTATGAGCTGATGGAGGATATCCCATCTCTTCTGAGCACACGGACGCGGCTGGTCCACCTCTATGTGAAAGACACTACCTCCGGTGCGGATACGCTTTACCAGGATTACGGCCTGTACACCATGGTGGAGCCCATCAACAAGTCCTATTTGAAAAGCCGCCATCTGGACGATGACGGCGCGCTCTACAAAGCTAATGCTTTCGATTTTGCCCGCCACGAGGATGTCATCACCCTGTCCACCTCCTCCCAATTCCAGAAGGACGCATTCGAAGCGCTGCTGGAGAGCAAAGGCAGCGACGACCATGCCAAGCTGCTGGCAATGCTCAAGGCCGTCAACGATCCCAACCTCTCCATTCAGGAGGTCCTCGACACCTATTTTGACAGAGACAACCTCTATCACTGGCTTGCCTTCAATATCCTGACCGGCAACAAGGGCACCTCCACAGAGAACTATTATCTGTACAGCCCCACCGGCTCCGAGAAGTTTTACTTCATCTCCTGGGACAACGACGGCGCCTTCCGCGCGGATTATGAGGAACTGCGGGGCCCGGGCCAGTCGGCTGCCTGGGACACCGGCATCTTCAGTTTTTACGATAACGTCCTGTTCGCCAGAATCCTGGAGGACGATGCCTGCATCTCCGGCCTCAGCACGGCGGTAGATACTCTGTATGAGACATATCTGACCGAGCCTGTTGTTTCCTCCGCCGTATCCAGGCTTACCGGGCTGGCGGAAGAATACGTATTCAGCCTGCCGGATAAGACCTTTGCCCGGGTGACCCCGGCCCAGTACGACGCCCTTGCGGCAGGCATCCATGAGCAGATCGTGAGGAACTATTACGCCTATTATGAGAGTCTGGAGCTTCCCGCTCCCTTCCATATCCGCGAGCCGGAAACACAGGCGGACGGCACTCTCCGTCTCTCCTGGGAGGACGCTGCCCGGGATAAAGCCGTCACCTATAGCATCATTCTGGATGACTCCTGGGATTTTGAGACGCCCCTGTTCAGCGATTCCGGCTGCAAATCCACGGAATGGATCATCGACCGGCTCCCTGTCGGGCAGTATTTCCTCTCCGTCACGGCACAGACCGACGACGGAAAGAGCCAGATCGCCTATGAGACCTATCCCACCGAGGTCAAGACAACCGTTTACGGCACGCTCTGCTTTTACGTGATGCCTGACGGCAGTGTCCATGCCTCCTACTTCAACGAAGGTGAATGAGATGTGTGAAAAAAAGAAAGTCTTCCGCCATGAGTGGAAATATCTCATCTCCTACCCGGAAGCAGAGCTGCTTCAGCGGCGCCTGAGCCCGTTTTTGTCCCTTGACCGGAACGCGGCGGACGGAGCGTACATGATCCGAAGCCTCTACTTCGACGATATGCACGACTCCGCTTACCGGGAAAAGATCATGGGCGTGGATTTCCGTCAGAAGTGGCGCATCAGGATCTATAATTGCAGCGACCAGCGCATCAGTCTGGAGCGGAAAACCAAACGCGGCAGCTACATCTACAAGGAATCCGCCGCACTCACCAGAGAGGAGTTTCAGAGAATCCTGGACGGGGACTATCCGTTCCTTCTGACCAGGGAGGAAAACCTCTGCAAAGAGTTCTACTACGAGTGCATGGTGAAGCTCCTCCGCCCGAAGGTAGTGGTGGACTACGAAAGAACACCGATGATCATGGACGCGGGCACCGTCCGCATCACTTTTGACAAAAGCGTCCGGGCCGCTATCGGCTCCTTCGACATCTTCGACGCGGAGCTTCCCACGCTCCCGGCCATTGAGCCGGGCAAGCTGGTCCTGGAGGTCAAGTACACCGCCTTTCTGCCCCAGGTGGTCAAAACGCTCCTGCCGCTGGACGGCCAGGAATTTTCCGCGTTTTCCAAGTATGCCATGTGTTATGAGGCAGCCCACCATCTGACCGATCTTACGGCCGGAGTATCCAAAACATTCATGAGCGGGAGGAGATCAAGAAATGTCTATTCGGGATTATTTTAAGAAAACAGTATGGGATTCCTTTGCCGCCAGCGGCGGCATCACCCTGGATTTCGTCATCACAGCCATCGTCGCCATGACCGCCGCCGTGCTGCTGGGCATTGTGATCTATAAGGTATACGGCCACTACTACGGCGGCGTTGTGTACTCCGCTTCCTTCGGTGTCACGCTGATCGGCATGACCGTGCTGACCTGTATGCTGACCCTTGCCATCAGCAGCAACATTGTGATCTCCCTGGGCATGGTGGGCGCTCTCTCCATCGTCCGCTACCGCACAGCCATCAAGGACCCCATGGACCTTCTGTATCTGTTCTGGTCCATCTCCGTGGGCATCACGCTGGCCGCGGGGCTTTATGTCCTGGCCGCCCTGACCATGATCGTGATGATTTTCATCGTCTACCTCTTCTACCACAAGCGGAAGAGCGGGGTCATCTACATCCTGGTCGTTCACTATGAGGGCGACACGGCGGATGACGAGATCCTCCGCTGTCTGAGCCGCTACCGCTATCAGGTCAAGAGCAAGACCATGCGCGGCTCCGCCTGCGAGCTGACGCTGGAGCTGATCTGCGACAAGAACGGCACCACCTTCATGGATAAGATCAGGGAGATCGAGGGCGTCAAGGACATCAACCTCATCCAATACAACGGAGAATACAATGGCTGAGAAGAAAAGCCGGGTGGCTGACTACATCCTCCTGTTCCTGCTGACCACCGCCATCGTCGGCCTCCTCGCCTATATGCTGGGCCGCTACCACCTGAACGACGAGGTGACCTTCGAGCCGGACAAGGGCATTGTGGCAAATCCGCTGATGGGCTACGCGCCCTACGCGGAAAATGTGGACAAATGCCAGGACACCGACCTGGTTTTTATCAAGCTGAAATGGTCGGACTGGGAGCCGGAGATGGGGCAGTATGACACCGCCTTCCTGGAATCCAAATTCCACATCCCCCAGTGGAAGGCCCAGGGAAAACACGCCGTCATCCGCTTCGTCTGCGACGACCCGGACACGGACGGCGGCGCGGACATCCCCGGATGGCTGCTGGAGTCCACCGGAGACGGCACCTACTATTCCGGGAGCAGCGGAAGTGGGTATTCCCCGAACTACGAAAACGAGTTTTTCCGTTCCCGTCATACCATGGCTGTCACCGCACTAGCCGATTACTTCAATCAGGATGACTTTGCGGCCTATGTGGAGCTGGGAAGTCTGGGCCACTGGGGCGAGTGGCACGCCCGGGACAACGACGGCAATTCCCTGATGCCCTCGTCCGAGACCTGCTGGGACTACATCCTCGCCTACACGGAGCACTTCCAAAACGTGCGGTTCCTGATGCGCAGAAGCTACATCTACGCGGTGGACGCCAGGCTGGGCATCTACAACGATGTGCTGGGCGACCAGGCGCAGACGGACAGATGGCTGGAGTGGACAAGATCCGGCGGCAGCCAGGCCACCTCCGTGGATGAAATTGAAATTCAGCCATATCCGAACTTCTGGGAAACCGCGCCGGCGGGCGGCGAGATCACCAGCGGCATCGACGAGAGCCGTCTGTATAACGAAGACCTCTCCTCCCTGCTCCGGCAGCTGGAGGACTGTCACCTGACCTTTGTCGGGCCCCACATCCCTGACGTGGATACGAACGCCTACGACTCCATCCTGCGGCGGGTGGGATACAAGTACTATGTGTCCAGGCTCTCAACGACGTTTTCCTTTGCCGACGATTCCATCGACATCCGGCTGGACTGGGAAAATGACGGCAGCGCGCCGCTGTACTGGGACTGGCCCGTCATGATCAAGATTTTTGACCACAGCGGCACCCTGGTCTACTGGGAGACCCTGGACCTGAAGCTATCCCAGCTCGCCCCCGGCAAAACCATCACGACCGTGACCAAGGTCCCGTATCTGGATGAGATCCGGGATGGTCTGTCGGTGGGTATCTCCATCAGGAGCTACGACGGAAAGGACAGCGTCATGCTGGCAATGGATATAAACAGGGAGATCGTGGATGACAGCCAGATCATCTACTCCTATTCGCAAAAATAAGCGTGCTGAAACGTTTTCCCGCTTCCATTTTGCGGCCGGGTATGGTAATTGGCATTTCCAGATCAAGGAAAAGCCCGGGCGGACCTTTGTGGTCCGCCTGGGCTTTGTCGAGCCATGTCAGCCGGCGATATTTTCACAGAAATAGTAGAGCATCTTCGCGGTCTGGCCCCGGGTCGCCTTTCCTCTGGGATCCAGGATGCCGCCGCCCTTGCCGCTGATGACGCCGTTGTCCGCGCACCACCGCATGGCGGGAAACGCGTATGCGCTCATCTCAGAAATGTCTTTGAATTTGGAAAAATCGACGTTTTCATGTTCCGATACATCATAGCCCTTGAATTTGGCGTAGTTGAACAGGATGGCGGCTATCTGCTCCCGCTTCACAGGATCGCCGGGTCGGAATTCTCCGTTTTCATAGCCGGTCACGATGCCGTTCTCAGCGGCCCACTTCACCGCCTGGGCGCAGTACGCATCCTCCGGCACGTCGGTAAAGGGAATGCTTCCGGCGACGGTGGGACGGCCCTCCAGGTTCCACAGGATGGTGACGATCATCCCCCGGGTGGTAAAGCCGCCAGGGCAGAAGGCGGCGTCACCGATCCCCTGCATCAGGCCGTGTTCGTAAACATAGCGCACCACCTCGTAGAACCAGTCTCCCGGCTTCACATCCTGGAAGGGGAATTTTTTGCCAGTCTCCCGGAAGGTGGCCTTTACCGTGACGGTGCAGGCGGGCATGACGAAAGAGAAATGTCCGTTCTTCTCCGTGACCGCCAGTGTCTTCCCATTGGTGTCCAGCACAGTGATGGTGTCCACCTCATATCCCTTGTCGGGCTTGGGAATGATATGGACGGTCTTGCCCTGCTTCGCCTGCCTGGGGGCAATGGTGATGGTGCCATGGGCATCCTTTGCGGTTCCGTCCTTGATGAAATACCCGGCATTGCCGCTGCCGCCTCCGCCGCCGGAGGAACCGTTCTTTTTCACGATATTGAACATCTTGACAGCAGTACCAGTATAGTTGCCTTGGAAGGTAACTGTCACTTGGGCGGTGCCCGTTTTGACGTTATCCGCATAAGCCGCCGTATAATCGGTGCCTTCCGTCAGGACGGTATCGCCGTCGGTGACGGTCAGGGCCGGGGTGATGGCGGAGCTGGTATAGGTCTGGTCGGGAATGTCCGCCACGGCGTCCGCGCCCAGGGTTTTGGGCCGGATGCTGACAGTCATTTCTCCGCTGTCACAGGAGAGGGTCACCCCATCCACGGCGGCGGTCACCCGGCAGAAGTAGGTGCCGCTGTCCGCCGCGTTGGCGACTGCCAGGGAGGTGCCGTCGGCGCCCTCCACCTTTACAGGAGTTTCCCCATCCATCCGATACCACTGGTAAGCAAAGGTGGCGCCCTCAGCGCTGATGGAGGCGGTGACGGAGAGCGCGGCGGTCTGGCCGTCATAGACCTTATCCACCGTGTTCTGCTTTTCAGTGACGGTCAGGTCATCGCGCAGGGTCCATTTCGCGGTGACGGTCAGGTTCTCAGTGACCGAAGTTCCGGCAGTAAATGCTGTTTCCACACCGTCCACGGTATAGAACCAGCCGTCAAAGGTATAGCCGCTTCTGGTGACCGCAGGCAGGGTCTGAAGCCCGGTGCTGCCCGCCCGCAGGGTCTTCACGGTCTTGCCGTTGCTGACAAAGGTCACGTCATACAGCTCCGCACCCCACTTGGCGATGCGCTCCGCCAGATAACCGTTACGGACACAGGCAAACAGCATAATGTTGCGGGCGGACTGTTCCCGGTATTGGGGCTGAACAGGTCTATTCAGGCCCCTGAATACGACATCGTACCAACGCACCGTGTCCATGGCGATGGACTCCCGGACAAACTCCCACTGGCTGGCCGCCGTGTTGTGGACATAGCAGCCGCCGCAGCTGTCGCAGGACTTCAGGTCATCAAAGCTCTTGGCTGAGGCGCAGTTGCATCCCTCGCAGCAGGTGAACAGGTCCTTGTACTTCTCATACTGCCGGGTGACTTCCTCCTGGAACACCTTGTGGCGCATGAGCTGGGCGAGCCATCTGGCGTTGTAGTCCGCCGCCGACGGATTGTCCTGCGGTTCTTTATCAGCGTGGGCGTCCGTGATGCGCTCCTTCTGTGCCACCGTGGCCACGTTTGCAAAGTTCTCGTCACGGGCCATGATATTGTCGAAGTCCCAGGCGGGACCGGCGTGGATGAGGCCGTCTCCGTTCTCGTTGGAATCCTTCCAGATGTGCAGATTGTCCGTGGCGTCATGTCCGTAGGTATACTCCTGAATCAGCCACATCTTGGCAAAGGACTCCAGGTCGATATACTTCAGCAGTTCCTCGTCATTGCTGTAATCGGTGACGGCGGCGTCCGCCTGTGCCATGAAATTACGGATATAGGTAAAGCTCTCATCCGTTTTCGCATCACTGCCCAGCCGTTCCGGCTCCTTCACGGTGATGTGCTTGATGGCCCCGGCACCGAACTGGAGGACATCGTCATAGTTGTCAAATTCCAGATGATAGCCGCCGGTCAGGTCGATGACCGTGCCGTCCGCCAGGGTGGCCGCACTGTGGTCCTCGTTATAAGTAACGCCGGGTTCCTCATTCAGCAGCTTGTCGCTGCCGTCATCGTTTTCTTTGCCGATGGCGTCCTCGATGGCGTCATCCATGTTGGTGATCTCCACGCGGTTGCCGCCGATCTCCGGCTTTTCGCAGAGGATGTAGAGGCCGTAGTACGCACCGTCCACATAGAAATCCACGAACCGCCACTCACTGGTGTAGTCCAGCTCCAGCTTCTGGGCCAGGTCCAGGGCCACGGAGTTGCGGATCAGGGACAGGTCGGCGGCGCTGGGCAGCAGCACCCACTTTTTCGCCTTGCCCATGCCCATCACGTCGGTCTTTTTGTCCAGCTTCACCTGGAAGCCCTTCTTCTCCCGCCCCCAACTGGCGTTGCCCCGGCCCTTGACCTCCATCTCCATCTCAGGCAGGGAATTATCCCCCAGCAGCACCGCCGTTCCGGTGGCCTTGGTGTCGTGTTTGGAATCGGCCTCCACCTGGGCCATGGTCTTTTCGGAGTCCGGGGAAATGCTCAGATACAGAGAGGGGATATCCTCGCTGGACTTCATGGCCCGCAGGGTCAGCTCCTGTTCCACAGCGCCCAGCGCCACGGCCTGCTCCGGCGGCGTGACCGTCAGCGTGAGGGTGTTGTTTTCTGCGGATGCAAAATCCAGAGCCACCTTCCCGCTGCTGTCCGACGTATCGCCGTATGTGACGGTCCAGTCCGGCGTGCCTTCCATGGTGACGCGGCTCAGGTCCGCGTCTCCCGGCAGCAGCAGGGTGGGCATATTGCCGTTGGATTTGTCCGCCACGGTCTTGAACACCCGGCCGTCCACCACGAAGCGGTATCCGAAGGTGCCCCGGATCAGGCGGCCATCCTCTTTCTCCTCGGCGTTGCCGCCGATGTCTCCGGCCACGAACACCACGGAGCCGGCGTCAGCCGTCACGTCGCCCATGCAGTTCCGACTGATAGTGCATTTCAGGTCCTTCACCGTCAGGTCCACGCCCACGGCGGCGTTTCCGGCGGTGTCGCCCTCCGCGGTTCGGGTAATGGTCAGCTCGGCGTCCTCCGCGATGCCCTCCACCGTTACCGGCACCAGGGCCGCGCCTTTTTCCGATTCGTTGGTGTTAAAGGTGGAGGCGGCGTCGGTCTGCAGATTAACTTTACCCGCCACCTGCACCGTCAGCGTCTCGCCGATGTCGGCGGCGTCCGCGTATTTCACCAGAAACGCGCTGCGGTTCGTGGTGGTGATGGTGAGGTTCTTCAGCACCACCATTGCCTCGGGATACGTGACCGTCACGCGGCCGCTGGTGGAAGTCCCGGTGACGATATGCCGGACAGCCGCGCCATTGAGGAAGATGAGCCAGCCATCGCCGCAGACAGAGGTGTCCTCTTTACCGATGGTCACATCGCCGGTGCTGATGTCATGGACGACCTCCCTGATAGAGTTGCTGTCCACAGTCTCGCCCGTGCCGTCGGTGATGGAGGCGTTCTCCCCCAAATAGAGCTTCGTCCCTTTGGAGAGGACCTGTTTCCCGTTGTCCAGGTCACGGCCCGCCATCGTCACCGCGCAGTTCTCGAATTCAAACATACCGGACCCATTTGTCCCACTGAAGAGCAGGGAGATGGGAGTATCCTCATCGGACAGCTCCAGCGCTGCCTTGCTCCCGTCCGTATCCTGGCCCACGAACTTCATCATGGAGCCGTTCTGTGTCCACAGCAGGCGGCCCGCCGTGGCATGGAGCCGGTTTTCTCCCTCCAGCGTCAGGGTCAGCGTTCTGGCCTCCATGGTCTGGATGCTGATGGCCGCCCGGGTGCGGGGATTTTCCACCTTGTCCTCGGATGTAATGTCCACATTGTCCAGCGTCAGCGCCAGGTCCTGGGGGCAGTCCGCCGCCATAGTGATGACGTTGGTAGTAATATCGGATGTACCCGTCACCACCAGCTCCCGGTCCGCCGCGTCCTCCCAGGACACGGTGGTCGACTCCGTCGCTCCGGTCTGCACGCCCGTCACACCGTCGGCTCCGGCGGTCACGGGACCCTGGGAGATGTCAAAGGTCACGACCTGGGGAAGTGCCGTTTCCGGTTGCCCTCCATCTTCTTCGTCCTCCGCCGCCAGCGCCGTGCCGCCCATCAGGCCCACGGCCATACTGAGCGACAACAGCAGTGCCAGCATCCCTCGCAGCTTTTTCCTAACCATCTTCTCAGCCTCTCCTTTACATGGAATGATATCCCGGCGGAGGGGCATCCCCCCGCCGTTCACGTCAGAAGTATATCGGCCGAAGCGTGAGAAAACGGTTGATTTTTGGCGCGTTTCAAATTTATTGGAAGCCGAAACGCGAAAGTAAACCGCACATTTTGGCAGGCACGGGTTGCGCAAAGGCGTGAAGATGTGGTAAAATTCCGTCGAATAAAATCGACTGTTGGAAAACAGGGAGGAATCCACTATGCATAAGATCGACCCTCAGAGCTGGAAGCAGGACCTGCCGGAATTTCAGGCCCGGACCGCCGCGTTTTACGCCGGAGAGCTGGACAAGGCCGCCTATAAGGGCTTTTCCGGCCTGTACGGCAGCTACGCCCAGAAGGGCGGAAAGGCCAGTATGCTGCGTCTGCGGATGACCGCCGGCCGGGTGACGAAGGAGAAGCTGGCGTTCACCGCCAGGGCCATCCGGGAGTACGATGTGCCCCGGGCCCACTTCACCACCTGCCAGACCATCCAGCTCCACGACCTGCAGCAGGGCGCCGTCTGTGCCATTATGGAGAAGGCCCTGGACGCGGGCATCGTCACCATGGGCGGCGGCGGAGACTTTCCCCGGAACGTGATGTGCTCTCCCCTCTCCGGCGTGGAGCAGGGCGAGTATTTTGACGTGCTGCCCTGGGCGGAGGCCGCGGCGGACTACCTGATGCACTTCATCAAGGCGGAGAAGATGCCCCGAAAGCTGAAGGTAGGCTTCTCCAACTCTCCCGCCAACGCGACCCACGCCACCTACCGGGACCTGGGCTTCGCCGCCCGGCCTGACGGGAAATTCGACGTGTACAGCGCCGGAGGCCTGGGCAACAACCCCCGCTTCGGCGTGAAGGTGGCCGAGGCTGTGGAGCCCGGCAAAATTCTCTACTATATTAAGGCCATGTGGCTGACCTTCCGCGCCTACGGCAACTATGAGAACCGGGGCAAGGCCCGCACCCGCTACATGCAGGACGTCTGCGGCGGTCCCGAGGGCTATGCCAAAGCTTACAACGAAAAGCTGGCGGAGGTGCTGGCCTCCGGCGAGGACCTGGACCTGACCGTGGAGCCCCGCCCCGTCACCAAGACCGGCGACGGCGTGGTGGTGGGCGGCCCCCGCATCATCTCCCAGAAGCAGGAGGGCCTGTACACCGTGGCGTGGCATCCCATCGGCGGCCAGCCGAACCTGAAGATGCTCTGCGCCCTCAGCGACGCCTTAGAGAATATTCCCGAGGCCGAAATGCGTCTCAGCCCCAACGAGACTGCCTTTATCATCAACCTCACCGGAGTTGAGGCCGAAAAGGTGCTGGCCCTGACGGCCGGCGGCGCGGAGACCGCCTTCGAGGCCTCCGTCAGCTGCATCGGCGGCCAGACCTGCCAGGTGGGTACCCGGGACTCCCAGGGTCTGCTGGCAGAGTGTGTGGCGGCGGTGCGGGAGGCCAAGCTGCCTGCCGGCGCCCTGCCCTGCATCCACATCTCCGGCTGCCCCTCCTCCTGCGGCACCCATCAGACCGGGGCCATGGGCTTCCGGGGCGCTTCCAAGCTGGTGGACGGCAAGCCCCAGGCGGCCTTTACCTTCTTCCTGGGCGGCGATGACCGCCAGGGCCACGAGACCATGGGCCGGGAGCTGGGCGTGATGCTGGAGGAGCGCATCCCCGCGTTCCTGGTGGAGCTGGGCCAGACTGTAGCGGCCAGCGGCAAGGGCTTCGACGATTGGCGCCAGACAGACCCGGATGGCGTGGAGCGCGTCGCCGCGCCTTACCTCGCGTAATACGGACCCATGGCGGGGCGGATGACTGCAAAAATCATCCGCCCCGCTTTTATTCAACGTAAATAGCGCATACTTTTATGATTTCCGTCCATTTTATTCCTTAAACACAACGACAGGGGTGGTTTTTTGTCCAACCATTTGCAGCATGAATCAAGTCCCTACCTGCTCCAGCACGCGGAAAATCCTGTGGATTGGTATCCCTGGTGCGCTGAGGCGTTCCGGCGGGCAAAGGAGGAGGACAAGCCCGTATTCTTAAGCATCGGGTACAGCACCTGCCACTGGTGCCATGTGATGGCCCATGAGAGCTTTGAGGACCCGGAGATCGCCGAACTTTTGAACATCTGGTTCATCTCCATCAAGGTGGACAAGGAGGAACGTCCGGACATCGACAGCATCTATATGGCGGTCTGTCAGGCCTTTACCGGAAGTGGCGGCTGGCCCACCAGCATCTTTATGACGGCGGAGCAAAAGCCGTTTTTCGCCGGGACCTATTTCCCCAAAAGCAGCCGGGGCGGTATGATCGGGCTGCGGGAGCTGCTGACAGCCATCCATCAGAAGTGGGAGAGGGACCGGACGCTGCTGCTGCGCCAGGCGGAGGAAATTGTCTCGGAGCTGGATCACAGCGAAAAGAGCGGCGGTTCGCCGGATACAGTGATTCTGGAGGACGCCGTGTCGCTCTACCGGCAGACCTACGACCGGAAGCACAGCGGCTTCGGCGGTGCGCCGAAATTTCCAACGCCCCACAACCTCCTGTTTCTGCTGGCCTGGTATGAGCGGCACGGGGACGCTGCCTGCCTGGAAATGGCGGAGCACACCCTGACACAGATGTACCGGGGCGGTCTGTTTGACCACATCGGCTATGGCTTCTGCCGCTACTCCACGGATGCGCGGTTTCTTGTCCCCCACTTCGAGAAAATGCTGTACGACAACGCTCTGCTCATCCTGGCGTACTGCAAGGCCTACGCTGTGACGAAAAAGACGCTGTATCTGGAGATCGCAGAAAAGACCGCCGCCTATATCCTGCGGGAGATGACCTCCCCGGAGGGAGGCTTTTACAGCGCCCAGGACGCCGACAGCGACGGCGAGGAGGGCAAATTCTATCTCCTGACGCCGGGAGAGGTCACCGCTCTTCTGGGGCTGGAGGAGGGCGAAGCCTTCTGCCGCCATTTTGACATCACCCCCGGCGGCAACTTCGAGGAAAAGAGCATCCCAAATCTTCTGAACAGCGATCCGGCGGACAAGCGCTTCGACGTGGACATGGAGCGGGTTCAACAGTATCGCAAAACACGCTGCGCCCTCCACCTGGACGACAAGATCCTGACCTCCTGGAACAGTCTGATGATCGCCGCCATGTGCCAGCTCTACCGTCTCAGCGGGAACACCGCTTACCTGACCGCCGCGAAACGGGCGGACAGTTTTATCCGGGAACATCTGATGGAAAACGGCACGCTGTTCGTCAGCTTCCGTGATGGACGGCGGGGCGTCAGGGGCTTTCTGGACGACTACGCTGCCTGTATCTTCGCCCAGCTCTCCCTGTACGGGGCAACGCTGGAACAGGAGCATCTGGACCGGGCGGAGGGGCTGTGCGAAACGGTGCTCTCCTTGTTCTAGGACCGGGAAAACGGCGGCTTCTATCTGTACGGCGGAGACAGTGAGACACTGATCCTGCGCCCGAAGGAGACCTACGACGGGGCGATACCCAGCGGTAATTCCCTGATGGCGTGGAACCTGGTGCGTTTGTCCCAGCTCACCTCCGACAGCAGTTACGAAGCCACGGCGGAGCACCAGCTGGCCTTCCTCGCCCCGGAGGCGGAGCGGTATCCCACCGGGTACGCCATGTTCCTGCTGGCGCTTCTGGAGCATGAGTCCCCGCCGCCGAAGGTGACCGCTATTCTTGCGCAGCAGTCGGACGCCGCCCGGCTGCCCCTCGTTGTCTCCCCGGACGCGGTACTTTTGCTGTGGGAACCGTCAGCGGAGTTTCCCCTCAAGGATGGAAAAAACACGTTTTACGTGTGCCGGGGGCATAGCTGTCTGCCGCCTGTCCACGACTTGAGCGAGGTGCTGTAACCTCCGAACAGAAAAACGCAAAAATGCCGCCATGCCGGTTCAATGTCCGGCATGGCGGCTTCATGATGCTCAAATGATTACTCTGCAGGCGCTTCGTTCGGAATGGTCACACCGATACCATTGACCGCCACACCCCCGTCCGCGGGG
This sequence comes from uncultured Clostridia bacterium, assembly GCA_945876285.1. Taxonomy (GTDB): domain Bacteria; phylum Bacillota; class Clostridia; order Oscillospirales; family Oscillospiraceae; genus Oscillibacter. The sequence continues at coordinate 49,521 of CAMCNO010000006.1, read as the reverse complement.
ATCAGGATGTACTTGCGGCCATTGATGACTCTGGTTTCCAGCAGGTAGCTATTCTCCGGTGCCACCGTGATCTTGACTTCCGGCGTCGTGACCTCATACTTTTTGCTTTCGATGATATTCTTGGGGTTCAGCACCGCCCCGTCACCGTACTGCTTTTCGCACTCTTTCTGGAAAGCCTCCACCTTTTCCGCGGAAACGCCGCTGCTGCTCAGAATACCGCCCACTTCACCAATGGTCATATCCAGCGGCTCCGGGCTCTTGCTCTCCGTATGCTCGTCGATCCTGGCCCGGATCTGTTCATGTACAGACTGGACCACATCATAGCTGCAGTCCTTATCCAGCGTATCCGCCAGTGCAGAGTCAAACACGTTCTTCTGCTCGGCGGCAGACATAGGAGGCTCCACGCAGAACACCGCGTCGATGACCTCCTGGTGGAGCTCAGCGGCGTTCCGGCTGTAAAAAAGTGCATTGTAAATGTTGGCGGCCCGGTTGTCAAAGGCCGGATACAAAAAGCCCAGCTCCGGTGAAGATGCCACATAGCCCGTGGAGGAACTGTGGAACTCATGGCTCTCCAGGTCATAGCGCAGCTCCAGGTCGGGGGCCTTCACCGGGCAGATGCTGCACACGAAGTATTTGAACACCTGGTCCGAGGCGTCGGCCTGCAGCTCTCCATCCCGCCCCCGGTAGGGCACGTCGTAGGCGTCCGCCGCCAGGAGGATGAGGTAATTGCTCTCCCCCATGTTGATGGAATCGATGATTTTGCGGCATAGAGTCTCCCGGGCGTTGGGGTCCTGGAGGGCGGTCATCCGCAGCGTCTGGAGCAGTCGGTGCTCATCGCTGTCGGCCACCTGCTGGGTGCTGAACACGATGTCCACCAGATTCTTGCCTAAGGCCCCGGAAAGTGATTTTTTCAGGAGCGTCAGATACATTTCCGATTCCTCCTGGGACATCAGTCCAAGGGATGCGTCGATCCAGGAGATGACCTCCCGGTTGCTGTTCACATAGCAGCCGAAGATGCGGCTGATACTGCTTTTATCCAGGCGGAAGCGCCTGCGGATCTCATTAAGTTCTTTCTGATTCATGGTTATTCCTTTCCAGCGGAGGTATTTGGTGTCGAGACCGTATTGTACCACCTTCCCGCCCTGGCGGCAAGAGCTCTCTCGCCAGCAGCTTTTATCGTCCCGCCGTTTTGCGCTTCACACTTTAAAGGGCAAAATTTTTTCTTGACTATTTTTGATTCTTGCAGTAGTATAGTTAAGACTTCATCGCTTTTAAGTATTAAACTATCAAAGTTTATGAAGTCCTTACTGAGAAAAAGGAGAGAATTCCCCCATGAAAAAGATCATCGCAATGCTTCTGACCGCTGTTATGGTATGCTCGCTGGCAGCCTGTGGCGCTTCTTCCGGCGGTGCCACCTCCAATTCCGGCGCATCTCCGGCAAAGCCGGCCGAGACCGCCGCTTATCCCACCAAGAGCATCCAGGGCTCCATCATGTGGAGCGCCGGCGGCATTTGTGATACCGTCTCCCGTGCCGCCGGCCTGGTGGCCCAGGAGGAACTGGGCCAGTCCATCGTCTTCACCAATCGTGCCGGCTCCGGCGGCGGCGTCTCCACCGCCTACGTCAACGCCCAGGCCGCGGACGGCTACGAACTGCTGTTCGGCGCGGAGAATCCCCAGATTGCCAAGGTCATGGGCACCAGCGAACTGGACTACGACGACTTCTATCCCATCTGCCTGCTGAGCAACAGCTACGGCGGCATCTTCGTCGCCAAGGACTCCAAGTATCAGACTGTGGAGGACCTGTTCAACGATATGCTGGCCAATCCCGGCAAGGTCGTTGCCGCCACCACCGGCGCGGGCGGCCTGCCTGAGACTGCCGCCACCATCATCCGCAGCATCAGCGGCACGGAGCCCAACATGGTCCCCTTCGACGGTGAGAACGAGTGCGCCATCGCCGTCATGGGCGGCAACGCCGATTTCGCTGTCTCCACCTTGGGCTCCATCGCCAGCTTCTACCAGTCCGGCGACATCCGCATCCTGGCTATGTTCCACAACGAGCGGCTGAAGGGCTTCGATGACGTGCCCGCCATCACCGAAATTTACCCCGAGTACAACGAAGTCCTCCCCTGGGGCCCCTTCTACGGCGTCTTCGTGAAGCAGGGCACGGATCAGGCCATTATCGACACCCTGACCGCCGCCTTCTCCAAGGCCTGCGAAGCTCCCGACTTCCAGGAGCTGGTGGCCTCCAAGGGCTGCTTCGTGATGAACATGACCGGCGACGAGGCGGTGGAATACCTGAAGAAGTACCGCTCCACCACCAGCTATATGCTCTATGACTCCGGCGTCGCCAGCATCGACCCCGCCTCCGTGGGTATCGAGCGGTAATTTGGAAAATAGCAGCTCATAAGGAAGCAGGCCGCATCGCGCGGCCTGCTTCTTCCCACTGATTTTACCTGAAAGGAACACACGTGTCAATAACCCCGCCCAAATCTGAAGATTTGGACGGGACTTGTGAGAGCAATATCTCATAAGCTGGAGTTGACTACCCCGAGGACTTCCGAAAAGGAAGAACTACGTTACCCGTGAATCGCAGGAATGCGGGATAGGCACCAGTGGACGTACGCCCGAATCCACTGCTCTGCGGGATGCCATTAAACAGTCTTATCGGTTGTGGACAGTGTGACATCTAAAGAAACCACGGGATAACATGGGGGACGGGCACCTGACGCCCATGAGAGGCTCGGCCTTTTATGGGTGCGGCGACTTCCTTTAGCCGCCAACCAATTTTTTCAAGGGAGGAGGACATCAAGAATGTCGGTCTATGTTATCGCGGAAGATGGGCGTCCCCTGATGCCCTGCTCCGAAGCGAAGGCTCGGCACCTGTTGGATGCCAAGAGAGCCAAAGTGAAACATCGGACACCATTCACCATTCAGATGGTTGTGCCGACCACGCATTACACTCAGGAAGTGCTTCTCTGTGTGGATGCCGGAAGCAAGGCCATCGGAATTACCAGCGGGGGCACGAGGAAGGAACTGCTCGCTGAGGAGGTCAAACCTCGCAACGATGTGGTGGACAACCTCTCTACCCGCCGGGAGTTCCGCAGAGCAAGGAGAAACCGCAAAACAAGGTATCGCAAGCCTCGGTTCAACAACAGGGTACACAGCAAACACAAGGGATGGCTCGCACCCTCTGTGGAGGTCAAGATTCAGGAGCACGTCACAGCAATCAAGCGGATTTGCAATCTGCTTCCCGTGACTAAGGTGGTCGTTGAGACCGCTGAGTTTGACCTCCAGCTCATCAAGGCAGTGGAGGAAGGCAAGCCTGTCCCGCAGGGTGAAGACTACCAGAAGGGTGAAATGCTCGGGCAATACAATGTTCGGCAGTACGTCCTTTGGCGAGATGGTTACACCTGTCAGTGCTGCGGCGCCCACTCTACCAAGAAGAACGACGTCAAGCTCCATGTGCATCACCGGGAGAGCCGGAAGACCGGGGGCAACGCCCCGGATAATCTGGTCACTCTCTGTGAGGATTGCCACAAGAAGCTCCATAAGGGCATCATCACCGCAGAGGACCTCAAGAAACGCAAACGTCACTCTACGAGAGACGCTGCATTCATGGGCATCATGCGGAAGGAACTGTTCCTTAGACTTCGTTCAGAGTTGGATATCCCCGTGTGGGAGACCCATGGCTACATTACCAAGTACATCAGAGAAGAAAAAATGCACCTGCCGAAGAGCCACATCAATGATGCTCTGGCGATTTGCCACGGACCCGCAGGGTTCAACGATGCCGGGGAGTTCGCCATCGAACGAGCTAACCGGGTTTACACCGTAAAGCCTGTGAGACGCCATAATCGGCAGTTGCATAAGGCCACAATCTCCAAGGGAGGCGTACGCAAATCAAATCAGGCAGATAAGTACGTTAAGGGTTTCCGTCTCTTTGATAAGGTCCTTTTTGAAGGAGAAGAGTGCTTTATCTGGGGGCGGAGAAAAACCGGAATCTTTACCATCAAGACTATCAGTGGTCAGATGATTAAAGACGGCATCTCCTACAAAAGATTAAAACTTCTTGAGAGGTCTTCTGGTTATCTGATTGCTTGATTTTACATTAAAGGAGGGAACGGCAATTCCTCACCGCCCAATGCTTCGCATCTGGACGGTGTACCCTTGCCGATATTATGGATAAACACACGCAGCAAAAGGGCGAAAAGGGCTTCCTCGCCATCCTCGGCCTGTTCTCCCTGGTCTGTTTCATTGCATCCATGAAGCTGTTTCTCGCCGCGCCCAAGCTCTCCGGCGAGGGCACGGTGCCCGCGCTCTGCTCTCTGGTCATGCTGGTCACCACGGTTCTCAGCTTCGCGGAGCTGCGGGGCTGTCCCCAGCCCTTTGAGGACAAGCCCCCTCTCGTTAAAAAGGCAAAGGAGACGTTCGCGTTTCTCTTTCCCGGCAAGGTGGGCATCATCGTGCTCTACTGCATCCTGTACGCCGTGATGCTCAATCTCATCGGCTTCGCAGTATCCACCGTTTTGTTTCTCGCTCTCTCCATGCTGACGCTCAACCATGAAAAAAAGCTCCGTATGCTGGTGATTGCAGGCATCACGACGGCCTGTGTCCTGGTGGTGTTCCAGTACATCTTCCAGGTTCAGCTTCCCTGAAAGGAGGGTCCTCAGAACTATGGATTTTTCACAAGCATTCGGATATGCCCTGCAGGCGCTGACGGACCCCATGCTGCTGTTCTGTCTGGCGGCAGGTGTTTTTCTCGGCATTTACGTGGGCGCCATCCCCGGCCTCTCGGTGACGATGGCCACCTCTCTGCTCATCTCGTTCACCTACTCCTGGGCCACGCTCCCCGCTCTGGCGGCCATGATAGGCGTCTATATCGGCGGCGTGTACGGCGGCTCCCGCTCCGCCATCCTGCTGAACATCCCCGGCGCTCCCGCTGCCGTGGCTACCGCGCTAGAGGGCTATCCCCTGGCCCGGAAGGGCCTGGCCGGACAGGCCATCGGCGTGACGGTCATCCAGTCCGTGCTGGGCGGCTTCATCGGCACCATGATCCTGTGCCTCGGCGCGCCCTATCTCTCCAAGTTCGCCATGCGTTTCGCGCCCCGGGACTACTTCCTGCTGGCAATTATCGGATTGTTCCTGGTCAGCAGCCTGGGCAATGACCGCCCCGCCCGGGGCATCCTCTCGGCGGCTCTTGGCCTGTTCATCGGCTTCATCGGCCTGGACAACCAGACCGGCCACAACCGCTTTGTGCTGGGCGCCAGCGACTCCATGTTCCGCACCTACATGATGCTGGGTGTCAGCTATGTGGTGGTGATGATCGGCCTGTTCGGTATGTCAGAGGCCCTCATCCAGATCCGGGACCTGACCACAACGCCGGTCAAGCAGAAAGTCGATAAAATCATCCCAAGCTGGAAAAACACCGTTCGCTTCATTCCTCTGACCCTGAAAAGCTCCCTCATCGGCGCGGTAGTAGGCGCGCTGCCCGGCACCGGCGGCGACATCGCCGCCCTGCTGGCCTACGACCAGGCCAAACGCACCACGAAAAACCCGGAGACGCCCTTCGGTGAGGGCGCCATGGAGGGCCTGGTGGCGCCGGAGAGCGCCAACAACGCCGCCGTGGGCGGCGCCTGCATCCCCATGCTGTCCCTGGGCATCCCCGGCGACGCCGTCACCGCCATCATGCTGGGCGCCATGTATATCCACGGCCTGAATCCCGGCCCTCTGCTGATGACCAACAGCCCCGACGTGTTCTACTACATCATCGGCGCCATGTTCGTGGGCAACATCTTTCTGCTGATCTTCGGCTTCACCGGCATCAAGGTGTTCTCCAAAATCGTGGAGATCCCCAAGGAAATTTTAATGCCCATTATCATCCTGCTGTCTGTGGTGGGCGCGTTCTCCATCAACAGCTCCATCATGGACGTCTACTGGATGATCGCCTTCGGCATCCTGGGCTATGTGATGAAGCTCTATCATTTCCCTGTCGGCCCCACGGTGCTGGGCATCATCCTCTCCGACCTGCTGGAGCTGAACTTTCGCCGTGCCGCCACCATGACGAACAACAGCCTGCCGGCCCTGCTGGTTGACCTGGTCAGCCACCCTGTCTCCCTGGTGCTGCTGGTGTTCGTGGTATGCATGGCGATCACCTCCAGCGGCCCCTATAAGCGTTGGAGAGCCAAAAAGTGAGGTAAACAAAACAGCCGCCCGAGGGCGGCTGTTTTGATGTCAAAAATCACTATTTACCGGTTTATTTTCCGAATAGCTGCGTCCATCCGCCGCAGAGCCTCCCGCAGGTCGCTCTCCGCCGTGGCGAAGGACATCCGGATGCAGCAGGTACCGCCGAGGCCGTAGGCGTCGCCGGGCACCGTTGCCACCCCGGCTTCCTCCAGCAGATAGTCCGCGATCTCCTGGCTGTTCTTTCCGTCCAGTTCTATCTTTGCCCAGGCGTAGAACGTCCCCTTGGGCACATGGCAGGTGACGCCGGGGATGGCGTTCAGCCCGGCGACGAAAAAGTCCCGGCGACGGCGGTAGCTCTCCACCATGGCGGCCATCTCGTCCTTACACTGGAGGGCCTCCAGCGCGGCCTCCATGGCAAACTCGCTGAGGCAGCTCATGGTATGCTGGTTCAGCATCTGGACCATGTCCACGATCTCCCTGGGCGCGCAGATATAGCCCAAACGCCACCCGGTCATCGCCGCGCACTTGGAAAAGCCGTTGACGGTGATGACATGGTCCGCCACCCGGGCGATGGACGCCGGGCTGACGCTCTCGGCGCCGTCATAGACGATGGTGCTGTACACCTCGTCGGACAGGATGAGCAACTCGTGATCTAGGGCAAAGTCTGCGATGCACTCCGCCTCCTCCCGGGAGAGGACGCAGCCGGTGGGGTTGTTGGGGTAATTCATGATGAGCAGCCGGGTGCGGGGTGAGACCACCTTTTCCAGTGCCAGTCGGGTGATGTGGTAGTTCTCCTCAAAGGTCAGCTCCACACCCACGGGAACGCCCCCCGCCGCCGACACGATAGGCGCGTAGGAGACCCAACCGGGGTTGAGGATCATGACCTCCTGCCCCTCGCCGGGGTCGATGAGGGTGCGGACCGTCTCATAGATGGCGTATTTACCACCGGGCGCCATGAGGATATTGTCTGCCGTACAGACGATGCCCCTGTCCTCCCGCAGCGTCCGGGCGATGCCCTCCCGCAGGGGACGGATACCCCGGGATTCCGTATAGTGGGTGTGTCCCTCGGAGATGGCCCGGATACCGGCGATGCGGGCGCGGTCCGGCGTGTCAAAATCCGGCTCGCCCGCCGCCAGCGTAATGACGTCCTTTCCGGCGGCCCGCATGGCCTTTGCCTTTTCATTGATAGCCAGAGACGCGGAGGCAGGGATGGAACTGATGGTTCGATTGAACAAATATCTCATTCGAGTATCCTCTTTTCGTATGTCGCTCTCTGCTCCCGGAGGCTGGTCCCCAGCAGCGGTTTTCCTCTGATTTCTCATTATATCTGTTTTCCCCAGTATTGCAAGCGCCGAAAAGATGCCCGGCAGCACTTGCACGGCCCCGGAAGATGCAGTAAAATACAAGCAACATATACAGAGAGAAAGGGTGAGCAGTTCTATGATGGATGGAAGCCGGAAAGAGCAACTGCTGGCGTTTTGCAGGAAACTGGTCCAGGCGCCAAGCTACAGCGGTCAGGAGGGCCGGGTGGCGGAGGAGATCAAAGCCTTCTGCAATACCAATGGGTACCACGACGTCCATGTGGACTGTTACGGCAACTGCATCTGCCACATCAAGGGCAGCCGTCCCGGCCCCCGCATCCTGTTTGACGGGCACATGGACACAGTTCCGGTGCCGGACCCCTCCGCATGGGCGCATGACCCCTTCGGCGCCGAAATGGTGGATGGGCGGATGTATGGCCGGGGCACCTCGGATATGAAGGGTGCCCTGTCCGCCATGCTGGCCGCCGCCTCCTTCTTTGCCCAGGACTGCCAGTACGATTTCGCAGGCGACATCTATGTGGCGGGCGTGGTCCATGAGGAGTGCTTCGAGGGCGTGGCTTCCCGTGCCATCAGCGACTATGTGAAGCCGGATGTGGTGGTCATCGGCGAGGCCTCCATGTGCAACGTGAAGATCGGGCAGCGGGGCCGGGCCGAAGTGGTCGTGGAGACCTTCGGCGTACCCGCCCATTCCGCCAACCCGGAAAAGGGCGTCAACGCCGTCTACGGCATGTGCCGCATCATTCAGGAGATGCAGAAGCTGACGCCCCCCAGCCATCCCGTCATGGGCAAGGGCATCCTGGAACTGACGGACATCAAGTCCTCCCCCTACCCCGGCGCCTCTGTGGTCCCCGACTACTGCCGGGCCACCTATGACCGCCGGCTGCTGGTGGGTGAGACCAAAGAGAGCGTCCTGGCGCCCATTCAGGCGCTGCTGGACCGGCTGACGGTTGAAATCCCCACGCTGAAAGCAAAGGTATCCTTCGCCGTCGGAAAAGAGCTGTGCTGGACGGGCGAGACCATCCAGGGCGAGCGCTTCTTCCCCGGCTGGCTCTATGACCAGACAGAGTCCTTCGTGCAGGATGTCCTGGCGGAGCTCCATAGCATGGGCTATGCGCCGGAGGTCACGCAGTACAATTTCTGCACCAACGGCAGCCACTACGCCGGCGAGGCAGGCATCCCCACCCTGGGCATCGGCCCCTCCCGGGAAAACCTGGCCCACACGGTCAACGAGTACATCGAGCTTGACGAACTGTTCAAAGTCGCGGACTGCTATCAGGGCGTTATGAGAGCGCTGCTGAAAAAATAACAACAAGGCGGACATCTTATCCGGCATTGGAACCGGATAAGATGTCCGCCTGAAACATTTCTGACCGCTAAATGGTCTCTGAGGCAGTTACTTCAGAGCAGCCTCCAGGTCGCGGGTAACGGTGCCGTCCTCCAGCACGAAGCAGGGGATGCCGATGCCGGTATCCGCTATGGTGAACCGGAAGGTCACCGTTTCCCCCGTATAGCCGGTCTCCTCCACATCGAAGCGGATGCTCCCGTTCGCTTTATTGTATTTCACCGCATTGGAGAGGATATTCACCAGCACTTCCCGGATATGGAGCGGACTTCCGATCACTCTGGAATGTGCGGTTTCTTCCGCCATTTCCATGGTGATACCCACCTCATTCGCCATGGGCTCCACGATGGTGAAGACCTCTCTGGACAGCTTGCAGATATCCACAGGCTCCTTGGCGAATACCATCTTGCCGCTTTCCAGCTTGTTCAGATCCAGAATATCGTTAATGAGCGTCAGCAAATGGTGGGAGGATACCTCGATCTTATCCAGCGCCTCGTCCACCATGGCCTGGTCGTCCCGGTGCGTTTTGGCAATGGTCAGCATGCCCATGATGCCGTTGATGGGCGTGCGGATATCGTGGGACATATTGGACAGGAATTGGGATTTTGCCTCATTGGCGGCCTGCGCGATCTCAAGCTGGGCTTTTGTATCCGCCTTTTCATGGGCTTCCGTAATGTCCCGGCCCAGCAGGTTCGCCACCGGCTTGCCGTTTTCATCGGTGCCCATGAACAGGTTGAATTCCTGCCAGAGCGTATTCTCACCGATCTGAGCCGCGGTCGTGATCGTGTCGATGTAACCGCTCTTATCCGCGACCGACAGGATGGCTTCCTCGCTGACCAGGCTCTCCACCATCTCCCGGTATTCGGGAAGCAGCATGGTTTTCAGCCGGTCATAGGTGACCAGATAGTCATCCGACGCCTGAATGATGGGGACTGCCGTACTCATGCCGGTGCCGGTGATCAGGGTGTACTTCCAAGTGTTCAGGTTGATGGTGGCGTTAAAGCTGTACAGCATCTTGGTGACGCCGGAGAGGAGCTGGTCCCGGGCCATGGCCGCCTTCTGGGCGTTCTCCTTCTGCTCCTGCCGCTTGTGGGCGTCAGTGATGTCGCGGCCCAGCAGGTTGGCAATGGGTTCGCCGGATTCGTCCGTGCTGATGAAGGCATTGACCTCATGCCATTCTTCTCCGTTGTCCGTCAGGGCGCCATATTCCACGCTGCCGATAAAGCCATTGGCGTTTCTTCTGGCGCGGAGAGCCTCCAGGCTGGCAAGATTCGAGAACTGGTCGATGGTCTCCGGCGCAAGATACTTGATCTTCTCCTGATAGGCCACCTCATAATCGTCGGTGGACTTGAATATCTCCATGAATTTGGTCATGCCCGTGCCGACGATCATGCTGTACTTACCGGTGTGCAGGTTCAGCGTCAGGTTATAGCTATACAGCATCTTGGTCAGCTCAGGGAGGATCTGGTTTTTGGCCGCGGCGGCCTTCAGTTCCTTTTCGTTGCGCTCCTGGGTCTCATGGGCTTCCGTCACATCCCGCCCCAGCAGGTTGGCGATGCGGTTGCCGTTATCGTCCGTGCTGGCGAAAATATTGATCTCCTGCCACTCATACTTCTCGTCGCCGGGGTAGAGCACCGGATACTCGATGGAACCCACGAAGCCGTTTTGGATAGGGTCTGTGCCCAGCAGCTTCTTCCGAACCAGCTCCATGGGCTTTTTCTGGTACGCGGGGTGGATGTACTTCGCAAGGACCGGCATCGTCTCCAGAATGTTATCCGAGCTTTTGAACAGCTCAACGGTACGATCAAGCCCCGTTCCAGTGATGAGCGTATACCGGTGGGTATGCATATTAATTGTCAGGTTAAAGCTGTACAGGATCTTGGTGATCTGAGTCAGGGTTTTGTCCGCGCCGTTAAATGGCGATTTTCTCCCGGCGCTAACAAATTTCTGCCCACCGGTGATTGATATGCATTAAATAATAATATATAATGGTGATATATTTGGCGCAAAAATGAACGAAAGGCGGGTCTCAGGATGGGGCAAACGATATTCTTGGATATATACATTAAGATCTCCATCTTGATCGCCGTTGGCGATATGATTCTGGCCTTGCAGTCCTTTCGGAAGAACGAGCCCACCGGACGGTATTTGGGCTTTGCCTGCGTGGGAGCAGCCGTGGTGGATATCAGCTATCTGGGCAGCATTCTGGTCGACAATTATCTGTTTATGTCGGTCATGTCCAGCATCTATTTTATCACCATCGATCTCATGCTGCTGTGCCTGCTCATCTTCACCGTGTACTTTACCAAAGGTAAATTCAGAAAATCGGAAAAGAGAGCCATCGGACTGGGTATCCTGTATGCGGCCTTTGAGGTTGTCGTCTTTGCAGTGAATCCCTTTTGGGAAATCGCCATCCATTATGTGCCGAGAGAGACCATTGTCGCCAGGTACAGCTATCAGATGAAGCCCCTCTACTGGCTTCATCTGGTGTTTACCTATACGCTGGTGCTTACAGTCCTGTTCCTGCTGATTCGGAAAATGTACAAAATCCCCTGGGAGTACCGGGCGCAGTACGGCTATGTGATTCTGGGCATTCTGGTCATCGTATCGATAAACGCCGTGTTTTTGTTCTGGCCGGGGGATGCCGTTTACACCCTGCTGGACTACTCTATCTGTGGTTACAGTCTGACGGCCGTTCTGCTGTACTGGAGCTGTTTTAACTACTCCACCCACGGTATGCTCAACTCCCTGAAAACCAGCATCTTTGAAAACATCGGTCAGGGCATCGTCCTGTTCGACTATAACGACAGCCTGATTCTGCACAACGAAAAAGCGGACGCTTTCCTGGGGAAGCTCCGGCTGGAACAGTGCAGGACCCTGCAGGAATTTCTGGACGACTATGATCTCGCCCTCAATTCCCAGGCGGAAAACGAAAGCTTTTCCCAGCAGTGCTACATCAATCACGACGGAGAGGAACGGCCGCTGCGGTGCGATATCCGCGGTCTGAAAAACGAACGGCAGCAGCAGCTGGGACTTCTCTTTGTCTTTTCGGACGCGGCGCTGGAGACCGACCTTCTGACAGGCTTCCAGGACTGGGAGAGCTTCCAGTTGTTCGTACGGGAGGATCAGGACGCCTTTCACAGCCCTGTGGCGGTGGCGATCTGTGACATCAACAGCCTGTCAGTGATCAACAGCACCATGGGAAACCACGTGGGAGACCAGCAGATCAAACTGCTGGCGGATACCATGCGGCAGTGCTTCCCCAAACAGACCTATTATGTGCGGGGGCCGGAAGCCAGTCTCTATGCCCTGCGCAGCCACGGCAGCGAAGCCGAGATGCGGGACTGTCTGACGCAGGTGAAGGAGCAGTTCCCCGGCCAATTGCAGTATGCGGTCAGTACGGCTGCAGAAGAAACGCCGGATATCCTGCAGGCGATGCAGACGGCGATGAAGGCAATGCGGGCGAAGAAGCTGTTGGACAAAGGGTCTGTTCACTCTGAAATGCTGTCTTCCCTGATCCGGGCCCTCCAGGAGTGCGACAGCGACACTGAGCACCATGTACGCCGCACCCAGAACATGGGAGCAGAGCTGGGTCGGCGAATTGGGCTGACGGACATCCAGCAGAGCAACCTGTCTTTGCTCTGTCTGCTCCACGATATCGGCAAGATCGGTATTCCCCTGGAGATTCTGAATAAGCCGGGCAAGCTCTCCGATGAGGAGTGGAAGATCCTGCAGACCCATTCGAAAAAGGGATATGAGATCGCCAACAGCAATCAGGAGCTTAAAGGGATCGCAGAGGACATCCTGCACCACCACGAACACTGGGACGGCAGCGGCTATCCCGACGGTCTGAGCCGGGAGAGCATCCCCCTCCTTTCCCGCGTCATTGCTGTGGTGGACGCCTATGACGCCATGACCAATGACCGTGCTTACCGCCCCGCCATGTCCGTCTCCAAAGCAGTCGCGGAATTAAAGCGCTGCGCAGGCAGCCAGTTTGACCCCTTTATCGTATCAGAGTTTCTCGGGATGCTGAAAGAATCTCCACCGGAGGAGGTAACGTGCAGAGCCGGGCAGCCGGAAGATGGAACTGCGGAACACAGTGGCAGCCCGAACAGTGAGCAGGCGGCAGACACCCATACCGTCGTACATCCGGTCCCATACAGCCGTTATCTGGTAGATGAGGCCATGATGATCGTGTCCGTGGACGAGAATTTCGAGAAACTGACGGGGTACACCCGGGACGACATCCAGCAGAGGCCCATGTACCAGATGGACCTGATCCCGGAGGAGGATCGCACGGAGTACCTGTGTCAAACCACTACCAGCCTGTCCAGAAGTCCCCAGGTCTTTCAGGAACACAAGCTGCGCCGCAAGGACGGCACCGATATCTATGTGTTCTGTTACGGCAGAGTGTATTATGATTCGGCGGCCCGCGAGGAACGGTCGGAGATCATCATCGCGGATGTCACCAACACCTATTCGATGAAGATGCTGCTGGACGCGGAGCAGCACAAGGCCGAAAGCCGGCTGCGGTACTGGGAGCTGACCTATCGCAGAGATTCTCTGACAGGGCTTTTGAATCACGCCGCTTTCCGCAGCGATGTGGAACTGAAGCTCCTGGAAGGAACGTCGAAGGCCGTGATGCTGATGATGGATGTGGACAAATTCAAGGAGTATAATGACACATTCGGCCATCATAACGGCGACGAGCTCCTGGTCCTGATCGCGCATACGCTGCTGGCCTCCCTGCGGGAGGAGGACCGCGCCTGCCGCATGGGCGGCGACGAGTTTGCGGTACTCCTTGTATTTGACCCGGATGCGACGGACGCGCAGATCCGGGAACGGGCACGGCAGATCTTTGACCAGGTGAACATGCGGCTCAAGGCCGCCGGCGAGGGCGTGGGCATCTCCATGGGTATGACTGCCGCAAAGCCGGAGATGACCTTCAATCAGTTGTATGAAGCGTCGGACAAGGCGCTGTACCGGTCAAAAGAAACCGGCCGGGGCCGTCTGACCATCCTCTGAATTGGAGCCATCCCCTGATACCAGAAAAAAGAGCTGCCCACAGGGCACCTCACAAGTAACAGCCAGTGCCGAAAGGCACTGGCTGTTGCTTGTGATTCTGTTGAAAGAGCATATCATCTGCCGATGCAGTCCCAAGGCTGGAGTATCCACGAAGTCCTTACTCTGACAATCGGTCCAGTTCTTCCCCCAGCATACGGACAGCATCCTCGAGGTACACCTGCATCGGCTGCATTGCCACGCCTGCTAATCGGATATTGCACCGCTGAGAAGGCACCAGAATTTTGAGGGCGCCGCTGCCGCCGACAGCCGCAGCCATCTGCGACGTCATCTCACCCAATAGTCCGTTGGCCACCAGGATCGCCATCGGCCCCAGGAGCACCTGCATCTGTCCGGCGTTATGGACGATGGCATTCTCGCCTGTGGCTCCGTCGTCCGCGCCACCCTTCAGCATAGCCGCCGTGGCCAAAGCATTTGTTCCCAGCGCCCGCACGTGGAGTGACGGAAATGTCCGCTTGATTTGTTCAACCAGCGCACGTCCCACGCCGCCGCCTTGTCCGTCGATTACAGCGACCATGATGTGTTCCCTTTTCACAGGCATCCCTCTCCCTCTATGCTATAGAAATTTTATTGAACAGTTTTTTGAAATTTGCAACTGTGTTTTTTGACGAAGTCATCTCTTGACGCTTGTCCTCTCCATTGTTATACTATTTATTAAGTAAGCGGTCAAGAGGCCGCACATCGTCCAGAAGGGCGCGCACTATCCTCCTCCACGCCATACATAACCGCGGCTCAAGCCGCGTGAAATGCCAGAAGGCATACCGGGAATCGGTATGCCTTTTTTGTTTTTCGCACATCTTGAAAGGAGCGTCCTGCGTTCATGGAACTGAAGTCTTTTTTTGAACAGAATCCATCCGGAGCGCTGGCCTTTTCCGGCGGAACAGATTCCTCCCTGCTGGTTTGGGCCGCCGCGAAATACGGGAAAAGTTGGCGCGCCTATTATCTCCACTCCGCCTTTCAGCCCGCCTTTGAGCTGGCGGACGCCCGGAAGATCGCATACCAGTGCCGACTTCCGCTGACCATCATCGAAGCAGACATTCTGTGCCATCCGGAAGTCACCGCCAATCCCGCGGACCGCTGCTATCACTGCAAGCGTCGGGTCTTTTCCGCCATTCTCCATCAGGCCGCGGCGGACGGCTACTCTCTCGTCATCGATGGCACCAACGCCTCCGATGACGCAGGCGACCGCCCCGGCATGAAGGCCCTGCGGGAGTTGGAGGTCCGCTCCCCCTTGCGGGAGTGCGGTCTGACCAAGAGCGACGTCCGCATCCTGTGCCGGGAAGCCGGCCTGTTCGTCTGGAACAAACCCTCCTACGCCTGCCTTGCCACCCGCATCCCCGCCGGCACCCCCATCACGGCGGAAGCCCTGCAAAAGGTGGAGCAGAGTGAAAATCTGCTCTCTTCCATGGGCTTTCAGGATTTCCGTGTCCGGCTCCGGGGCGATACCGCGATGCTGCAGTTCACTGAGGATCAGTTCCCTTACGCCTGGGAATGCCGAGAAAAGCTGCGCACAGCATTGTCCCCCATGTTCGCGCAGGTCACCCTGGATCTGACCCCCCGGGCCGCTTCACGCTGAGAAAGGAGAATAGACAATGGCATCCAGACACGACATTCTCTCTGTGCTGCAGGACGTGCAGTCCGGTGCGCTGACGCCGGAGGACGCCCTTCTACGCCTGAAGCTGGCCCCCTTTGAAGACCTGGGCTACGCCAAGGTGGATTACCACCGGGCCGTCCGCCAGGGCGTGCCGGAGGTGATCTACGGCCAGTCCAAGACCAAGGAGCAGATCAACGGCATCCTCGCCGCCATGGAGAAACGGGGCTGCGTCAACATCCTGGTGACCCGCATCCAGCAGGAGACGGCGGACTATCTGGCGCAGACCTTCCCTCTGCGGTATGAGCCGCTGGCAAAGCTGGCGGTGGTGCTGCCCCAGGAGGTCCCCGGCCGGGGCTCCATCGTGGTAGCCACCGGCGGCACCAGCGACATGGGTGTGGCGGAGGAAGCCGCCATCACCGCCGAGGCCCTGGGCAACCGTGTCACCCGGCTGTACGATGTGGGCATTGCGGGGCTGCACCGCCTGCTGAGCAATCTGGAGCCGCTGATGAGCGCCCGGGTGGTCATTGCCGTGGCGGGCATGGAGGGCGCTCTCGCCAGCGTTGTGGGCGGTCTTGTGGACTGCCCCGTCATCGCGGTTCCCACCAGCGTTGGCTACGGTGCCTCCTTCGGCGGCGTCAGCGCCCTGCTGTCCATGCTGAACTCCTGCGCCAGCGGCGTCAGCGTGGTGAATATCGACAACGGCTTCGGCGCGGGATACCTGGCCAGCCGTATTAATCAGATGGAGAGTGCAAAGGAATGAAGACCTTATATCTGGAATGCAACATGGGCGCCGCCGGCGATATGCTGATGGCGGCGCTGTACGAGCTGATGTCCCCGGAGGAACAGACCCGCTTTTTGGAGACCATGAACCGTCTGTTTCCCGGCGTGGAAGTTCAGCCCCGTCAGACTGCCACCTGCGGCATCACAGGCACCCACATGGATGTCACCGTCCACGGCGAGGAGGAGCACAGCCACGATGTGGCCCTGGGCTGCGGGCACGACCATGTCCATGAGCACCATCATGACCATGAGCATGAGCACGAGCACGACCATGACCATCATCATGACCACGACCACGACCATGACCACGACCATGACCACGGCCACACGCACCATCACACCGCCCCGGCGGACATTTACGCCCTGCTGGATGCCCTGGATGTTCCGGCGGAGGTAAAGGACGGTGCCAAGGCCGTCTATACCCGCATTGCGGATGCCGAATCCAAGGCCCACGGGATGCCGGTGGAGCAAATTCATTTCCACGAGGTAGGCACTCTGGACGCGGTGGCGGATGTCACCGGCGTCTGCCTGGCGGTCCACATGCTGCACCCCGACCGTATCGCAGCATCCCCCGTCCATCTGGGCAGCGGCCAGGTCCGCTGTGCCCACGGCATCGTGCCGGTGCCCGCTCCCGCCACCGCCCACCTGCTGGAGGGCGTCCCCTGCTACACCGGGGACATCCGTGGTGAGCTGTGCACCCCCACCGGCGCGGCCCTGCTGACCCACTTTGCTGAGAGCTTCGGCCCCATGCCGGTCATGTCCCTGAAGAAGACCGGCTACGGCATCGGCAAAAAGGAATTTCCTGCCGCCAACTGCGTCCGTGCCTTCTGGGGCGAGAGCGGCGACCCCCAGCAAGCGGAGATCGTGGAGCTGTGCTGCCATATCGACGACATGACTGCAGAGGCCCTGGCCTTTGCCGGAGAGCAGCTGCTGGCCCAGGGCGCTCTGGACATCTCCTGCGCGCCGCTGACCATGAAGAAGGGCCGGGCCGGTGTCAGCTTCACCGTACTCTGCAAGCCCAGGGACGAGGAGCGCCTCGCCCACGCCATCCTGCGGGAGACCAACACCAACGGCGTCCGCTCCCGCCGCTGCGGGAAGTACATTCTGACGCCCTCTGTCAAGACCGTGGAGACCGCCTATGGCCCCATCCGCATCAAGTGCGCTGACGGAGAGGGCATCCACCGGGAAAAGCCGGAGTATGAGGATGTGGCCGCCGCCGCCAGAGCTGCCGGGCTGCCCTTCCAGAAGGTCTGGGAGGACGTGTTGTCCTCCATTCATGGGGAGGTGCAGAAGAATGGATAAGGCCATGTGGGAAAAAGCGGTGGCCTTCCACGGCCACGAGTGCCCCGGCCTGGCCCTGGGCGTGCGCCTGTGCGAATTCGTGCAGGCAAAGCTGGGCCATGTGTCCACCCCTGACGAGGAGCTTGTCTGCCTCGCCGAGACCGACGCCTGCCCCGGCGACGCCATCCAGTCCCTGCTGGGCTGCACCCTGGGCAAGGGGAATTTCATCTACCACTGCACCGGCAAGACCGCCTACACCTTTTATGACCGTGCCTCCGGTGAGGGCTTCCGGGTAGTCGCCAGGCGGAACCAGTCTCCTCTCAGCCGGGAGGAGCGCAAGCAGCAAATTTTCACCGCGCCGCTGGAGGAACTGTTCACCGTCACTGAGCCCAGGGAGCCCCTGCCGGAAAAGGCCCGCATCTTCACCACCCTCACCTGCGCCTGCTGCGGCGAGGGCGTGGCGGAGCACATGGCCCGTCTGCAGGACGGCAAGGTGGTCTGTCTCCATTGCTTCCGCACTTATGACCGCTGACCGAGAAAGGAATTAAACTTTATGAAAAAACTGTTTTCCATCCTGTTATCCTGTATCCTGCTGCTGTCCCTGGCCGCCTGCGGCCAAAAAGAAACGCCTGCCCCGGAAAAAACCGCGTCGGAAACGCCTGTTACCCGCACCGTCACCGACAGCTTCGGCCGGGAGGTCGTCATTCCCGCCGAGGTGAAAACCATCGTCTGCACCGGCTCCGGCGCCCTGCGCATGGTGACCTACCTGCAATGCACCGACCGCCTGGTGGGCGTGGAGGATTGCGACAAGGAATATGCAACCTCCACCCTCCGGGATTACGCCTACGCTTATCACGATACCTTTGACGCCCTGCCCTCCATCGGCAAGGGCGGCGGCACCGCCAACACCGCCTATGTGGAGGAACTGATCCGCCTGCAGCCGGACGTCATCCTGTCCGGCTATACCCAGGAGGCGCTGGAAGATCTGGCGCAGTCCACCGGCATCCCCTGCGTATCCATCCGGGCCAAGAGCATCAACTTCATCGACGACAGCTTTTACACCGCCATGCGGGTAGCCGCCGAGGTGCTGGCCGTTCAGGAGCGGTGCGAGGAAGTCCTGCAGTACATCGACGGCTGCAAGGCCGATCTGGATGCCCGGACAGCGGACATTCCCGACGGAGACAAGCCCGCCGTCTATGCCGGCGCCGTGACCTTCTCCGGCGCCCACGGCTTTACCGGGACCTACTCCAACTTCGGTCCCTTTATGGCCATCCACGCCAACAACGTGGCTGACGAAATAGGTGAGACCGGCTACTTCGACGCCGACCCGGAGCGGGTGGTGGCCTGGGACCCGGAGCTGATTTTCCTGGATCCCGGCAACATGCCTCTGGTGCGGGACGAGTATCGGACCAACCCCAGCTTTTTTGACTCCCTGACCGCGGTCCGGGAGGGCAAGCTCTACGCCTGCGTCTCCTTCAACAACTATTCCACCAACGTGGGCTACGCCCTGGCAAACGCCTACTACGCCGGCAGCGTCATCTACCCCGAGCGCTTTGATGACGTGGGTATTGCCGAAAAGACCGACGATATCCTGGAATTCCTGCTGGGATGCCGCTATTACAACGACATGGAGGCCGACGGCCTTGCCTTTGGAGTGATCGAACTTGGACCTGCACAGTGAACAACTCCATACCTGTACGCCGGACAGCTACCGCCTCTTTCTCCGGCGGAAGCGGCTGGTGACCCTTGTCCTGCTGGCGGTTCTGGCCGCGCTGGCCCTGCTGTCACTGACCAGCGGCTCCGCCGGGCTTTCCCTCGCGGAGCTGGCGGACACCCTGACAGGCGGCGGCACGGCCCAGAGCCGGGCCATCGTGTTCCATGTCCGGCTGCCCCGCATCGCCGTGGCCATCGTGGTGGGCGCCGCCCTGGCGCTGTCCGGCTGCGTGATGCAGAACGTCCTGCGCAATCCGCTGGCTTCCGCCTCCACCCTGGGCGTGTCTCAGGGTGCCGCCTTCGGCGCGGCATTGGCCATCATTGCCCTGGACGCCGGCGCTCAAAACGCCGCCAACGCGGCCACTGCCGTCACCATCAGCTCTCCCGGCACCGTGACCCTCTGCGCCTTTCTGGGGGGACTTGCCACCACGGCGGTCATTCTGGGCCTGTGCCGCCTGCGGTCCGCGTCACCCTCTTCCATGATCCTGGCGGGCGTGGCCCTCAGCTCCCTCTTTTCCGGGGCCACCACCCTGCTGCAATACTTTGCCGACGATGTGCAGCTGTCCGCGGTGGTCTACTGGACCTTCGGCGACCTGGGCCGTCCCGGCTGGTCGGAGATCCGGCTGATGTACGCCGTGACACTGGCGGCATTCCTCTATTTCCTTTGGAACCGTTGGAACTACAACGCGCTGAGCAGCGGCGTTCAGACCGCCAAAAGTCTGGGAGTAAGCGTGGACCTTTTGAGCTATATCAGCATGGGCCTGTGTACCCTGATCGCCTCGGTAGCGGTGGCCTTCGTGGGCATCGTCAGCTTTGTGGGCCTCATCGCACCCCACATTGTCCGCCGTTTCGTGGGCAGCGACTACCGGTTTCTCCTGCCCTGCTCCGCTCTGGCAGGCAGCATCCTGCTCCTCCTGGGCGACCTGGCAGCGAAGGCCATCCTGCCGCCCGCTATTCTGCCCATCGGCGCCATCACCTCTTTCCTCGGGGCACCGCTGTTCCTGCTGCTGATTTTCAGAGGGGAGGCACTGCGATGATAGAAATTCAAAACCTCTCCTTTTCCTATGGCTCCCGTCCTATTTTGCAGGACGTGAGTTTTTCTCTGGAGCAGGGCGAGTGCGTGGCAGTGCTGGGCAACAACGGCGCGGGAAAGTCCACGCTGATCTCCTGCATCAGCCGTCTCCGTCGTCCTTCGTCAGGCAGTGTCCTGATCGACGGCACCCCTGTCTCCCAAATGACCCGAAGCCAGCTGGCGCAGCAGGTCTCCTATGTGGCCCAGAAAAATGAGCTGTCCCATACCACGGTGTTCGACGCGGTACTGCTGGGCCGCAAGCCCCACATGAAATGGGGCCCCTCCGGCATTGACTACGATGTAGCGGAGCATGCCCTGCGGGCCGTAGGAATGGAGGACTGCCGCCTGCGGTATGTGAACCAGCTCTCCGGCGGCGAACAGCAAAAGGTCATGCTGGCCCGGGCCATCGCTCAGGAGCCGAAGCTGATGCTGCTGGACGAGCCCACAAGCAGCCTGGACCCCCGCAACCAATACGAGTCCATGGAGCTCATCCGTCACTGCGCCCACGGCCACAACATCGCCGTGCTGGTGGTCATCCACGACCTGAACTTGGCCCTGCGCTTCTGTGACCGCTTCCTGCTTTTGAAGGACGGCACCGTGTTTGCATCCGGTGGCCGGGAAGCGGTGTCGTCTGAGAACATCCGGGCCGTCTACGGCATGGAAGCCACTGTGGAGCAGTTTGACGGCATCCCCATGGTCATTCCTCGCTTTCAAAGGCACGAATCTTCCTGAGGAGAGCCATGCCGCGCTTTGATTGAAACATCCGCATTTATCGGATGCGGCGTAAGACCCCTGCCTTTAGGCATGGGGATATAAGCCGTCAGTTAATGTTTTCTCCTAAAAATAGAACTTTTGTTTGATTCTGTACTCTTAATATGGTATCATAATACTGGTGATAATTCATGGAACAAGGCTACAAATTCCGCATATATCCAACTGTTGCTCAAGAGATTTTGATTGCGAAAACTCTTGGGTGCTGTCGCTATGTCTGGAATTACTACCTCAACCTGCGGAAAGAGTTTTACGCAAAAGAAAAGAAGAATTTCAACTACAATGCTTGCAGTAAAGATTTACCTGCTCTGAAGAAAAATTTGGAGTGGTTAAAAGAAGTCGACTCCACTGCATTGCAGTCTTCTTTGAAGGATCTTGAAACCGCCTATAAGAATTTCTTTCGCGGGGTCAGAAACCATGAACCGAAAGCCGGATACCCTCAGTTTAAGAAGAAACATGACCACCGGCAGAGCTATCGCTCTATTTGTGTAAATAAATCCATTGATGTGCTTGAAAACGCTGTCAAACTTCCTAAACTCGGGGTGGTGAAATGCAAAGTCTCCCAGAAAATCAAGGGGAGAATTACATCCGCTACTGTAACCAGAGAACCCAGTGGCAAATACTTTGTATCTATCCACTGCAAGGATGTCCCGGAGGAACTCTGGGAATCCACAGGAGCATCCGTTGGTTTGGACCTCGGCATCAAGGATTTCGTTATCACCAGCAATGGAGATAAGTATGCGAACCCCAAGTACCTCGCTCAATGTGAGAAGAAGTTGGCTCGCTTTCAGCGGCAGCTTTCCCGAAAGCAAAAAGGAAGCAGAAACCGTGAGAAGGCTCGCCTGCGGGTCGCCCGTCTTCAGGAGCATATCGCCAACATGAGACGGGACAACCAGCAGAAGCTCTCTACTCAAATTGTGCGGGAGAATGACATCATCTGCGTGGAGAGCCTCTCCGCCAAGAATATGATGAAAAATCATAAGCTGGCGAAGAGTATCGGGGACGCCGCATGGGGTGAATTCCTCCGGCAGCTCTCCTATAAGGCGGAGCGCCACGGAAAGGTGGTCGTCACTGTGGGGAAGTTCTTCCCTTCGAGCCAGATTTGCTCTTGCTGCGGAGAAAAGAATCCCGATGTGAAGGACCTTTCCGTGCGCTCGTGGGTGTGCCCGCATTGTGGCGCCTACCATGACCGGGATGTCAACGCCGCCATCAATATTTTAAACGAAGGATTAAGGATTCTCTCAGCGTAAGCTGAGTTTCTACCGTAGGGTCGGACGGACCCGAACGTAACGCATGGGGAGATGATGTAATCCCCCGGAGGCTTTCGTGTCTCTGAGGTTGTCGTCGACGAACCATGAATCCCCCGGCTTTAGCCGTGGGGAGCGTCAATCCCCAAACCGATGAAAAGCGCAGGAATTTCCGTATGGATGTAGGTTTTCCTATGTGCTCTGCGCAAGAGCCATTCAATTATATGTAAGGAGAAAAATGTATGAAAATCGGATTTAATGAAGGCTGCAACCGTTTCTGCGAGAATCACTCCGTTCTGGAGGACCTGGCCCTGTGCGAAAAGTACGGCTTTGACTACATTGACGTGCAGTCCGAGTGTCTGGACCGCGAACTGGCGGCAGGCAAGTACACGCTGGAGGAACTGGGCGATTTCTTCCGCACCCACAAAATCAAGATGCTGTCCTACAACGCCCTCGTTGGTTTCAACATGAAGCAGACCCAGGCAGAAAAGGATGCCGTCATGGCCCAACTGGACGAGATCATTTGCCGCTGCCGGATCCTGGACTGCAAAATGGTCGTGGTAGTGCCCACCATGGACCTGACCGTTCACGCCACCCTGGACGACATCAAGGCCGATGCCGTGGCCGTCCTGCGGGAGATGGTAAAGAAGGTGGAACCCTACGGCATTAAGCTGTCTCTGGAGTTCTGCGGCTGCCCAACCATGTCCATCAACCGCTTTGAGGACGCCTACGCCATCGTGGAGGAGGTCGGCCATCCCCTGGTGGGCGTGACGCTGGATCAGTACCACTTCCACGCCATGGCCTCCGGCTGGGACGCTCTGGAGAAGGCCGACGGAAAGAAGATTTTTATCTGGCACCTGAACGGCATGGAGAACATGCCCTGCGGCGCCGCCTACAACAACGATGAAAAACGCCTGTGGCCCGGCGAGCCCGGCGACTGCCTGGACCACAAGCGGTATGCGGACACTCTGAAAAAAATTGGCTTCGACGGCGGCGTCTGTACCATTGAGGTGTTCCGCCCTGACTACTACAAGCTCTCCAATGAGGAAAACATCAAAAAGGCCGCCGAAGTCACCCGCGCCCATGTGGAGACCTACTGCTGACCGCTCCAGCCGCAGAATGGCCGTCCATAAAGCGCCGCGCTTGATATAAAAAACTGCAGAACATAAATTGACAGCCGTATGCCGTTGTGATAGGATATGTAAAAAGTTAGTTTCGTCTAACAGGAGGTCCTAAGGAAATGATATGGAGCATCATCGGCATTACGGCTCTGGCCGGAATGGGTGGAACGGGGATGGGAGGACTGGTTTCCTGCCTGTTCCGTAAGGATTCAAGCAAAACGGTCAGTTTACTTCTGTCGTTTGCCGCAGGAGTGATGACTTCTGTGGTGTGTTTTGACCTGCTGGCAGAGGCACTGCATCCGGATGGCATGAGCAGAAGGGTGGGTCTGGTCGTAGCCGGCGTACTGGCAGGATACATTGTCATTGCCATTCTCAACGCGTGGATCGACCGCAATACGGACCACGAGGTCGCTCATATCGATGAGAATCACCCCCGCACCGCGGACTCCCTGGAGGAGCTGACCCACGCCAACCATCTGCAGGAACACCGCGAGGGCCGCCAGCCTCGCAGCGGATTGTTTTTAGCCGGGTTGGTCATGGCCGCGGCCATCGCACTGCACAATGTGCCGGAAGGCATGGTCATCGGTGCGTCATTCGCCCGCTCTGCGAAGGAGATGCTTTTGAACCGGGGTGGGCTGACCATGGCCATTGTGATCGGTCTGCATAATATCCCAGAGGGCATGGCCGTAGCCGTACCTCTGATCTCCGGCGGAATGCCGAAATGGCGCTCCGTCATCGTCACGGCTCTCACCGGATTCCCCACGATTTTAGGAGCTCTTTTAGGCTTTGCCGTGGGGGCCATGGGATCCACCGCTTTAGCGGTGTCCCTGAGCTTTGCCTCCGGCGCTATGCTGTATGTGGTGTTCGGCGAACTGCTTCCGGAGTCCATCCTCATGTGGCGCTCCAAGCTGCCCGCCACTGCCACCATCATCGGTATGCTGACAGGACTTGTCATTATTTATTTGTGACAAAGGCTGCCATTCCGAAATTCAGGGTAACCGTCAAGCTGCCGGTTGGAAACTTCCAACCGGCAGCTTTTCGTATTTAATTGGATTACTTGGACTTCTTAGCGTCCATATGAACGCCGGAGTTTACGCCAAGGCACCCATCGTCCGGCCAGCCAGGGCGCAGGCCTGGCCGCGGGTGACGTTGGCGCCCAGGGCGGCAGTGCCGTCCATGTTGCCCTTCAGGATGCCGTTCTGGGCCGCCCAGGCCGCGATGGCCGCCAGGTCGGCGGGGATGCTGGAAGCGTCCTTGAAGCGGGACAGGATGCTGGTATCCTCCACAGCGGGAGAACCGGCCGCGATGTACAGAGCCTTCAGCACTTCACCGCGGGTGGCAGCGTTGTTGCCGGTCCTCAGGCCGTTTTCGTTGCCCCAGACGATTCCGGCGTTGAAGTCGTTGACATCTACTTCGCCGGTAATACGGCCGGCCACGTTGGCGACCTGGTTCAGTGTGACGCCGTTAATCAGGTCGAACTTCTCATTGGAGACGCCGATCATGATATTCCGTGCACTCAGGGAGCTGATCTCGTTATAGAACACGTTGGTCTCGGGCACGTCGACGAAGCTCTTGGCGTTGTCCACCAGCTTCACGGTAGCGCTGCCGTCCAGGGTCAGAGTCACGCCGTTCTCGGTGACAACAGAGGTGGACACGATCTTCTCAGTGCCGTCGGCATTCACGATGATAGCCACGGTGCCGGGGGTCACGTTCTCCACGGGAATTTCCACTTTGACGGAGGAATCGCTCTTGGGCATGGTGACCTGAACAGAGGGGGCGGCCTCGGTGGTCTTGGCAGTGGGGACCTCCACGGGCAGGGTCACGGTCCCGCCGGTCTTAGCGGCCTCGGTGACGGCCTTGCCGGACACGGAAACCTCAGCGGTGGTGGTAACCTCGCCCTTGGCGTCCAAAGTGGTGGTCTTGGTGGCAGTGGTGCCGGTGCTGTCGGAAGCCTTCACGGTCTCCGTGGAGGTCACGGTGCCGTCCTTCTGGATCTGAGTGACGGTGGTGCCCTCGCTCTTCACGCCGTCGGAGGTGGTGGTGGTCTCCTTCTTGGTCTCGGTCACAGTGCCGGTAGCCTTGTTGGTAGACAGGCTGGTGATGGCCGTGGTCGTGCTCTCCACCTTGGTGCCGTCAGCCTTGGTGACGGTCTCCGTGGTGGTCGCCTTGGAGGAGCCGTCCTTGTTGATGGTGGTTTCGGTCTTGCTCTCCGTGACGGTACCGTTTGCCTTGGTCTCCGTGGTGGTGGTCTTTTCGGTGGTGGTACCGTTCTTGTTGGTGGTGCTCTCGGTCTTGCTCTCCGTCACGGTGCCCGCCTTGTCGGTGGTGGTGGCGGTAGTGGTGGCGGTGGAGGAGCCGTCCTTGTTGACGGTCGTCACCGTGGTGCTCTCGGTCTTGGAGCCGGTGGAGGTCGTGGTGGTCTCCTGCTTGGTCTCCGTGGTGGAGCCGTCCTTGTTGGTGACGGTGGAGGTGGTGGCCTCGGTCTTGCTCTCGGTCACGGTGCCGTCCTTATTGGTGGTGGTCTCCGTAGTGGTGGATGCAGTGGAGCCGTCGGCGTTGATGGAGGTCTCCGTCTTGCTCTCCGTGGTGGTGCCGTCGGGCTTGGTGGTGGTGCTCTCCGTGGTGGAGGAAGCAGAGCCGTCGGGCTTGGTAACGGTCTCGGTCTTGCTCTCGGTCACGCCGTCCTTGCCGGTGGAGACTTCCGTGGTGGTCTGAGAGGTGTTGCCCTCCGCATCGGTGGTGGGCTTGGAGGTATTGCTCTCCGTCACGGTGCCGTCGGGCTTGCTCTCGGTGGTGGTAGTGGAGCCGTCGGGCTTGGTCTCCGTGGAGGTGGTGGGCTGGGAGGGAGTGGTGAAATCTCTATCGTCATCAGAGGAGTCGCTGTCGCTGGGAGTGGAAGGAATCGCAGTCCACTGGGCAATCAGGGTAATATCTCCAGTAACAGGCGTGCTAAACTCATAGTTGCTGCTGTTCAGCTTCCAACCCGCAAAGGTGTAGCCGGAGCGGGTGGGAGCAGTGGGGGCGGAAACGGCCGTACCATGCGTGACATTCTCAATCGCCGCCACAGCGGAGCCGCCGTTGCTGTCGAAGGTCACGGTGTAGGTGTTGAGCGTCCACTTGGCATACAGGGTGACGTTGTCGGTCACAGCGGTGCTGAAATTATAGGCGGTGGTCAGCCCGCTGTCAGTGTACCAGCCGCCGAAGGTGTAGCCGCTGCGGGTGGGAGCAGTGGGGGTGGAAACGGCCGTACCATGTTCAACATCATTAATCGCCGGCACAGCGGAGCCACCGTTGGAATCAAAGGTCACGCTGTGGGTAGCGGAACCGACAACATAGGAGCTGTTGACCAGAGCAGAGGCATAGCCGTTAGCCACATTGGCGGCGGGGTCAACAGAGAAAGTACCGGCGGTGATAGAAATCGTGGCGGGGCCATAATTGTTTGTGCCGTAAGTCTTGAGTGCACCGGTAAAACTACCGCCTTGAATAATGACTTTGGAGTAAACATCATTATAGCCACCTAGTCCAGAACATACTGCAGCCATTGTACCAGAGATTGTTCCGTCCTCAACAGTGATGGTACCGCCGCTAGTATAAACATATACGCCATAGCCGGCAGAAGAATAAGTGCCACTCTTGATATTGGCCGTTCCTACCCAACTTACCGCAACCGCAGATGCGACAAAAGCGGGGTCACTAACCTCCGTAACATTAAATGAGCAGTTAGTATAGGTAGCAGTACCGCCGGAAGTTTCTACACAGGCACCACCCGCCGTTGTCACTGTTGCATTCGTAAATGTAAACGGAGTTTCCAAATCGTAACAATCAATTCCGAACACGGAATACATTTCACCGTTGTTTGTAACTCTGCCCGTGGCGGTGAAAGTTCCACCGATAACATTCAGTATCAGTTTGTCTCCCGTGTCCATAGTAAATACACGGGTGTTGGTAGTCGCTGTTACACCGTTCAAGGTTATGGTTGCATCAGGAGCAAGTGTGTTTCCTCCCGAGTTAGCAGCAATAATGAAAGCACCACCATTGGTGCTGCCGGTGTAGGAACCACTGTTAAGTGTAACAGTTGCAGCCGCAGATATTTTTATGAAACCATACGCTTCTTCATTTTCGGCGGGAATTACCATGGCGCTGCCTGCTTTGCTTCCATCAATCTCAAATGTGACAGCACTATCAACATGGAGTGGGAAGTCACCAGTTACATTGTTGGTTATGGTATTTCCGTTTAAATTCAAAGTTAAATTTTTATTGATCGCAATTACATCAGACACCGCAATACTCTTCAGCAGTGTCACAGTCTGGCCGTTCTCGGCGGCGGCGAGGGCTTCGGCAAGGGTTTCGTAGCCGACTGTGCCGATCTTCGCAACAGGCTCTTGATCGGAGACAACGCTGCTAATGGCCGGGGTTGCGGAGTTTACGGTGTAAATCGTATCTTTGCCGTTTACGGCGGTGAGCAGCTTGTTGTTCCACTTATTATCATTAAGATTTACTGTTGCA
Organism: uncultured Clostridia bacterium; assembly: GCA_945876285.1. Classification (GTDB taxonomy): domain Bacteria; phylum Bacillota; class Clostridia; order Oscillospirales; family Oscillospiraceae; genus Oscillibacter. The sequence goes on along the minus strand of CAMCNO010000006.1, from coordinate 21,507 downwards.
TTGCCCGCATCCGTAATCTTCACGAAGTCCGGAGTGTCACGGCCGAGTGTTTCCTTGGTAAAGGTATTGCCGGTAATGGTAACGCTACTACCTTCAGCCAGATTGCCAGCTGCCAGACGGATAGCACGGCCGCCTCCTTCTGCGTTGTTGGCATTCCACTCGGTAATAGTGTTTCCTGTCACGGTAATTGTTTTGGAAGGCGTGGCATCAATTTTGTTGTTGCTCTCAAAGAGGATGCCGTTGTGGTTTGCATTTTCGATCGTGTTGTTGGTCAACGTGACATTGCCGCTGTTGCGGATACGGATACCAGGGGCGCCGGACATAGTACCGTCAATCTCGCAGTTCTTAATGGTAACCATAGAATTAGGATATGTATCTCCGGTCTTATGGTTGGTGCAGCAGGAATCCAAAATAATCAGCGCACCGTTGGCACTGCCGCTGCCCACAAATTGACAGCCCTCAACAGTTGCCTGCACATAGTTACTCAACATCAAGCTTGCGTTCTGGAACTTGAGATTCTGCACGGTCATAGTGGCGTTTGCAGTGGAGCTGTCATCATAACCAAGAGAAACATTCGAGGTAAATGTTACATCTGCGCCTTCAGCCGGCCGAATCGTCAGAGACTTGTATCGAACGAGATTCGCATTCGTGTAGACTCCCGGCTCATCCAGCACACCAATCTTCGCAGCGCCCCAAATACCGGCAAGAATCTCGATAACATTGCCGGACTCTGCATCCTTCAGCGCATCGGCCAGCGTATCGTAGTGCGTCGTCACTCCGTCATTTGTGATGGCCGCGACATGGCCGCAGTTTTCGACCGAACAGTTTTCGGTCGTGTCCGCTAGCGCCGCGGTGGGCAACAGCGTCAGCGTCATTGCCAACGCCAAAAACACTGCCAAAAGTTTGTTTTTCTTCATGTCTTTCAATCCTCCTTAATAAATATTGATTGATACATTCTTGATTCCCGAAGCTTTCGGCTTCGGGAATGGGACTGCCCGGACAGTCCCGTTTTTTCCCTTTTTCGACAATTCCACTGTATACCCGTTGTTTGTAAAAATCAATCGGTTTTTGTCGAAAAAAGGGGGATTTTTTCGACAAAAACGGAATAAAGAGAAGGCCTCCTGACCGCCGGTCACGCCGACAGGTATCAGCGTTCCGTTTTTCCAGGGATGCCGCATAAAAAACAGCTATCACGGGTGATTTGTGCCTCACCTGTGATAGCTGTTTATCATTTTGGAAAAATCTTATTTTTGCACAATCCCGAACACGCTCCGCAGCATCCGAATGACTTCCTCAATGTTGATGGGCTTGGAAAGGAAGCCGTTCATGCCGCACGCCAGAGCAGCCTTGCGGTCTTCTTCGAAGGCGTTCGCTGTCATCGCCAGGATCGGGATTTCGGCCAGAGCAGGGTCCTCCAATGCGCGGATCGCCCGGGTAGCTTCGTAGCCATCCATGACCGGCATCTGAATGTCCATCAGCACCAAATCATACTTGCCCGGCCCGGAAACCATCACTTTCTCCACGGCTTCCTTGCCGTTTTGCACCGTATCGATCTGGAAGCCGTATTCGCCCAGGATCTCCAGGGCGATCTCCCGGTTCAGCTCATTGTCCTCTGCCAGCAGCAGGCGCTTGCCCTTGAAGTCGGCGGTATCCTGGATACAAGGGAGAATACTCTCACGCTTGGCTTCCAGCTGTCCAAGGGCAGTCATCAGCGTTTCACGCAGATCAGACATGAACACGGGCTTGGCGCAGAACGCTGTCACGCCGGCAGTTCTCGCCTCTTCCTCGATATCTGTCCAGTCGTAGGCGGTGAGGATGATGATGGGTGTGTCGTCTCCCAGCGCCCGGATCTGACGTGTCACTTCAATGCCGTTCATATCCGGCAGGCACCAGTCGATGATGTAGGCGTGGAAGGCATCGCCCAATTCCACGGACTGCCTGGCGCGGAGAACGGCCTCTTTGCCGGAGAGCGTCCATTCCGAGCGCATGCCCACCTGCACCAGCATTTTGGTCACGCTGTCGCAGGTGTTGAAGTCGTCGTCCACCACCAGGGCCTTCAGGCCCTCCAGTTCCTTGATTTTTTCTACGCTCCTATGCTCCGACTGCAGGCGCAGGGTCAGACGGATGATAAATTCTGTACCCTTGTCCTGTTCGGTGTGTACCTCGATGGTACCGCCCATCATATCGATGATATTTTTGGAAATGGCCATACCAAGACCGGTGCCCTGGATCTTACTGACAGTGGCGGAGTACCCCATGCTCCTGCCGCTGGCGGGTATCTTCTTTGAGACTGATGTTCGCTGTACCTATGAGGACTATCTGGAACACCAAAGGCAGACAGAAGGCTATGCGGCCGCCCATCCCAACTATACTGTCAAACTCAGCAGCGCCCATACTTTCCGAAATATCCAGATATTCATTCATGAGGGCAATTGGGCGGTCATCTCTAAGAATAAAGCCCCTGCGATCCACTTTGTGATCCGTCATCCGAAACTGCTGAGCGCGATTGAAAACTTCGTCGCCCCCCTCCGTACCGTGGAAGATTGATGCTATGATGCCGGGGTCAAAAACTGGTACAGTTGTGTAAGTCTGATCAGATACGGAACCTACTGTAAATGCATAATTTACGATATTATCAGGATTATTGGAGCCGACAGACAGCGCCCACTGAATGACCATTTTGAAGTACCGCACACGTCAATTTCAACTACTTCCACCACTCCAGTGTCAGCTTGTGGTTCCTACACTTGGCGGTAACTGCCCGTGACTGGGCTATCACCAGTGAGGTTTATGCTATGCCCGGCACACACAACGGGGCGGCCCTATTGGGCCGCCCCGTTCAGCGTCACGAATTTTCGTTTCCACACCCGTCCATTTCAGTCAAGGGCGTTCAAAGTGCGTACAGCCGGGCCTCCGGTCAGCGGAGCGGACATATCCCGCCTATGCTCCGGAGGGCACTGTCCTTGATAGCTGCTGCTCTTTCCGTTACTTTTCCTCACCGGACTGTGCGGGCAGGATCGGATAGTCCTTCAGCACATCCAGCATATTGGAGTAATCCTGATTTGCCAGATGGGCATAGCGGGCCCAGCGGTCGCGGCAATATGCCCGCGCCTCGCTCAGCAGCGCCTCCGCCTTTTCGGGGAAGGTCCGCTGCAGCGAATTGAACCGAACCTCGCCCATGAGGAACTCCCGCAGGTCGTACTTCGGGTCCTTGAAGTCCAGCATGAAGGGGTTCTTGCCCTCCAGCCGCAGCTTCGGGTCATAGCGGTAAAGCACCCAGTAGCCGCTCTTGACGGCCAGCTTGGATTCCTCCTGGGCGTAAGCCATGCCCTTGACGATGCCGTGGTTGATACACGGCGCATAAGCCACGATGAGGGACGGGCCGTCGTGGGCCTCGGCTTCCTTCAAAGCCTTGATGTACTGCGCGGGGTCCGCGCCCAGAGCGACAGACGCCACATACACGTTCTGATACTGGGTAGCCAGCATGCCCAGGTCCTTCTTGGCGGTTTTCTTGCCGGAGGCCGCGAACTGGGCCACCGCGCCCAGAGGCGTGGCCTTGGAGGACTGTCCGCCGGTGTTGGAATAGACCTCCGTATCCACCACCAGGATATTCACGTCCTCACCGGAGGCCAGAACGTGATCCAGGCCGCCGTAGCCGATATCGTAGGCCCAGCCATCGCCGCCGTACATCCACATGCTCTTTTTCACCAGCTGGTCCTGGGCGGCACGGACCCTGTCGATCCGCTCGCCGGTCTCGGGACAGGCCTTCAGCGCGTCGATCACGGCGTCGCTCAGCTCGATGGTGTGTTCCTTATCCTCGAAGCCGTCCAGCCACGCCTGCAGCGCGGTCCGCAGCTTCTCATCATGGGTCTCGGTCAGCAGCTCCTGCACCTCCTGGGCCAGCCGCAGCCGCTGCTGCCGGATGCTCAGCACCATGCCCAGAGAGTACTCGGCGTTGTTCTCAAACAGGGAGTTGGACAGCGCCGGGCCACGGCCGTTGGGCTTGGTGGTGTAGGGATAGCTGGGCACGCTGAAGCCCCAGGCCTGGGTACAGCCGGTGGCGTTTGCCACCACCATCCGCTCGCCGAACAGCTGGGTCAGCAGCTTCATGTAGGGCGTCTCGCCGCAGCCGGCGCAGGCGCCGGAGAATTCCAGCAAGGGCTGCTCGTACTGGCTGCCCTTGACGGTGAACTTGCTCATGGGATTGGGCTTCGCCCGGAGAGACATGCTGTAATCCCAGTTGGCCTGCTCCGGCAGCTGGCTCTCCAGCGGCTTCATCACGATGGCCTTCTCCTTGGCGATACAGGCGGCGGCGCAGCTGCCGCAGCCCGTGCAGTCCAGGGGGTCTACCTGCAGACGGTAGCGCAGGCCCTCAAAGCCCTTGCCCTTTCCTTCCTTGGTCACATAGCCCGCGGGAGCATTGCGCACCTCTTCCTCATCCAGCAGGAAGGGACGGATGGCGGCGTGGGGGCAGACCAGAGAGCACATGTTGCAGCCCACGCAGTTCTCCGGCAGCCAGCTGGCCACCTGGGAAGCGAAGCCCCGCTTCTCGTATTTGGAAGTGGACATGGGCACCGTGCCGTCCGCCGCGTCCTTGAACACGCTGACCGGCAGGCTGTCGCCCTTCTGGGCGTTGACGGCGTTCATGACGGTACGGACGTAGTAAGGTAGCGTAGTGTCCTGGGTCTCCACCTCATCCGTCAGTCCGGCCCAGTTGTCGGGGATGGCGACCTCGTGGATGCCGGTAATGCCTGCGTCCACAGCGGCGCAGTTCATGGAAACCACCTTATCGCCCTTGCGGCCGTAGGTCTTTTTGATGGCTTCCTTCATATAGGTCACGGCCTCGTCAGCAGGCAGAACGCCGCTGAGCTTGAAGAAAGCCGCCTGCAGCACGCTGTTGGTGCGGTTGCCCAGGCCGATCCCTCCCGCGATGCGGGTGGCGTCAATGGTGTAGAACTTGGCCTTGCGCTGAGCCAGCAGCCGCTTCACCTTATTGGGCAGATGGGTCTCCAGCTCGCTGTCCGACCAGCCGCAGTTCAGCAGGAAGGTGCCGCCCTCCTTCAGCTCCGTCACGATGTCGTACTTGGCCATGTAGCTCTGGTTGTGGCAGGCAATGAAATCCGCCATGGTCACATAATAAGTAGACAGGATGGGCGTATGTCCGAAGCGCAGGTGGCTCTTGGTGACGCCGCCGGACTTCTTGGTGTCATACTCGAAATAGGCCTGCACATACTGCTCGGTGTTGTCGCCGATGATCTTGATGCTGTTCTTGTTGGCGCCCACGGTGCCGTCGCTGCCCAGGCCCCAGAACTTGCAGCTGATGGTACGGGGATCTGCCGTCACCACGTTCTCGCCAATGGGCAGAGAATGGAAGGTCACATCGTCGGTGATACCCACGGTGAAGTGGTTCTTCTGTTCCCCGGCCATGTTGTCGTACACGGCGATCATCTGGGCGGGCGTGGTATCCTTGCTGGACAGGCCGTAGCGGCCGCCCAGCACGGTCAGGTGCCGGCCGCCGTGGAGCAGCACGGAGCAGACGTCCTCGTACAGCGGCTCGCCGTTGGCGCCGGGCTCCTTGGTACGGTCCAGCACCGTTACCGTCTTGCAGCTCCTCGGCAGAGCCGCCAGGAAATGTTCCGCACTGAAGGGACGGTACAGCCGCACCTGCAGGAAGCCTACCTTCCGGCCCTGGTCATTCAGGTGCTTCACGACCTCCTGGAGGCAGCCGGACACACTGCCCATGGCGATGACAACATCCTCGGCCTCAGGATCGCCGTAGTAGTTGAACAGCTTGTAGTCCCGGCCCGTCAGGGCGCTCATCCGGGCCATGTAGTCCTCCACAATGCCGGGCACCGCGTCGTAGTAGGGGTTCACCGCCTCCCGCAGCTGGAAGGCCGTGTCCGGGTTGATGACCGTGGAGCGCATCAGGGGATGCTCGCTGTTCAGCGCGTTCCCCCGGAAGCGGGCCACCGCGTCCATGTCCAGCATTTCCCGCAGGTCGCCGTAGTCCAGCACGTCGATCTTCTGGATCTCATGGCTGGTGCGGAAACCGTCGAAGAAATGCATGAAGGGCACCCGGGCCTTGATGGCGGAGAGATGGGCCACGGCGGCCAGGTCCATGCACTCCTGCACACAGGAAGATGCCAGCTGGGCGAAGCCTGTCTGACGGCAGGCCATCACATCGGAGTGGTCTCCGAAAATGGAGAAGGCACTGGTGCCCACGGTCCGGGCCGCCACATGGATCACGCCCGGCAGCAGCTGGCCGGAGATACGGTACAGGGGCGGGATCATCAGCATCAGGCCCTGGGAGGCGGTGTAGCTGGTGGTCAATGCGCCGGCCTCCAGGGAGCCGTGCATGGCGCCGCAGGCGCCGGCCTCGCTCTGCATCTCCATCAGGCGCACCGGCTGGCCGAAGATATTCTTGCGTCCGTTGGCGGCCCAGGTGTCCACGTGTTCCGCCATGGGGCTGGAGGGTGTGATGGGATAGATCGTTGCGACTTCGGTAAATGCGTAGCTTGCGTAGGCGGCAGCTTCGTTGCCGTCCATCGTTTTCTTTTTCATCTTTGCCATACCAGTCATTCCCCTCATTTGCTCAAATTAGCTCAATATTTTAGCTTTATTAAGCCATTATAGTCTTATAATGGCACGTGGGAAGGCTGTTGTCAAGCGAAGAAAAGCAGGTTCCCCTTGATTTTTTTCGCCATCGGCGGTATGCTTAACAAAAGGCTGCTCAACAAATTAAAAGCCACCGGAGGTCGCCATGGTCACCATCTATGACATTGCTGAAAAATGCGGCGTTTCTGTCTCCACCGTCTCCTACGTTCTCAGCGGACAGGGGGAAAAACGCCGCATCTCGGCGGATACACAGGCTCTTGTGCAAAAGACGGCAGCGGAGCTGGGCTACGTGCCCCGCAAGCGCCGCAAATCGGCCCCCGCCGTGCCCCAACCCACCGCCGCGCCGCCGGTGGTGGCGGTCTACTGGCCCCGGCGGGACTTTGAGATGTGTATGCCGCCGCTCACCCAGGGGCTGAACAACGCCTTATCCAAGGCCACCGTTCCGGTGAACATCTCCATCCGTCCCTACGACCAGGGCCATCTGGGCGACCAGCTCCAGGGGCAGGCGCCCCCCTGCGATGCCATGCTCTTTGTGGCGGGCCAGAAGGAGGACCTGACGTGGCTGGAGAGCCATCCCCCCGTAGTGCCGTCTGTTCTGTTCAACCGCAGTCTGCCTGGATACGCCTCCGTTTCGGTGGACCACATGGAAGCCGCGCGCCTTGCCGCGGAACACGCCGCCCGCTGCGGCGGCACGGACATCACCATTGTGATGAACACCGTGGACTACTATGGACTTACTTCCCGCAGCGAACACATGGTGGAGATTCTGCGCGCCCATGACTGGGAGCCGTCCGGTCATACGCTCTATTGTGCCAACCGTGTGGACGACGGCTACGAGCTGGGCTGTGAGCTTGTGCGGGCAGACCGTCTGACCCACGTGATCCTCTGTGCCTATGACATGGTGGGTCTCGGTATCCTCGGTGCATTGTATGAAGCGGGCATCCGCGTGGGCGAGGAAGTGCAGGTGCTCGCGGTCAGCACGGGGCCGCAGCGGCTCTTTGCCCGCAGCTGCCCGCCCATGACCGTGGTAGACCTGCGCACAAGGGAGATCATGGAGCACTGTCTCTCCCTGGCTATTGACTACGCCGCGGGGCATCTGACCGACCCCCGCAGTCTGACAGTTCAGCCGGAGATCGTATTCCGTCAGTCCGCCCCCCAACGTGCGCCGGAGCAGGCGGACATCTGACGCTGCGGCACGGCAGCATATATCAGGACGAGCCGGCGGGCGCTCCCGGAGCAGCGGGCAGAAACGGCGTTGCAAATCACAGCGCAGGCGGATAACTTCTGTTTTATATCTGTAAACGGATTTACGCATAACTCTTGACAGCGCAATTTCCGAAACCATGGACCGGGATCGGCTATAATAAAAAGGGTCAAAAAATGCGGCTGATGGACTGTTTTAAGTACAGTCCATCAGCCGTTGTTTTTTCGATGGGCAGAGTTGCATCAATCGAGAGAAATACTCCCGATCCGATGGCTTGGAGTACCGTCATTTTCTGCGCCTCCGATGTAGTTGGTGTCGCCACACGTTGACAGACTTCTATTTACGTGTGGCGACTCCATTATCCTACTTTTCGGATCCTCATTACAGGTACGGGTTATTTACCGTGTACTGTTATTTTCAATAAGATTGGAACCAAACAACATCATTATGGCGTGAAACGACATGAAAACAGCCGCACACCCCACCATGTCCTCTCTTAGGATCTAAGAAAGGGTCACAGGTGCAGGTATGCGGCGATTCCCGGTATGATAAACGGTTCCATTCCTTAAAACCGTCATTTTTCCGCTTTTTCCAGATAGAGCATCAATGCCTTTTGCGCATCGCTGCTGTTTTGAACCAACGTGATCTCTGAGAGTTCAAAAAGAATACATCCGCAATGACCCTTGAAGGTGGGAAAGCAGATGATCTTCAAATAGGTATCGATCTCCGGACTGTAGTCAATGACCTCCAGCACCTCATGATAGAGCGCTGCACGCTCATAGGCGCGCAGCCATTTGGAATCCATGTTGCTGAACAGGCTGCCGAAGGAGCTGCCCACCAGCTGTTCCAGGGGCTGTTTTTCCAGCTTTGCAAAGGCGGGATTGGCATACCGGAAGATCCAGTCCACCGCGCGTTTTTCTTCATTAAAGACCATCTCGATATCTGTGAACGCGAAGGGCAGTGCGTCGAATACGCTGTAATGTCTGTGGTACTCCGCCGATGCGGCGGGAGTGTCAGAGCTATCGAAGCTTCGGATCATAGACTCCTGTTGGGAAAGAAACCGGGCAATGATTTGCTTTCTCTTCCGCGTCGTGTAGCTCAGCGATTCCCCGTTGCTGAGATCGACCTTATCGGAAATACCATGGACCGCCATCACAGACACGATACATCCCCGATGGATTTTAAGGAATCCCTCCCCCAGCTTTTCTTCCAGTTCCCCCAGCGTCATTCTCGTATTGTAGGTTTTACCGCCAGCCACATGGATCTCAGCGATTTTTTTGTTCATAAGCACATAAAGGATCGTGTCGCTGTCAAGCACAAGGTTCTTTCCATTTGAAATGATTGAAAGATGTTTTGATTCCAGCAATTCCAAGCCCTCCCTCCTTTGAAACGCCCCGCAAAAGGAAAAAGCAGTACAACTCCATCTCCCATTATCCGGTCGGGTGATAGACTTATCTTCAGCAACCTTGTACAGAAGCAATTCATCTCACCACATATAGGTGGGAGAATTCCTGAAAATGCTGGTTAAAAATGGCGAATTCAGTCAAAATACAATATGATTTGCCGGGATTGATTGCAAGGACGTTTTGCTTATGATATGATGTGATAAAGATAAGGGGAGTGTGATGCTGGAATGAGGCAAGGTGCATCTGTTGCCATCCTGGGAGCAAGAGGCTCCGTTCCTGTCAGCGGCAGGGATTTTCAGCGCTACGGAGGCGCCACCACCTGCGTTCTGGTCCGGCTGGCGGGACAGACTGTGGTTTTGGACGCGGGCACCGGCCTGCTGGATATTCCGCCTCTGCAGGAAGGAGAACGCCGTATCTCACTGCTGTTGAGCCACCCCCACGCAGACCACCTGCTGGGCCTGCCCATGTGCCCTCTGCTCTCTCGGACGGATCTTCAAATGGAAATCTATGCCGCCCAGCGGAACGGCCAGGACGCGGAGGCGCAGGTCCGTGCCCTGATGTCTCCGCCCCTGTGGCCCATCGGTCCGGAGAAATTGCTGTCTCAACCTGCTTTTTACGATTTGCCCACGCATCTGGAACTGGGGGATATCGCCGTGAACACGATGGGGGGCGTCCATCCCGGCGGGGTGACCCTGATGCGGCTTACCGGGGGAGGATACCGCGTGGTATTTGCCACGGACTGCACCCTGACGGACGGCCTGCTCCCCGCGCTGACGGAGTTTGCCCGGGACTGCGACCTGCTTTTGTGCGACGGGCAGTACAGCGACGCTGAGTGGCCCGCTCACGCGGGCTACGGCCACAGCACCTGGACCGCCGTGGCCCGGCTGGGCCGGGACTGCGGTGCCAAACAGGTCCGGGTCATCCACCACGACCCCTCCCATACAGATGCCCTGCTGGACGGCGCGGCGGAGGAGCTGCGCCGCATCCACCCCAATTGCGCGTTTGCCCGTGCCGGAGAGGAGGTCTTTTTATGACCGCACAGCACATGCAGACACTGTTGGATATCTGCGCCGCTCTGTCGGCGGAGCGGGATCGGGAGGCGCTGCTATCCCGTATCCTGGACACCGCCATGGATCTCACCGTCTGCGACGGCGGCACGCTGTACCTGCTGGAGGAAGACGGCCTCCACTTCTGCCGCATGGTGACCCGGTCTTTCGGCCTGCGCCAGGGGGGACACGACGCCCCCATCACTCTGCCGCCGGTGCCGCTGAAGCCGTCCCACGTCTGCGCCAGAGCGGTGCTGGAAAACCGTCTCATCAATGTGCCGGACGTCCATCAGGACCGGGAATTTGACTTCTCCGGTGCCCGGCGGTACGACGCCATGACCGGATACCATACCCGCTCCATGCTGGTGGTGCCCCTGACCAACGACAGGGGCGGGCTCATCGGTGTGCTGCAGCTCATCAACGCGCTGACGGAGGCCGGGCAGCCCACGGACTTCATCCCTGAAATGGAACCGCTGGTCACCGCGCTGGCCTCCCAGGCGGCTATCAGCCTGACGAATATGCAGTACGCCGAGCAGATCACCGAACTGATGGACTCCCTGGTAGGCGCACTGTCCACCGCCATCGACCAGCGCACGCCGTACAATGCCAACCACACCCGCAATATGGTGAAATATGCCGCCCGGTTCCTGGATTGGCTGGAGCGCACCGGGAACGACTGGAGCTTTGACACCGACCGCCGCCGCTCCTTCCTGCTGAGCGTGTGGCTCCATGACGTCGGCAAACTGGTGGTCCCGCTGGAGGTCATGGACAAGGCCACCCGCCTGGGTCCCGCCCTGGAGCGGGTGGAAAGCCGGTTTGCCATCATGGCCCTGCTGGATCGCATCGCCCTGCTGGAGGGCCGCCTGGATGAAGCCGCGTTTTCCGCAAGAACGGCGGAGCGGGAGGAGGCCCTGGCTTTGATCCGCAAGGCCAACACCGCCGGGTTCCTGCCGGATGAGAGCATCGCCGCCATCGAGGACCTGGCAAAGCGGACCTATACCGATGAAAATGGCGAAGCCCGTCCCTGGCTGACAGAGAAGGAACGGGTCTGCCTGACCGTCCGCAAGGGCACCCTTACCGCCGCCGAGCGGGCCGTGATGGAGGGCCATGTCACCGCCACCGCCCGCATTCTGGAGCAGGTGGCGTTTCCCAGGCAATATGCCCAGGTGCCGGAGTGGGCCGCCGCCCACCATGAGCTGCTCAACGGCACGGGCTATCCCGACCACCGGACGGCGGAGTCCCTGCCCCGGGAGGTGCGGCTGCTGACCATCCTGGATGTGTTCGACGCGCTGACCGCCCGGGACCGTCCCTACAAGCCACCGATGCCGGTGGAAAAGGCCCTCGCCATCCTGCACAGCATGGTGCGGGAGGGGAGCCTGGACGAAGAAATACTGGCCCTGTTTGAGGAAAGCAGGGCGTGGGAGGAAGCAATATGAAAAAAATGCTGTCCATTCTGATGTCGCTCCTGCTGCTGTGGAGCCTGGCGCTTCCGGCAGCGGCAGCGGAGACCGCCGCCACGCTGCGGCTGGAGAAGACGGAGGGCACCGTGTCGGTGAGCAATGCCTCCGGCAAGAGCGTGACCGTCACCAAGGGGATGCGGCTGTACAGCGGCTATACCATCTCCACGGAGAAGGACAGCTACGCCTATGTGAGCCTGGACAGCACCAAGGCCGTGAAGCTGGACGCCTCCAGCAAGGCCGAGGTGCAGAAGTCCGGCAAAAAGCTGGAGCTGACGGCCACCGCCGGAAAGCTGTTCTTCAATGTTTCGGCCCCGGTGGATAAGGACGAGAGCCTGAATATCCGCACCTCCACCATGGTCACCGGCGTCCGGGGTACCTCCGGCTGGGTTGAAGTGACAAACCGCTTCACCTCCCGCGTCCATTTGCTGGAGGGTACGCTGACGGTCACCAGCTCGGAGCCCGCCACCGGCCAGATGCGGCAGGCGACCATCACTAGCGGCCAGACCGCCACGGCGACCCTGAAGGGGCTCGACCAGGCCGGCAGGCAGATGACGCTGACCGTAACGAACTTGCAGGAGAAGCAGGTTCCCGGCTTTGTGGCCGTTGAGGTGGAAAAGAATCCTGCTTTGCAGCAGAAAATTGCAGCAAAGTCTCAGCTTTCCGTCCCGGCGATCATCGGGGACGCCTGGACTCGCCTGGAAAACGAGCAGGCGTCCGCCAACGCGGCGAATCAAAAGATCCAGCAAGACCTGAACAAGATCGCGGCCGATGACGTGGATCAGGTATTCCAGAGCCCGGTGGAGGACGATGATGACGATGACGACGAGCCCTATGTGCCGCCCGCGGAGCCGGAAACGCCTCCCACGGAGCCGGAAACGCCTCCCACGGAACCGGAAACGCCTCCCACGGAGCCGGATCCCCCTTCCGTGACATCGGAAGAGGAACTGGTGGCGGCTCTGGAGGCCGGTCTAACGCCCATTAACATAACTGCGGATATTACCCTGACCAGCGATTGCACGGTGCCGTCCGGTCAGACGCTGGTCATTCAGTCCGGAACCTTTACAGTGGGAGCGGATCAGTTCCTTTTCGTGGAGGGCTCCCTGAACAACAGCGGCACGCTGGAGCTGGCGGGCCGTCTGGAGGTAACGGGCACCCTGACAAACACCGGCACCGTCACCTTCATGGCAGCCACTGATTCGACGGACGATGGCACCCGCTTCGGCAGCATTCAGCTGATGGGCAGCTTTGAAAACAGCGGCGATTTTGCCGTAACAGAGATGGGACAGCTCATCTGCATGGGCGGCACCTACACGGAACATCGCAGGGACCAGCTCTACGCCATGGTGGGAAATGACGACGGCTTTGTGTGCTGGCTGGCGCCTGCCGGGGAAATGCCCGGCTGGTATGCGGATACCACTGTGACCCTGCTGGGCAAGAAAGAATCGCAAGGCGTGGATGGCACTCTACCGGGAGGCAACGTCAACGTGTCCAATGTGACGCTGGACCTGAACGGCCGCACCGCTGAACTGAATGCCGCTCTGTACGTTGGCGGAGTGGATGGATTAGGCCTCAATGCAACCTTCACCATCAAGGACTCCTCTGATGACCAGAAGGGCAAGCTGACCTCCGCCCAGCCCGCCGACGAATATGACGTGGGTTTCGACACCATCCTGGTTTCCAGCGGCTCCCTGACGCTGAACAGAGGCACCGTCACCAGTACGAAGGGCTTCCCCATCCATGTAAGCGGCGGCACGGTCAGCATCTCCGGCGGTACGGTCACCAGCAGCATCGGAACCGCCATCCAAGCTGAATCCGGCAGTGTCACGGTGTCCGGCGGCGCCGTGGATGGCTATGACTATGGTATCCAAAATACCGGCCAAGCCACGGTCAACATTTTCGGCAGTGCCGTCATTACGGCGACGGGGGATGAGATTCAGGCGCTTCCTGTTTCCGGTAATGCTACATTTGGAAACGCTGACGGCAATGATAATAATGTCGTGTTGAGGGCAAAAGACTCCGGTATTCTCTATAAAATGTTCAGCGGTACTCGGTCCGGCCCTGATTCCGACGGTTATTATTCTGTGACCAGCCCCACTCCTGGCGGCTGAGGTATCCACCCATGAAACGAACCATCCGCACTCTGGCGGCGTCCCTTCTTGTGGCCGCCCTGTTCACCGCCGTCGCCGGGTTCGGGCTGCTGGACAGCCCGGACGGCGCGGTGAGCGACGCGCTGTACCAGCGCCCCGCCGCCGCTGACGGCGAGATCGTAGTCATCGGTATGGACCAGCGGGCGCTGGACGCCCTGGGCCCCATGCCCTGGCCCCGCGCCTACATGGCAGACGCCATCAACTATCTCAACTCTGACCCGGAGCAGGCTCCCGCCGTCATCGGCATTGACGTGCTGTATGTGGGGGAGAGCGCCGACCCCGACGGCGACGCGGCATTGGCTGACGCCGCCGAGCTGGGCGGCAATGTGGTCACCGCCGCCGCTGCCACCTTCGGCAGCGGCCTGGTGGAGGGCGGCGACGGCTTCTACATGGACACCCGGGCCGTGCTGGCCTGGGACGAGCCCTTTGACGCCCTGGCCAACCTCACGGGCACCGGTCATATCAACACCATGGCGGACGGCGACGGCATCATCCGTCACGCCCTGCTCTATGTGGACACCCCGGCGGGGGAGCGGGTGAACTCCTTCGCCCGCACGGTCTACGAGCGCTACGCCGCCTGTCACGGCCTGGACGTGACGCCTCTGCCGGAGACAACGGACGGCTTCTTCTATCTGCCCTATTCCGTCGCTCCCGGCGGCTATTACGACGGCGTGTCCTTCCTGGACGTGCTGGACGGCGCGGTGGACCCGTCTTACTTCGCGGGAAAGATCGTGCTCATCGGCCCCTACGCCGCCGGGCTCCAGGATGAGTACCGCACGGCTATTGACCACGCCGCCCCCATGTACGGCATTGAAATTCAGGCCAATCAGATCGACGCCTACCGCGCTGGATTCCTGCCCCGGGAGGTCTCCCGGGCGCTCCAGTTGGCGCTGCTGTTTCTCATCAGCGCCCTGGCCCTCATCTGGTTCCACGACAGGCGGGTAGGCTCCTCCCTGCTGGTTTGGCTGGCGATGTCCGCCGGATGGGCGGGCCTGTGCGCGGCGATGTACCGGGCGGGCTGGGTGCTCCATGTGCTGTGGGTGCCCCTGGCGGTGACGGTGCTGTTCATCGGCTCCGTGGCGGCCAACTACATCCGGGCCCAAAAGGAAAAGCGCCGGGTCACGGACACCTTTGGCCGCTATGTGGACCCGGCGATTTTGAAAGAACTGCTGGTCCAGGGCGGCAGTGCCGAGGACCTGGGCGGCAAACTGTTTGACATCGCGGTGCTGTTCGTGGACATCCGGGGCTTCACCACCATGAGCGAGGCCCTGCCCCCCACCACCATCGTGGAAATTCTGAACCGCTACCTGACGCTGACCACCGAGTGCATCATGCGCTATCACGGCACGCTGGACAAGTTCGTGGGCGACTGCACCATGGCCTTCTGGAACGCGCCTCTGCCCCAGGAGGACGCGGTGTACCTGGCCTGCTGCGCCGCCATGGACATGGTGGAGGGCTCCAAGGCCCTGGGCGAGGAGCTGGAGGCCAAATACGGCCGCACTGTCAGCTTTGGCGTAGGCGTCCATGCAGGCCCCGCCGTTGTGGGTAACATCGGCGCCCCCCAGCGGATGGACTACACCGCCATCGGCGACACGGTGAACACCTCCGCCCGGCTGGAGGCCAACGCCCCCGGCGGCAAGGTGCTCATCTCCCGGGCCGTGGCGGACGCCCTGGGCAACCGGGCGGAGACCACGTCTCTGGGTGGCTCCATTAAGCTCAAGGGCAAGGCCGAGGGCTTTGAGACCCTGACCCTAGATTCCCTGAAACGAAACTGCCGCCGCGGCGGCTGATGGCATATTTCATCCTGAAAAGGAGAGATACACAATGAAACGGAAAATCATTTCCCTGCTGCTGACGGCGGTCATGGCGCTGACCGTCACCGCCGGCGCCCTGACCCCGGCGGACTTTTCCGGCGGCGCCCTCTCCGGCATTGTTCAAGACGGCGATGCCCTGCTGGTCACGGACACCTTTAACAAGGTGGTCTGGCGGGTGGAGAACGGAGAAGTCTCCCGCTTTGCCGGACAAATCAGCGTGCCGGGGCTGGACGGCGAACCGATAGGCAAATACGAGGACGGCACCCGCTCCACGGCACTGTTCATGGAGCCTTGGGCCATCGCGCCCTTCCTGGACGGCTGGGCCGTCTCCGACGCATCGGCCAACGTCATCCGCTACATCAACGGTGACAGTGTCCGCACTGCCGCCGGCAGCGGCAAGGCCGGAAAGGCCAACGGCACCGGGAAGCAGGTCTCCTTTAACCGTCCCACGGGTCTGGCCGCGGACGATGACGGCGCTTTGTATATCGCGGATACTGGCAACGGCGCCATCCGAAAAATGGACGCCAAGGGCAAGGTGACTACGGTCCTCACCGGACTGGCGGACCCCACGGGCCTGTGCTGGGCCGATGGAGCGCTGTATGTGGCGGAGACCGGCCGCAGCCGCATCCTGCGGGTCAAGAACGGCAGAATGGAAGTTCTGGCGGGCGACGGCGTGCCGCTGGGCGACGGCGAATACGAGGGCGGCTATGTTGACGGCCCCGCGGCAAAGGCCCGGTTCGACCATCCTCAGGGCGTGGCCGTGGGAAGTGACGGTACGGTGTATATTGCCGACACCGGCAACCACGCTGTGCGCAGGCTGGCGAATGGCCGGGTGACCACCATGGCCTCCGCCAAGCAGACGCCCGAGGCGCCGGTACAGCCCAGAGGCTTGCTGGTTCAGGGCGACACGCTGGTGGTGACGGACCTGTTCGCCCAGAATCTGCTGACCCTCAGCACCGCGCCGGCGAGCTACCGGGACGTGCCCTCCGGCGCATGGTGCGAGGACGCGGTGCGGCAGGCTACCGAGCGGGGCCTGACCGGCGGCACCGGGAACGGCAATTTCACGCCCAACGCCCCGGTGACCCGGGCTATGTTCGTAGTGATGCTGTCCCGTCTCCATCAGGGCACGGACGGCAGTGCTGTGATAGACGGAGCATCCTCTTTCGCCGATGTCCCCGCTGACGCGTGGTACGCCGCGGCGGCCCGGTGGGCGGCTGACGAGCAGATCGTTCTGGGGGACAATGGCAGCTTCCGCCCTTCCGCCGGTATCACCCGGGAGGCGCTGGCGGCGCTGCTGTACCGCTATGCTTCGTCCATGGGGTATGATACCTCCGCCCGGGCGGACTTGAGCCGTTTTCCCGATGCATCCGGCGTGTCCGCTTACGCCGCGGACGCCATGCGCTGGGCGGTGGCGGTAGGCGTCCTCGGCGGCAAGGCCGATGGTACGCTTGCCCCGCGCGGTACTGCCACCCGCGCCCAGGCGGCAAAAATGCTGGTGAGCTTTATGGATGCCCTGGGCATTTGATGCGGTATATATTTGAGGATACAAAAAACAAGCCGAGTGCCGGACAGATTTCTGCCCGGCACTCGGCTTGTTTTGTTGGCAGGAGCCGCCTGTAAATCTTTCAGCGCCCGGATGAGATTGCCCGTGTGAACTACTCGGTTATTCAGCCGAGTAGTTCACAAGAAAATTTTCGCAAAAGACCAGGCAGACATCCTCTGCCAGAATCCTCTCCCTGCGAGTCATGAGCAGACGGCCTCAACGGTCTGGAGAAGAGTCGGCGAACAGTCCGAACACATTTTTTTGCCAGCAGGGGACTGTCGCCCTTCATAGAGTTGAAGGTCTGGGTCAAGGTGCAGATAATGTGAGCTGCTTTTCAACCATTCGGCATCATATTCAAAGGAACAGTTTTCTCCGCCACGAACACTTTCTACAAAGAGCGCCCCCAGAAAATTCGGCTCTGTGGAAAAGAAGTTCTCGTGAATTACCCCGCCTGACATACGTCTGCGACGTCTTTTCAGACGGGGCTTCTGGACGCAGGGAGAAATGCTTCTGATGGGTGTTACCCCACCAAAGCTATTCACGAAGCTCTATCCCAGTGGGATTTTACAAGAAAGGCAGCCGTTTGTCTGCGCTCTTTCATTCCTATTTGTGCGGACGCAAAGTGACCGAATGGCTGATTAGTATGAAAGGTGGTGAAATTATGAATTTAACGCTACTGCGAAGGTCAAGATACTTCCAAACAAGGAGCAGAAATCACCTTTGCCATCGGAGCGGAATGACTTGCCGTTTTCCCGTAAACTTGGTATACTAACAGAAAAAACCAGGAAGAACAGCGAGAAAGCAGGCGGAGCGTTTGCTAAATCAAAGGAGGGCTGGCAATTCCTCACCGCCCAGTTTCGAATCTGGACGGTGTACCTGTGCCGATATTATGGATCTAGACTTAAAAACCATACAGCGGTGGTTTTCTCCCAAAGACTATGCACGTGGGTTAGACTACGTTCGGCATGGCAGAGTCCAGGATATGAAGTGTTCGAACGTTGACGGCCACACGCTCGTCACATGCACTGTAGAGGGCAATGATGATTATCAGGTGCACTTTCAGGATTATGACGACAATTATTATCGTATCAGCTGTACTTGTCCCCGCTTCGATGATATGGGAAGGTGCAAGCATGTAGCCGCCGCTATGATCGCCTATGTGCAGGATGCTCCCAAAGATGTCTCGTCACAAAGCGACTACTATGCGCAAGCACTGCTGAAACGCTATCTGGACAAAAGCAAGCAGAAGTCCGATATGCCGGAGGTCTCCGCAAGGCTGGTGCCTGTGATGGATATCAAAAACCAATATCAGGACGATTACCCTGCTTTCTCCTTCCGGGTTGGGCGGGAAAAACTCTACGTTGTAAAGAACATCAGGGATTTTTTGAGCAATGTGGATCACCGAAATACAGTGGCCTACGGCAAAGGTCTGACCTTGGATCACAGCATTGAGAACTTTGATCCCCGCTCACAGGAAATGATTACCCTGATGATGAATGAGTACGGAGAATTTCGATCCATGCGATACTCTTCCCTGTCCTACGGCTACGCCCCACCCAATTACCTGAAAAACGAAATTACTTTCACCGGCGATTCTTTTGATCGTTGGTTTGCATTCCTATCCGATCAGCTGGTGGAAACAAACGGCGGCAAATCCGTGACTTTTGCTCAGGGAGATCCCAAGATTAGCATCCATTTGGAAAAAAAGGATAAAAATGCGCTTCTTGAGATTAAAACACCCTTCCCCTGTCAGTTTTTCGGCAGCTGCCGCAGTCTGTATGCTTTTTGCGGAGAGACCCTTCTGCAGTGCAGCAGCAGCTTTCGTGATAAGGTATATCCGATGCTGGCTCAGAGAAAGAATACCTTGCAGCTCTCACTGCAGGATCTCCCCACTTTCTGCAGCTGTGTTCTGCCCGAGATCGAGGAGTATGTTGAAGTGGACGACCCCGGTCATCTGCTTCAGGATTACATGCCTGAGGAATGCACGGTTTGCTTCTACTTTGACATGGACGGCGATACGCTGTCTCTGAAGCTGGCATTTCGCTATGGCACCCGGGAGATCACGCTGTCGGACAAGCCATCTCACACCGATTCGATCAGGCGGGATATCAAGACGGAGAGCAGTGCGACAGCGTTGGCGCAGCGGTATTTCCAGCCGAAAGGCAGTCAATTTACACTGGAGGGAGAAGATGCCTCCTACGATTTTCTCACCCAGTCTCTGGATGCTTTCCGAAACATGGGCGAAGTATATTTCAGCGACCGTCTGAACCGGCGGCGTATTCAGCCATCCCCTGCCAGCGTCGGATTATCGGTGTCTGACGGCCTGCTGACACTGGATCTGGACACCGGCGGCTTCCCTCCGGAGGAACTTTCGGCGCTGTACCAAAGTCTGTTGCTGCGCAAAAAATATCATCGTCTCGCTGATGGGCGCTATCTGGAGTTGAACGGTTCCTCATGTGAAAAGCTTGCCGAGATGACGCAGATGCTTCAGCTCTCCAAGCGGGATCTCTCCCATGACACCATCACCCTGCCCGCCTATCGAGGCCTGTACCTAGACGCACTTCTCTCCGATAAAGAAGGAATCCAGGTCCGCCGTGACAGCCAGTTCCGGAGCATGATTCGCAATTTCAAAGCCGTCTCCGAAGGAGACTATGCCCTGCCGGGCAATTTGGAATCTGTGCTGCGACCATACCAGAAAGTTGGTTTTCAGTGGCTGAAGACGCTGGAATCCTATGGCTTTGGCGGCATTCTCGCAGATGAGATGGGCCTTGGAAAAACGTTGCAGGTAATCGCCTTCCTGTCCACTGTGCCGAAAGAAACGGTTGGACATCCCAGTCTGGTGATCTGCCCTGCCTCCCTGATTTACAACTGGGGTGAGGAACTACAAAAATTTGCTCCCCAGCTATCCGCCCGTCTGATCTTAGGAAACGCCGCAGAGCGAAAGGCTCTGCGCGCCGACAGCGGCGATGCGGATGTATGGGTCACCTCTTATGAGCTGCTGCGGCAGGACATTGCCGAATACGAAGCGCTGGACTTTTATTGCTGCATTTTGGATGAGGCCCAGCACATTAAAAACAGTTCCACGCTGGCATCCAAGGCAGTCAAGCGGATTTCCTGCTGTCAGAGGTTTGTTCTGACAGGTACTCCGGTCGAAAACCGGCTCAGTGAGCTGTGGAATCTCTTTGATTTTCTCATGAGCGGCTATCTGTTCTCCAATACCGCATTTCGGGAGAAGTTGGAAAAGCCTATTGTAAAAAGCAAAAATCCGGAGGCTTCCACCCAGCTTCGGCGGCTGGTGCAGCCCTTCATGCTGCGGCGGCTAAAGAAAGACGTGTTGAAGGAACTCCCGCCAAAGGAAGAACATATCCGCCGGATCGCTCTTTCCGAAGAGGAACAAAAAACGTATTATTCCTGTGTACATGCCATCAAAGAAAATCTCGGAGAGGATCAAGGCAAACTGCAGATTCTTGCTGCACTGACACGGCTGCGGCAAATCTGCTGCGACCCAAATCTCTGCTTCGAGAACTACGAAGGCTCCACCAGCAAACTGGACGCCTGCATCGAGCTGTGCGAAGCTATGGTGGAAAACGGGCATCAGATCCTGCTGTTTTCCCAGTTCACCTCCATGCTGGACAGAATTCGGGCGCGGCTGGACGAGCTGCAAATCTCCAGCTTTACCCTGCAAGGCTCAACACCCAAGGAGACGCGGGCAAAGCTGGTGAAAGCCTTTCACGCCGGCGAAGCATCTGTCTTCCTGATCTCTCTGAAGGCCGGGGGAACTGGGTTAAATCTGACAGCGGCGGACGTGGTCATCCACTACGATCCCTGGTGGAACCAAGCTGCTCAGGATCAGGCTACTGACCGTGCTCACCGAATTGGTCAGCAGGCTCATGTGCAGGTCTACAAGCTCATCACCAAGGACACCATTGAAGAGAAAATTTTGGAGCTCCAGGACAAAAAGGCCGCTCTGATGGACACCATCTCCGGTGCAGAAGAAAGCGGCATTCTCAGTATGTCCAAGGAGGACTTGCTGGCGCTGCTGGAAACACGGTGACCCGGGAATATATTTCCGGCAAAGAACGCTTCCCTGTAGCCTGCAGGCGTAAAAATCATTCTTTCTCCACATACACAAAAATTATCGGAGCCAGCGGTCTCAATTGACTGCTGGCTCCAATGATTTTCTTCACTTATGCCGCATCCCGCAAAATCTTTAAATTTTGTAACTATTCAGGACCCCTGGTCCCAGGCATTACCAACAGGCCCTCGCCTGAC